>NC_004193.1:423229-743959 GCF_000011245.1 Oceanobacillus iheyensis HTE831
GAACTATTAACACTAGCGAATGAAGTGACTCAATTAAATAAGCCCAATCACGATGTAATAGTACTGTTCAATAATAACTCTGGAGGGCATGCTGCAAATAATGCAAAGCAATTACAGGAGATGTTGGGGATAGATTATCAAGGTTTGGCACCTAAACAATTAGATTTATTTTAGGTTTGTTCAAAAAGAGCACCCACAGGATGTGGTGATTTCTGCGTTGCCCACAGGACGTGGGCGATTTTAGCAGAAGGTCCTTCTGTTGGCTTTGTTGTTTAGTTCCTCACGTATTAACTACATACGTTTCGGTACGGGGAGCAGCGCCACCTTGAACACTTTTACGATATATTTTGATTGCTTCCGAAAAATTTTTGATATATTTTTTGAGCATATCTTTTAAATGTTTTTGATTTGTCTAGGTTTCGTTCTTTCGTAAATGATTGAAAGGCAGTTCTTTTATCTGCGTCTTTCTTTTCTATTTGATTTTCAGTTGCAATTAGTAATAAGTCTCGCTCAGATAAATGACTAGCGTTTTTTTCTTGTTCTTCATTAAGATAACCAGCTCTTTTTAAAATTCGCAAAGGCTGTTTCATTGATTCAGGAATGCCGGCAAACTCATCACGTACATCTAATTTTTTTCCTTTTCCAGGAAGATCATCAAATTCACCATTTTCGATCGATTCTTTAATCTTATCTTCAACGAAATGATACATAAGTACCCTCCTCTTCTTACTTCATAGTATGAAGTAAGGGGAGTAGTCATTCAACTATAAATTATTGTCAATATGCTGAATGATTTGTTGCACAGCATGCTCTCCATTTTTCTGCCAATAAGATTTATCATCAATTTCTCCATCTGCATCCACAGGTTTTTGGAATTGACTTAGGCCTGTAGCTGTTGCTAAGTCAGAGCCTTCTTTTTCTAATCCTGTATTTACTACATGATTAATAACGAATGGTGTATCAAACTCGAGCAGTGCATGATCACTGTCTAATTCACCACTTATCACATGAAAGGGGAGGCGTAAATAAATTGTCTCTGCTCCTTCACGAGAAAGTATTCCATCGAAATATCCTTCATCATATTGCCATGATCCAGAAAGGCTAAAACCTAGTTCTTTTAATCCTCCCTGTAATTTACCAAAATACGCTTGCTTTCCTTCAATACCTGTTTCTAATTGAATCATACTAATTCACCTCGTACTTCCATTTTAGTACTATTGTTGCCACTTCTAATGGAAACATACGGATATCGAAGCATAGAAAAAGTGAAGGCTGTAAAATTTGCCTTCACTTTTTCTATCTGATAAATATCGCTACCCTTTAAGAGGTAGAATCTTATGAAGTGAAGCTTTATGCTTCTTCATTTTTCTTTAATGATGTTTTCCTTTTTTTGATGTAAGCATCCTCTTTTAAGGCTTTATATAAAGAAATAACCATTAATATAATAACAAAGGAAAATGGTAATGCTGCAACAATAACTGTATTTTGCAGGGAGCTAAGTCCGCCTACATATAAAAGAATTAATGCTACCGCAGAAATAGATAAACCAAGTGCGACTTTCACAGAATTCGGGGGTGAAAGTGATCCTCCGGTTGACTGCATACCTAACACAAATGTCGCTGAATCCGCAGACGTGATAAAGAAAATAACCAATAAAAATATTGCCAGTAAAGAGATGATGGTTGATAAAGGTAGGTAATCAAACATATTAAATAAAACGAGTTCAGTTGGAAATTGAGTTAGGTCAACAATTCCTTGTTGCTGCATATCTCCTGCAGTAGTACCAAAAACAGTAAACCATGCAGAGATTACTAGAACCGGTACAATAATTACGCCAAAAATGAATTGACGAATGGTTCTCCCTCGAGATATACGTGCAACGAAGATACCTACGAATGGTGCCCAAGATATCCACCATGCCCAGTAGAATATTGTCCATATATCCAACCATGCTCGATTATCTGATGCTAGAGGAGCGGATCGGAAGCTCATCTGAATAAAATTTTGAAAATACAAGCCAATTGATTCGGAGAACATGTTAAATATTAATAATGTAGGACCGACGGCTAATACAAAGATAAAAAGTATTAAAGCAAGTATAAGATTAATGTTGGATAGAGTCTTAATTCCTTTATTTAACCCACTCCAAGCTGATATTATAAATAATACAGTAACAATTAATATGATAGTTGCCTGTACGCCGATATTAACTGGAAGATCAAATAGATGGGATAAGCCAGCATTAATCTGGATTGCACCTAAACCAAGAGATGTAGCCACTCCAACTACTGTTGCGAAGATCGCTAAAGCATCAATTGCTTTACCGAATCCCCCATTCATTCGATCGCCAAATAAAGGCTTTAATGTAACGGAGATAAGTCCAGGTTCATCTTTTCTGAATTGAAAGTATGCAATAGCAAGAGCGACGAGTCCATACATGGACCATCCATGTATTCCCCAATGAAAGAATGAATGCGATAAAGCTTCTTTAAATGCTTGTGCAGTCCCTGGTTCTGATAGAGGCGCATCAATCATAAAGTGAGCAAGTGGCTCCGATGCCCCGTAAAAGACTAAACCAATACCAATTCCCGCAGCGAACAACATAGCTACCCAAGAAATATTTGAAAAATCAGGACGATCGCTATCTTTCCCAAGGCGAATATTACCATAAGGACTAACAGCAATAAATAGTGCTACAGCAACTAAAACAGACATTAGTAATAAATAATACCAACCAAAAGTAGATGATACCCAAGCTTGAACGCTTTGTGAAATTTGTTCAAATTTCACTGGGAAAATGGCACCAAGTGCAACCATAATACCAACTAAAATAACTGCGAAATAAAAAACATTCGTGACCTTTTTCATGTGTTCCCCTTTCGTATGGAAGAGCGTAGTTAATAGATATAATAAACTACCCTTTTTTGAATATTTTTAAACTTTTCTTTTGAATTATGAACCGCGTACAAATAGTATGAAACGAAACTTATTTGCTATACAAAAACACGAATAAGAATAACTTATGCTATAGTAAAAAGTGAAAAAATCATTTATAAAAGGAAGTAACAGATGAAAGATTATCAATATGATAAATTTTTACATATACGTACACAACCTCAAAAACACTTAGATTATCCAGATGAAATACAATATAATCCTTATGAGCCAACTCCCTATGGTGCATTAGAAGAATTAAGTCATGTATATACACCTACAAATGGTTATCTTGTTGATTATGGATGTGGAAAAGGAAGGGTGAGTTTTTATTTTCATCATTATTTCAAGTTGGGGGTAAAAGGGGTTGAAATGGATGAGAATATAATTCAAATTGCGATCGATAATCATCATCGTTATCGTAAACATCATGGTGGTGAAAGTATAGAATTTAATTGCTGTCTTGCCGAGGAATATTTTGTATCCAAAGATGAATGTATCTTTTACTTTTTTAATCCATTTACGATTCATATATTTCGAAAAGTTATACAGAACATATTAACTTCTATAGAAACACATCCAAGAAATGTAGATATCATCATGTATTATCCACATCAAGAATATATTTATTTTCTGGAGGATTCTACACCATTTGAATGTGTTCAAGAAGTCCCTTACTCAATGTTATATGAAAATAATCCAGATGAGCGTTTTCTCATTTATCGTTTTACAGTTTAATTATATCGATAAAGTATTTTCTTCATTGATTACTGGTTCTTTAATTTGTTGGATATCCTTATCGAAGAAAACATATATTCCTGTACAGAAAATCCAAGCCCCTGAAAGAATAAATACAATGTTTACATGAAATGTGTCTGCCAACCAGCCACCGAGCAAAGAGCAAATAGGAATTAAAAATCCTGAAATGGCTCCAATAATTCCAAATACACGACCACGTACTTCATCATCGACCATTGTAATTAAGTAGGTATTGAATTTAATGTTTAAGGCGACAATGACGAAAGTAAATGAAAAGTATAAGGCAATTCCAATAACCGGAATACTTGTTAAGGTAAGGAGTATTAAAGTAATCCCGGCAACCAAAAAGGAGTAAGAGAAAATTTGTGCGACAGATAACTTTTCGGTTAATTTTGTAATCATCAAACCAACTATAATACTTGCGATGGATGCAGCTGCTGAAAAGAATCCGAACATGACAGCACCACCGTTATATTGAATTTGTACGAGTACTACGAATAAGGGAAGTACCATTGTACTTACATTTACAACCATAGCTAAGATGATAAGCTTAAAAACTTCCGTCTTCATCCGAAGATACTTATACCCATGAACTAATTCTTGAAGAAGCGATGTCTTGGTATTTGTCTTTATATCTTCTTTTGAGGCAGCAATAGCTACCTCATCTATGTTCGTAGGTCTTACTTTACTAGTAATTTCAACTAAAAACATAAGAATTAGGCTAGCAATTAAATAAATAAGTGAATGTGATAACATAACACCAACAAATCCAATAAGTGCTATGGCAAAACCGCTAATCGACGTACCGATCAACGTAGCTACTTGGCCTGATGAACTAATGAACCCATTTACTTTCAACAGATTTTTTTGCGAAACAATTCTTGGGAGTAATCGGTTCTTCGCTGGAGCAACAATAAACATTCCTACATCATGCAATATAAGTCCAACGTAGACTACAATTAAAAAATAATCAAAAAAGAAATGAAAACTAATCGCCATAAAAATTCCTACAGTTAGCATGACGAGAAATCCAATTTGCATAAATCGCTTCGGTTCAAATCGATCAGCGAACGTTCCGAGTAACGGACCAATCAATATTTGTGTTGCAAAAGTTAATGCTGTAATAATGGAAGCCAATAATGCCGATTGTGAGACTTCATAAACATACCAAAAAATTGCTATATCATACACGCTATCTGCTAATTGAGTTAAAAATTGGTTGGAAACAATTATCTTCATGTTTCGTTTTTTCATTATGAACCCCTCCGTTACCTTATCTATTTTTAGTTTAATGAGGAAAGTTATTTTTCTAAACGGTAACTGGATGGATTTCATCTAAGTCTAAAGACCGATATTGTAAACAATTGCTCCGTGCTATTTTTGATATAATAAAACAAAATTAAAATCGAAAGGTTGAGATTTATGGTAAAACAACAAGTTCATCCATTCTTAATGTTCGAAGGCAAAGCTGAAGAGGCAATTAATTTATACCAATCCGTATTCTCTGATGTCGATATTCCTTTTATAGAAAGATATGGTTCAGAAGTGGAAGGCATGGAGGGTAAAATATTACGAGCAGTGATTGTTATTAAGGGTCAAGAAATAATGTGTATGGATAGTTTCATTCAACATGATTTTTCTTTTACTCCATCGATGTCTCTTTTTGTTACTTGTGATGATGAACAAGAATTGCAGGATGTTTTTACGAAGTTTTCTCAAGAAGGGGAAATCCGTATGCCAATTGATAACCATGGATTTAGTAAACAGTTTGGCTGGGTGGAAGATAAATTCGGTGTTAACTGGCAATTAAATGTTGAATAATAAATAATTTAAATAAAACACCCCTTAGATGGATTAATATATATGTCCTATCTAAGGGGTGTTATTATTTCTAGAATATTCTTCTAAGCTAAGTTAATTGAAATTCTTTGGCGAGTAACTCAATTGCTGTTTTTCGATTCTCGATTCCAGGAATGTTAGGAATCAATATAACTTCATCACAGTTATATTTGGCAATCAGTTTTTGAATTTCTTCCTTTACGTAATTCGAGTCGCCTATTATAGCTCTCTTACGGATATTATTTATTTTTTGTTTTTCAAAAGGACTAAAATGTTTGTTAGAAGCTGTAAGGACGTTTGGGAAGAATGGCGGATTCTTAGCAGTCTCTAATGACGCCATCCATAAATCAAAGGATTTAGCTAGCTGTTCAGCTTCGTCTGTCGTTTTTCCGACAACGACAAATACAGCAATAGAAACAATTGGTTTTTCATGAAACAGAGATGGTTTAAATTGTTTTCGATACGTATTAACGATTTCGATTCCTACATCAAAAGGTTTAATAAAATGCGCGTATGTGAAAGCCGTACCAAGTTCCGCAGCAATTTTCGTACTTGAACCTCCTGCACCTAGCATCCACATTTCTGGTCTTGTGGCAGTCACTGGTGTAGCGATTAGTTTTTGGAAACGATGACTTGATTCTTTATCATCACTTATATACTTTTGGATATCTCTTACTTGTTGCTCATACGTTAATCGTTCTTCTTTTTCCTCATTTAAAGCATGGTTTACTAATCTTCCTCCTGTACTATTTCCAATACCCAAATCAATCCGATTAGGGTGAATTGCTTCCAAAGTGCGAAAAATCTCAGAAACTTTAAAGGGGCTATAATGAGGGAGCATAATTCCACCAGAACCGATCCGTATATTCTTCGTTTGTCCAGCTAGATGCATCATTAATAATTCAGGTGAACTACTGGCAATCGAAAGAGCATGATGCTGTTCCGGTACCCAAAAGCGATGATATCCCAAATCATCAGCGAGCTTTGCTAATTCTGTCGTGTCATGAATTGCATCTATAGCTGTTTTTCCTTCATCTATTAATAGATAATCTAAGATGTTTAGACGTGTCATTACTTTCTATCCTCCGTTCGTTATTTATTAATTATTATTTGCTTATACAATTTATTCTAAACGATGGAGGGGAAAGAGTAGAGTTATACGTTTACAACAAGTATGAGCTAGAAGAAAATCTATACTAACTTTGTTCGATTCTCACTGACCTTTTTCCTGTGATACATAAGATTTTATCGCGTGATTCTTAGCTTTCTGATGCGATCGTTGTTTTACTAATACGAGAATTTCATAGGGATGTAGTGTTGTTTGTTCGCCAATAACCACTTGTTCATTCCTTTTAATAAATTCATTACTAACAGCGACTTTCCAATTTGCAGAAGAAGGTAACTGTAAATCATAGCAAGTATTTGTTGGATTGATATAGATGGTAATATCTGCATCATTGTCTAAAAGCGTGTATCCGAAAACCGGATGAATGGTAGGGAGGATATGAACATAATTGTTTATATCTTCAACACTTGGTAAACGAAATACCGGATATCTTTTTCGGAGTTCAATCAATGTACGAACAAAAGCAATCGATTCTTCTTCCGTTTCTCGTTGACTCCAATTGAGTTGGTTAATATTATCGCCAGATTGATAACTGTTTTCGTCTCCGTGTTTTGTCCGATACCACTCTTGCCCCGCATGAAGAAAAGGAATGCCTTGGCTGAGGATTGTTATAGCAGTAGCCAGTTGGTGTGTTTTTTTTCGTTCATCTACGGTGAAATGAGAATTGGTAATAGATAACCGATCCCAAAGCGTGTGATTGTCATGGCATTCAACATAATTAACGATTTGACCTGGATTTTCAGCAAAGGGTATACCATATTTACTTAACACACAACCGGTCACTAAATGCGGTAGATGTTCTACATGCATACCTTCTCCATTCACATACCCTTTTGAATCAGCTGCAAATAGATTTCCTTTTAAGGTATCACGAAAAAAATCATTAAAGAAAGCTATTCCTGTTAATTCGTGTGCTTGATTTGGTGTGGATTTTTGATTCGCAGGTAACGCAGTAGGTAAATCCCACCCTTCTCCTAGCAGCAATATAAATTCTTTCTCTTTCTGACAACGTTTTTGTATTTCCTGCATAGTAGTCACATCTATCGCTCCCATAAGGTCAAAACGAAAACCATCTACATTATATTCATTTAAAAAATAATCAATCGTGTCTAATATAAATTTTCTTGCCATTAATTTTTCACTAGCAAAATCGTTTCCTACCCCCGTACCATTACTTAATTCTCCATTGTCGTGATATCTAAAAAAATAACCTGGAACCATTTTTTCAAAAGAGGAATGGTCAATTTGGAATACATGGTTGTATACGACATCCAAGATGACGGATAGGTTATCCTCATGACAGGAATCTATACAAGATTTAAGTTCATTTATTCGTGAAAGGGGGTTAGTTGGGTTGGATGAATAGCTTCCTTCTGGTGCTTGAAAAAATAATGGATCATAACCCCAGTTATATGAATTATTGGGATGCAGGTCATCGACTCTAGCAAAATCATTTACAGGTAGTAATTGCACATGTGTAATTCCGAGTTCGTTTATATAACACCTGCCAGTTGAATATCCTAGATTGGTTACGGTATTTGATTCAGTTAGTCCGAGATAATTTCCTTTATTGTTGATTCCACTATTTTCATGTGTGGATAAGTCTCTCAGATGTAATTCATAAATTATCGCATCTTGGAATTTAGTAATTTTATTTGGGCGTTGATGATTTAAAGCGTTAGTTCGATTAAGGTCTATAATTACTCCTTCAGTACTATTTGCAGTGACTGATTTTGCGTAAGGATCGATAACTTCCTGAGTGAAATCATTGATCGTAATTTGATATATATAGGTCGTGCGATGAAAGTCTCCATCAAGGCTTATTGACCAGCTTCCATCTTGATTCCTATCTAAAAGATAGAAGTTATTTTTTATCTGTAAATGTACAGCAGTTGCTACTGGAGACCAAATGGAAAAGGAAGTGGACTTGTTATTACAAAACGCACCTAACTTTCGATTTGTAAAAAAATTATCTTCAAACCACTTTGTTCGTGTGATTTTACGAGTATATATAGGGATTTCTAATTCGTTCCATACAAGCACTAAATCTCTTCCAATAGGGAGCGGGTTATCTAATTCAACGATTATCTCTTTTTCATCACGATGGTTTATATTAGCGTTGTAATAATGAGTATTTGTTGATCTTTCTGTAATACGTACAGGAGTATTTGGCTTGTTTAAAAAATTGGATGATGGATGTTCAATGATTAATCGATGTACATCGTCATACCAAGCAATTATTGAATCAGTCATTGGCGCTCCTCCTTATTCCGATGTTTGATGTAGTATATGTTATACCCTAACTGAGGGGACTTTTATCCGAACTATAATGAAGTTTGGACGAGGTATTTGCAAAAGACGAATTCGAATGAGTTGTTTTGAAATCCGCTTCAGACTTAAACTAAGCCTGGCTTTCATCCGTTTTTTGACAAAACATTTGCTACCTCTTTCATCATTGTCATTCTTCGACATAAGTTACAATTATTGTCGAAGGAATATTCTGACTATTTTCTTGAACTAGTATTATTTTATCGCTATAATGTTAGGGAATACAAGATTTTCTTTTTCAATTGTTCAAAGGGGGCAGCGTTGGTTGTATCATATATCCGCAGAAGACATCTACTTATTCCATCAAGGTACAAACTTTGAGAGTCATCAATTTTTAGGATGCCACGAGATAAACTGGAAAGGAAAACGAGGGTATCGATTTGCTGTTTGGGCACCTAATGCGTTAAAAGTTTGCGTGGTAGGTGATTTTAACAATTGGGAAGAAAATAGCCATCCTTTAGAGAAGTTTACGGATGAAGGTCTTTGGGGTGGTTTTATAGCAGATATTCCACCAGCAACATCTTATAAGTATCATATATGTTCATCTGAAGACACTTCAATATTAAAAGCGGATCCATTCGCAACGCAAGCAGAGCGAAGGCCTAAAACTGCATCTGTAATCCCCGCAGCAAATGGTTACCAATGGAGTGATGATCAATGGATCGAACAAAGAAATACTTATGATCCATATTCATCTCCAATTTCCATTTACGAAGTTCATTTAGGTACATGGAAAAAAACACTCAAAAAACAATTTTTATCCTACCGAGAATTAGCAACACAACTAATACCATACGTAAAATCCCTAGGTTACACTCATATAGAATTATTACCCATAAATGAACATCCATTCGACCGATCTTGGGGATATCAAATCACAGGATATTTTGCGGTTACATCAAGATATGGAAACCCATCGGACTTTAAATATTTTATTGATCAATGTCATCAACATCAAATAGGTGTCATCTTAGATTGGGTCCCTGGACATTTTTGTAAAGATGATTTCGGACTGCGGCAATTTGACGGAGCACCACTGTATGAATACAGGGATCCGAAAAAATCCGAAAAAAAGTCATGGGGTACATTAGCGTTTGATTATGGCAGACCTGAAGTTCAAAGCTTTCTTATTTCCAATGCAATTTATTGGTTGAAAGAGTTCCATATTGATGGACTTCGTGTCGATGCAGTAGCGAGCATGTTGTATTTGAACTTTGATCGATATGATGAGGAAGAAAAAATATACAATACATACGGTGGGGAGGAGAATCTAGAGGCCTTTGCCTTTTTGAGAAAGCTAAATAAAGTCGTTTTTTCTTATATACCAGGTGCCTTAATGATGGCAGAAGATAGTTCGGATTTACCTTTAGTAACAGCTCCTGTAAATAAAGGTGGACTAGGGTTTAATTATAAATGGAACATGGGATGGATGAATGATTTGCTTTCTTTTATGGAGAAGGAATCGATACATCGGAAGTGGCATCATAACCGGCTGACTTTCTCGTTTATGTACACCTATTCGGAAAACTATTTATTGCCACTCTCTCATGATGAGGTCGTACACGGCAAGAAATCACTTTTAGATAAAATGCCTGGAGATCAATGGCAGCAATTTGCAAACTTACGTCTCCTCTATGGATATATGTATACACATCCTGGCAAGAAGCTAGTATTTATGGGGGGAGAATTAGCGCAATATGCGGAATGGAAGGACACGGAGGAGTTGGACTGGCATTTACTAGAATATCCGCTCCACAAAGGTATTTATCACTATATTAAAAATTTGAATGAATTATATCAGCAACATCCTGAACTTTATGAATTGGATCACCTAAGTGAAGGATTTGAGTGGATAGACCCACATAATATTGATCAAAGTGTAATAGCATTTAGAAGGAAAGCGAATAAACCAAATCAAGAATTAATTATTATTTGTAATTTCACACCTCAAGTTCATTTTGACTATAAGATTGGCGTTCCTGAATCTGGAAGATATAAAGAAATTTTTAATTCTGATTCAGTAAGGTTTGGAGGGTCTGGTCAAATAAATGAAGGGGAACATTTTAGCTTTCCGGAGAAATGGCATGGTTTATCACAGCATATAAAGATTAAAGTGCCACCATTAGCCATATCCGTTTTTCAAATCGAAGTTGAAAGGGAGAGATTGCCGCGTGAGTGAATGCATCGGAATGTTATTAGCGGGAGGAGAAGGAAAGCGACTGGGCATGTTAACGAAACAAGGAGCAAAGCCCGCTGTTCCGTTTGGAGGTAAGTATCGTATTATTGATTTTACTTTAAGTAATTGTACTAACTCAGGGATACAAACAGTAGGTATACTAACGCAGTATGCTCCTTTGGAATTGAATAAACATATCGGTAATGGAAAGCCGTGGGATATGAACCATCAACATGGTGGAGTTTCGATATTACCCCCCTACACAGGAACAAAAGGCGGGGATTGGTATTCAGGTACGGCGGATGCCATCTATCAAAATATGAACTTTATCCATCAATATGAACCTGAGTACGTTCTTATCATATCAGGCGATCATATTTATCAAATGGATTATCAACAAATGTTAGAGCAGCATAAACGAACGAATGCGGATGTAACAATCTCTGTTATTGAAGTTCCGTGGGCAGAGGCAGGACGCTTTGGGATATTGCATGCGAATGACGAACAAATAATTTATGAATTCGAAGAAAAACCAAAAAACCCATCCAGTAATTTAGCCTCGATGGGAATTTATATTTTTAACTGGAAAACGCTAAAAAAGTATTTAATCGAGGACGCAAATAAACCGAATTCGAGCCGTGATTTTGGTAAAGATATTATTCCGTCCATGTTAAATAATCAGCACCGCCTATATGCATTCAAATTTAACGGTTACTGGAAGGATGTTGGGACGATTCAAAGTTATTGGGAAGCCAATATGGATGTGCTGAAAGATAATAATGGATATTTTTCGTTACATGATCGAAATTGGCGTATCTATACACATGACTCGAATTTACCACCACATTTTATTGGAACCAATGGTAAAGCAGTAAACAGCTATATTAATTCTGGTTCCATTATTTATGGTCATATTAAAAACTCAATTGTGTTTCGTAATGTCAGTGTTCAACAGGGAAGTTATATAAACCAATCGATCATTCACCCAAATGTAAAGATAGGAAAAGATTGTGTACTTGATCGTGTGATTGTGATGGAGAATACGACGATTCCAGAAGGGACTATCTTTCGTTCGGATAAAGAGATAGAACCATTCATTATTAATAATGAGATATTAAATTCAATGCTTGCACCAGCAGGAGGAGACGTATAAATGGAACGTATGATGGGCCTTGTGAATTTAGAACATGAACATCACTTATTAAATGAACTGGCATACTTTCGTAATCCGGCTTCCATTCCGTTCGGAGGAAGGTACCGCCTCATTGACTTCACATTATCAAATATGGTGAATTCTTCGATTCAAGAAGTCGCGATATTTGTTCGGAATAAATATAGGTCGTTACTAGATCACATTGGTACCGGTGAAAATTGGGAGTTAGATCGTCGAAACGGAGGATTATTTATATTGCCTCCGGATTGGAATGATCCAACTGATCGATCTAGAGGAGATTTAAAGTTTTTCCATAATAATCGGGATTATTTCAATCGTAGTAATTCTAAATATGTGTTAATAAGTGGTAGTCAATTCATCTCCAATACGGATTACAAAGAAGCGCTCGAGCAACATATAAAAGAGCAGGCAGATGTAACACTAATAACCGTTAGAGAAGAAGAGCTTTCGAATGAACATGAGTCCAATTTACGAGTGGAATGTGATTATATACATCGAGTTCAAGCGTTAACCAATGATAAGAATAATCCGGAAATTTTTACGGGAGTATATATTATCAACAAAGATTTATTAATTGAACTGGTAGATAATTGTATCGCGTATCATAAGGACCATTTTTTTCATGCAGCGATTATGGAAAGACTGGGGGATTTACGTGTTTTTCGATTTCGGCAAGAAGGATATCACGCATTTATTAACTCTGTAGAAAGTTTTTATAAGCATAATATGAAGCTGCTACAGGAGGATAGTTACCAGCAGTTATTTTTAAACAACCATTTTGTGCGTACAAAAATATCCAATAATGCTCCGGTTAAGTACGGTGAAAAGGCAGAAGTAGTGAATACATTGGTTGCAAATGGGTGTAAAGTGAATGGCTGTATTGAAGGGAGTATACTGTTTCGAGGTGTCCAACTTCATGAAGGGGCAACGGTGAAAAATTCGATCATTATGCAACGATGTACAATTGGCTCAGGTGTTCATTTGGAAAATGTAATATTAGATAAAGACGTCGTAGTAACAACAGGGCAGCGAATTATAGGATCAAAGGAAAAACCATACGTCGTAGCCAAAAGACAAGTAATATAAAGTGAACCTAGGAAGGTGAGAAGATGAAAAACATTTTATTTGTCACCTCAGAATGTACACCATTTATTAAGACAGGCGGACTTGCGGATGTATCTGGATCGTTGCCACAAGCTCTTCAGGAACATGGAGGAATGGAAGTAAGAGTGATGTTACCTTTATATGATGAAATTGATCGTTCTTGGAAGGATCAATTTGAATTTGTGTGCGCTTTTACGGTCTCATTAGGGTGGAGAGAACAAACTGCAGAGCTATATCGTTATCGTTATAATGACGTCACGTATTATTTCATCGGAAACGATTATTATTTTACTAGAAAAGGAATATACGGCTATTACGATGATGGAGAACGATTTGTATTTTTTAGTCAGGCTATTATAGCTTCTTTAGAATATATCGATTTTATACCAAGTGTATTACATGCCCATGATTGGCAAACAGGGATAGCTGTTGCACTAGCTAAAATCTATCAACCTATTGAAGAATTGATTACCGTTTTTACCATTCATAATATATATTACCAAGGGACAATGCCTTTAACGACATTTGATGATTTTTTTCAATTAGGCAGAGAACATTTAGCAGGCATGGAATGGAATCAAATGATTAATAGTTTGAAATCAGGCATTTTTCATGCCGATAAAATAACGACAGTAAGTCCAACCTATGCAGAAGAAATACTAACACCTTATTACGGTGCCGGACTGGAAGAGATGCTTTGGAATCGGCGAGAAGACTTGATAGGAGTGCTAAATGGGATTGATTTAAAAGATTATAATCCTGCTATAGATAAATCTTTACCAGTTAACTACCGTTCTGCACGGTCGAAAAAAATAGAGAATCGTAAGTTACTCTATGAAGAAATAGGTTTGAATCTTAAAGATGGAGTACCTCTTTATATTATGGTTACTAGACTAGTAGAACAGAAAGGAATTCATCTTGTTCAACGAATTTTAGAGGAATTTTTACAAGAGGATATTCAATTGATTGTTCTTGGAAATGGAGAACAGGAATTTGAATACTATTTCAAAGACATCGAATACCGTTACCCAGATAAAATGATTACCCACCTGCATTTTAATGAATCATTAGCTAGGAGATTATATGCAAGTGCCGATTTTCTCCTGATGCCATCGAAGTTTGAGCCATGTGGGTTATCTCAATTAATTGCTTTACAATATAAAACCGTACCTATTGTCCGTGAGACAGGAGGATTAAAAGATACGATAATTGCTTTTAATGAAATTACAGGAGAAGGAAATGGCTTTCGATTTGCCAATTATAATGCACATGAACTTTTACATGTACTGAAGTACTCTCTGGAGATTTATCAACAACCTTCACTTTGGTCAGTATTAATAAAGAATGTAAATAAAAGTAAATTTAGTTGGAAGGATTCCGCGTCTGCATATGCAGACGTATATCAACAGCTCGATGCTTCATCTGTATCTTATAAATAGGGAGCGGGTCTGATTTGAAGTTGAGAAAGAAAAAATTAGTGAATCGAATTTCACAAGAATTAGCGCATCAAAAAGGATTAACGATAGAAGGTGCTAGTTCCAGAGATATATATGAAGTATTAGCCTCTATCATAAATGAGAGCATGGAGGATAATTGGAAAGCGACGCAGGAAGGCTATGCTTATGGGAAATATAAACAAGTCTATTACTTATCCATGGAGTTTTTAATTGGTCGGTTAATGGAAAGTAATTTGCTGAATCTAGGTTTGCTAGACGAGGCAAAAGAAGCGATACGTGAACTCGGATTTAATGAAGAAGAGGTATTTAGTCAAGAACACGATGCTGGGTTAGGTAATGGCGGATTAGGTCGCCTGGCAGCTTGTTTCCTAGATTCACTAGCTTCCTTGCAATATCCTGGGCATGGTTATGGGATTCGCTATCGGTATGGTTTATTTGAGCAACGAATAATACATGGTAATCAAGTAGAACTCCCTGACTATTGGCTAACTTATCCGTACCCTTGGGAATATCGGAAAGAAGAGGATGCGGTTGTTATTCATTTTGAAGGGAATGTGCACATACATGAAGATCAAGATGGAAACTTAATTTTTAGCTATGATCAAACGAATAAGGTGAAAGCCATCCCTTATGATATTCCAATTTCCGGATATCAAAATGGGACGGTAAACACATTAAGGCTATGGTCAGCGGAAGCGATAGATAACATCGGAGGTTCATTAGAAGAAAACACAACGTATTATAAGGAATTAGCACATCAGCATACGATAGAACAAATTAGCGGTTTTTTATATCCTGATGATTCAAGTGAGGAAGGGAAATCATTAAGATTAAAGCAACAATATTTTCTTGTGTCAGCTAGTATTCAATCCATAGTTCAGCAGTATAAACAAACACACAAAATCTCTATCGACCGTTTACATGAGAAAGTATCCATTCAAATTAATGATACGCACCCAAGTCTTGGTATTCCAGAATTAATGCGAATACTGCTAGATGAAGAAGGATTAAGCTGGGATAATGCATGGAAAGTAACTACGAATACTTTTGCATACACAAATCATACAACCTTAAGTGAAGCACTGGAAAAATGGCCTGTAGCAACTATTAAACAACTTATGCCGAGAATTTACATGATAATAGAAGAAATTAATGAGCGCTTTTGCCAAGAATTATGGCTGGATTATAAACACCTTCGTAATCAAATAGCTGATATGGCAATCATTGCTCATGATACAGTACATATGGCTCACTTAGCGATTGTTGGAAGTTATCGGGTGAATGGGGTTGCTCGAATTCATACGGAGATTTTAAAAACTCAAGAGATGAAGTATTTCTATCAACGCTTTCCAGACAAATTCACAAATAAAACAAATGGAATTACACATCGACGGTGGTTGCTGCAAGTAAACCCGGAATTGTCTACTTTAGTTACAGACGTGATTGGTAGTCAATGGATAAAACGACCAAAAAAATTAATCAGCTTACTAAAATATGCAGAAGATTCCTCCGTACTCGAGAAGCTGAAAGAAGTAAAACTTACGAATAAACAAAAGCTAGCTTCGGTTATTCAACAAAGAACGGGTATAATGGTTGATCCACACTCTATTTTTGATGTTCATATCAAACGTCTCCATGAATACAAGCGCCAATTATTAAACGTTTTTCATATTATTTACTTATATAATGAATTAAAAGATAATCCTCAACAAGATGTTATACCTCGGACATTTATATTTGCTGCTAAAGCAGCGCCAAGCTATTACATGGCAAAAGAGGTAATTAAACTGATTCATACAGTAGCATCTATTGTTAATCACGATCCAGATATAAAGGGGAAGTTAAAAGTAATTTTTTTAGAGAATTATCAAGTATCATTAGCAGAACAAATTATTCCTGCTGCTGATATTAGCCAACAAATATCTACTGCTAGTAAAGAAGCCTCTGGTACTGGAAATATGAAGTTAATGATGAACGGAGCAATTACCTTAGGAACCTTGGACGGGGCTAATATCGAGATACGTGATGTAGTCGGGAATGACAATATGTTTATTTTTGGGTTAACAGCTGAGGAAGTAATCGAGTATTACCGAAATGGATCTTATTCCGCGAGGGCGTTGTATGATCAGGATGAACGTATTCGCAGGATATTAGATCAGCTAAATGATGGTGACTTCGGTATTCATCAGATGGAATTCAAAGATATATACTACCATATTCTTTCGCATAATGATCCTTATTTTGTATTGCAAGATTTCGAGCCTTATTTAGAAGCGCATGAGCTTGTCGAGAGAGCTTATCGAAATAAAAATAAATGGCTGTCCATGAGCCTAACCAATATCGCTCATTCTGGAAAGTTTTCAAGTGATCAAACCATTCAATCCTATGCAACGGATATATGGAAGTTAAAGCAAGTACCTATAAAATAAAGTTTTAATCATTGGAGTTTAGAGTAATGCATTCCTCACCAATTTAATTTTTAAAGTAAAAAATCAAATGGTTTAATTGGCATCAGCCTGTTGTAAAGAAGAATTAAAAAAACAGAGGCCACTTAAAACCTAATAATTTTTAGGATTGCTAGTTGTTAAATATAAAAAAGACGAGTCTTAATTCATTTTTTGATATTAGATTCGTCTTTTTGATTATTTCGTGTGTATATTTTATTTTTAATTTTTCAGTCATCTTTATGATTCGTATCATATTACCGGTGAATATCATCCTCCTTGCAACTCTATACCGATTAGACCCGAGTATTTTTTCAACATCAAACCCATGTCTATATTTTCATTCACTATTTTTTATATTTTATAGCGTTGTTAATATCATTTTTAATTTAAATATATATTGTTACAATAGAATTATAAGAATAAATAGGATGGTGCGTATATTTTGATCCTATAAATACGTTTTTTTAGTTAGTAGCGATTAGTAAAGAGGAGGATGAGGCGATGAATCAATATGGGACATTACATGAAACTAACGGAAATTACGCTTTAAGATTTGAACGTTTTTTTTCTCTTAATCCAGAAGATGTTTTCGATGTCATTACGAATTCTGACTATTTCACCCAATGGTATCCTTTCGCAACAGGAGAGATGGATCTTAGGCTTGGTGGAGAGATAAACTTTGATGACGGTGAAGGAACGACATATAATGCTATTATTACAGAAATGGAAAAGCCATATTTATTTAGCTTTCGTGAGGTTGATGATCTGATAAATATTTCATTGCTGGAAGAGGATGAAGGGTGTCGAATGATTTTCACTCACACATTTAATGATGATTCATGGGCAGTTCCTACCGCAGCAGGGTGGCATAGATGTCTGGATGTATTAGGTCAAATTGTTAATGGTAATCCAGTGAAGTGGGACGATAACGCAGCTAAGTTGCGTGAAATCTATAGTGAAGCATTTCAAATGGAGAATTAACCAATCGAAGGGTTTTATTTTGCTATTGAGATTTAACGTATCGTATTCCGCTTTGAATATTAATTTATGAATATGGTATACAAGAACGATGCTAATGAAATAAATAATCAAGGAAAGAGGGTTGAACATGGACGTGAGATTCCCAATTGGCAAATTACAAGTACCTGAGAAAGTTACAATCGAAGATATTCATGAATGGCTAAAGCAAATTGAAACGTACACGAATCGATTAGGAGAAACAGTTAACTCATTAAATGATGAGGAATTAAGTAAAACTTATCGTGAAGGTAGCTGGGACATTCGCCAACTTGTTCATCATATTGCTGATTCTCAGTTGAATATGTATCAGCGCTTGAAGTTGGCTTTAACGGATGAAAGTCCAACAGTACCTGCTTTTGATCAAGAAAAGTGGGCTATTCAACCGGATACAAACCTGCCTGTAGAAACTTCTATAAAAATGTTGGAAGGTATAAATGAACGAATCGTGTCTTTAGGGTATAGGTTAACCGAGGAGCAATTAGATCAATCTTTTGTTCATCAAATAAATGGAGAAATATCAGTTGCCTCAAAAGTTGCAAAATTAGCTTGGCATGAAGAACATCATTTAGCGCATATAAAAATAGCATTATCGAACAATAGCGGATCGTAAAAAAAGAATAAATAATTCTTAGATAAAAATGAAGAGGCTGAGACATAACAAAAAGTGCTAGTCAAAAGACGAATGAAAGCTAGAATAAGCGCAGTATATTTCTGAAGCGTTTTTTTATAGTCCAATCATTTGAATTTGTCTTTTGATTAAATACTTTTGTCTCAGCCTCTTCATTTTTTACCTCCTAATAAAAAACTTTAGTCTCTGTCTCAGTAAATGGTATGATGAAAGTATAAATAGATTTTTCTGAAAAATGGGTGGTGGATAGGGTGGTAATGGAAATATTAATGTTGATACTTTCATATGTTCTCATCAGTATCATTGTTGGTTTGTTTTACGTGGCAATGCTTCTTTCTGTATTCTACCTAATGAAAAAGATATTCCGTATGAACGAATCAAAGTGGACTTCTCTTTTCAAGATACATAATGGGTTAGGATTGTATTATGCTTTAATCATTCCGTGGATAATAACGATCGTAGTTATGTTTCCAATCATTGTAATGTGGTTTGAATTAATTGGGATGGAATATAATATACTCGCTTCTGTATCTATCATACTATTGCTATTTGTAACAACTGCATGGAAGTTCTATAAGGGAAGAGCGGACCTTTCCAATATTAGTAGATAGGGGATATGTTTTGTGGAATGGGTGAGAGAATTTTATGAAAAGCAATATAGTTTGTGGGAAGTGAATGATACAGAAGCACTTGGATACCAACAAGAATTACTGAATAAATTGAAAAAATATGTGCCCTCCTCATGTGAAAAAATCTTGGAATTGGGTAGCGGACGAGGCTACTTCGCTGTGGCTGCAGCAAAGTTAGGCTATGAAGTTACTGTGATAGAGTTAGCGGAAAATGCTGTTCAAACTATACACCAACTTGCTAAACGAGAAGGCGTACAATCTAAAATTACCATCATACACGGGGATTTTTATGAAGCAGAATTAACTGAGCGGTATGATTTGATATGTTATTGGGATGGATTCGGAATAGGAGACGATCAAGAGCAACAGGTTCTATTAAAACGAATTTATCACTGGTTGAAGCCAGGTGGAACAGTGTTGATAGATATATACACGCCATGGTATTGGGCAAAAGTTTCTGGGAAGACAATGCAGATAGAAAAGGGGTTATTTAGGAAATATGAATTTGATGCAATAAATTGTAGAATGATAGATTCTTGGTGGAAGGAAGATAAGAAAACCGAGAAAGTCACGCAATCTTTAAGATGTTATTCTCCAGCTGACTTAGAGCTGCTAATGAGTGATATTCCATTTAACGTAACCCATTGTGAGCCAGGTGGAGAAATGAATTACGAGCAAGGCGAATATAGAGAATCTGTTTCGTTAGATAGAGCAATGAGTTATCTTGCAGTTTTTCGTAAAGAATGAAGATTAAAAAAGCATCCTTGAATTCAGGGGTGTTATATTTTCGATAATTATTTATTGATATTCGATAAAAATATGTTAATATATAATAAATAATGGTTGATGAGGTGATTTCATGAAACGAGAAACACAAGTATTAAAAATTGCCGTATTTCTTATTGGTCTTCCGGTGTTAGCTTTATGTATATTTTTATTTCCTGAAGTTTTATCGATAGCTGAACGTAATGGAGAATATTTTTATCTGCTTCCTTTGTTTATAATTTATTTGTATTTAACAGCTATTCCTTTTTATTACGCATTGCTTCAAGCATATAAGTTATTACAATTTATAGATCAGAACAAAGCATTCTCTGAACAATCAATAAAATCTTTAAAAATTATTCGGTATTGCGCAACGATGATCAGTGTAATGTATGTGATTAGCTTGCCGGTTTTTTACGTATTAGCTGAATTGGATGATGCTCCAGGATTGATATTAATTGGTTTAGTGATTACTTTTGCTTCATTGATAATCGCGGTTTTTGCGGCGGTTTTACAAAAGCTATTTAAGAATGCGAACGATATAAAATCCGAAAATGATCTAACAGTCTGAGGTGAATAACATGGCAATTATCATAAATATTGATGTAATGCTTGCGAAACGAAAAATGAGCGTTACAGAACTATCAGAACAGGTAGGAATTACAATGGCTAATCTTTCTATATTAAAAAATGGGAAAGCAAAGGCTATTCGTTTTTCAACATTGGAAGGGATTTGTAAAGCTTTAGATTGTCAGCCTGGAGATATATTAGAATACAAAGCTGATGCTGAGGATTAAAGATTTATAAGGTTATGAGAGGGGGGAGAAGGTGAGGGCATTAAAACAATTTATTCGTTTTGGAAGGGAGCAAGCTTTATCTTGTTTGTTCCCCGTGGTTATTTTTGCTTCACTAGCGATTACGCAAATCATCCCGTTGCCTTTTTTTCCACGATATGATTGGTTATTAATAATTTGTATACTCATGCAGGGCTTTATGTTGAAATCAGGTTTGGAAACAAAGGATGAATTAAAAGTCATTACATTGTTTCATATCATTGGCCTTTGTTTAGAACTATTTAAAGTACATATGGGCTCTTGGGCTTACCCAGAGGAAGGGTATTCGAAAGTTTTGGGGGTACCTTTATATAGTGGTTTTATGTATGCCAGTGTGGCTAGTTATTTATGTCAGGCATGGCGGAGACTCGATATTCAGTTAATGCGATGGCCTTCATCCTATATGGTAGCGCCATTAGCATTCGCTATTTACTTGAATTTTTTCACACATCATTTTTGGGTAGATATTCGATGGGGGTTATCTATACTTGTCGTGATTGTCTTTTGGAAGTCGTATGTTGTATATAAAGTAGGTAAATCTAAATATCGTATGCCTATTGTATTTTCCTTTATCTTGATTGGGTTTTTTATATGGATTGCGGAGAATATAGCAACCTACTTCGGTGCATGGGAATATCCAAATCAAACGGATGTGTGGAGTTTAGTTCATTTAGGGAAGATTAGTTCCTGGTTATTACTTGTAATTGTTAGCTTTCTTATTGTTGCAACATTAAAACGAGTGAAAGAAAAAGATCAGCGTACAAATAATGCTATCGTACATCGTTATTATAAATCGTAAGTTCGGCCCAAGTATAGTAAAACACCCCTAAAGGTAGATGCTCTCTATCCTTAGAGGTGTTTTATTTATTTAGTTCACGATCGTTATTTCTGCTTTTCCGACTCCGGAGTATACTGCTTCGTAATGACCAATCTCTAATGGAATTGGAGGAATAAAAGTGCCAGAAGATATGATCATCCCTCTTTTTAGAGTTGTTCCATGTAGCGCTAGTTTTTGGCTTAACCAGCGTAAAGCATAAATTGGATTGTCTAATACAGCGGAAGAAAATGCTTCTTTGATCTTCTCTCCGTTATAATATAGTTCTAACGAAATGTTTCCTAACTGTTCTAAGGTTAATATAGGTGCCGATTCAGCAACGACTACTCGTCCAGTTGCAGTATTATCACTTAGTAAGTCGATGAGAGAAAAGTTTGGGAACCAATCAATATAGCGCGCATCAGGAATCTCTATTCCAGCAGCAATACTTGTCTTCTGAAGAATCTCTGTTTCTTCTGCGTCTAGTGTTAAATCTTCGTTTACTATAAAGATTATTTCAGGTTCAAGTAGAGGCTGAAAAAGTTCCGATTTGGATAGCTTGCTTTCTGAAGTTAATACATGATGCGATAGCAATGTGCCATATGCTGGTTCATGTGTACTCGCTATTGCTTGTGTCTCTTTACTTGTCATACTAACTTTATATCCTGAAATATGTACATTTTTTTCTTCAAGTTGATGTTCAATAAATAACTCCTGAACGTGATAAGCTTCCTCTTCTGTTAAATTGAACGTATCTCGAATAAAAGGAATGGGTTGTTTGGATTGATGTGCTTTTTTAAGTTGATGAACAATTTCAAGTATATCCTCTTTACTCACGTAAATCTTTCCTTTCAAGTCGATTTAAAATAGTTTTAATCCTTCTATCCGCTTGATTGCTTCTACAATACGTTGTTCATCGACAAGCAATCCTACGCGTATGTATCCTTCACCGAAAGTTCCAAATCCATTACCAGCTGCTACCGCTACATCGACTTCATTCAATAAATAATCAGCAAAAGTTTCGCTAGTGAAACCATTTGGTACAGGTAACCAAGCAAAGAAAGAGCCTTGTGGCGCATTTATATCCCAACCGATTCGTTTGCATTCAGTAATTAATGCATCTCTTCGTTTTTGATATAGGGTAACTAAATCTTGTACACTGCTTTGATCACTTAGTAATGCTTCTGAAGCGGCTCTTTGTATTGCAGGAAAGACACTGACGAATAAATGATCTTGTAAAATATTAATGGCTTCAATCATTTCTTTATTACCAGCTGCAAAGCCGATGCGCCAACCTGCCATATTATACGTTTTAGATAGCGTATATAGCTCAATTCCTACTTCTTTTGCCCCTTTTGTTTGTAGAAAACTAATCGGTTTTTCTTCGTTGAAACCGATTGCTCCATAAGCAAAATCATGAACAATTCCAATATCATGATTTTTACCAAGTGCCACCGTTTCATTAAAGAAAGCATTATTTGCAGTAGCTCCAGTTGGATTATTTGGGTAATTTAAATACAATAACTTAGTCCGTTCTTTTTGACTTAACGTAAGTTGTTCATAATTTGGTAAAAAATTATTTTCTTCTAAAAGAGGCATCGTATCATATTGAATATCAGCTAATGGTATGCTCGACAAATAATCGGGGTATCCTGGATTAGGGAGCATCATCCATTCATTAGGGTTCATCAGTGCTAATGGAAGTTCTACAAGTCCAATTTTACTTCCGAATAAGACAGCGATTTCAGTATCAGGATCTAAATCTACTTGATATTCTCGTTTGTAAAACGTTGCAGCAGCTTTTCGAAAATCATCGGTTCCGCGAAAAGGGGAATACTTATGCGTTATAGGATCTTCTACAGCTGACTGTAGAGCTTTTATAATATGAGCTGGAGTAGGTTGGTCTGGATTACCTTGCCCTAAATTAATAACATCTCTTCCTTCAGAAATGGCTTGATTTACTTTTTGTACGAGAGATGCAAAAAATTGTGGAGGTAATTGTTTTAATCGGTTGGATTGTTTCATGTTGTTATCCTCCTTTGTTTTGGAATGTTCAAATTACTATAAATATTAACTTCAATCCTTGTATCTGTCTACCTTTAAACAAAGAATTTTTTACCATAAAAATATTTGTAGAAACTTGTCAAATTATGTTGCATTTATATAGTGGAAGGTGTATGATTATTTCCGTTGTACTTCTAAACTAAAAAATCAGATATTTCAAAGAACTCTTTTTCGGCTATTTTGGAGGGAATCACAGCTATGGATAATAAATTACACGTAAGACAATACTTAGCAATTGCTTTTATGCTTTTCGCTTTGTTTTTTGGAGCGGGAAATCTGATTTTCCCAGCACAACTAGGACAACTAGCAGGAGAAAACATTGTCCCTGCTATTATTGGATTTTTAACAACTGGGGTAGGCTTACCTTTACTTGGAATATTGGCTATGGGATATTCAGGAAAGAAAAACCTACAAGAGTTAGCGAGCAGGGTACATCCAATTTATGGGGTTGGATTTACTGCATTACTTTATCTTACAATTGGACCATTTTTTGCAGCACCAAGAACAGGTACTGTAGCATTTGAAGTGGGTATTGGACCGTTTATTAAAGAAGAGTCGTTTCAAACTGGGTTACTCATTTTTACGATTGTATTTTTCCTAATCACCCTATTATTTTCATTATATCCAGCAAAAATTGTTGATAATATTGGAAAAATCCTGGCACCACTGTTAATTATCTTATTGGCAGTACTACTGATTGTGTCACTATTCAACCCAATGGGATCCATTCAAGAACCACAAGAAGCGTATCAATCATCTAGTTTCTTTAAAGGTTTCCTAGAGGGATATAATACAATGGATGCATTGGCAGCACTTGTATTTGGAATCATCGTTATTCAGTCCATTCGTGCATTAGGAGTAACATCGAAACAGGAAATATTAGTTGCTACAGCGAAAACAGGAATAACTGCTATTATGTTATTAGGAGTAATCTATGTTGGAATTTCGTATTTAGGAGCAACAAGTGTTGGTACTTTAGGATTTTTTGATAATGGTGGTCCTGTATTAAGTGGTGCAGCGAGCCATTATTTTGGAACTTTGGGAAGTTTATTAATGGCAGTGCTGATTTCACTGGCCTGTTTGACTACTGCGATTGGTTTAGTGACAGCAAATGCGGAGTATTTTTATACACTGTTTCCGAAGATTGGATACAAACCTTTTGTGTTCTTCTTCTCTATATTAACATTTATCATTGCTAATTTTGGATTGACGAATATCATTACATTCTCTATTCCAGTTTTAATGTTCTTATATCCGTTAGCAATGGTACTAGTTTTATTAACATTTGTATCACCATTGTTCTATCACTCTCGATGGGTGTATATACCAACTATTGGAGTTACTTTTATACTGAGTATCTTTGATGGATTAAAAGCATTGTGTGATTCTTTAGGAATTGATAACTTTGCTTGGATGCAACCAATTCTTAATGTGTTTGATACGGTACTTCCATTTTACAATGAAGGTTTAGGATGGGTAGTACCAGCGCTAGTCGTTACCATCATCATGATGGCCGTTGTTCGCCTTCGCCAGACCAATGCAAATGTATGATAAATGAATATCAAAAACGCCCGGTATCCAATTTGTGGTAACGGGCGTTTTTATTCATGTTTATTTCGATTTTATCTTTTGAATAGATACTTTGGTCGCCATCTAATTTTTACAATTTATTCTGTAAAAAGTCATGCCAATCAATGATACGCGCGAAGCTTTTTTTATTTCGATTATAGGATTGGTCTTTAATGAGAAGCTTGGTATTCGTTTTAGTTAGGGTATCTAAAACAGTGGGTTTATCGTCCACATAGTAGTCTAAGTCAAGACCTTGAATAATCTCCATTTTCTCGTTATCCTTCATTCCATAAAAAAAGTGACTATCTAACACAGGGAATTCATTTTGACGTAACCAAGCTTTCGTTTGCTCACCATGTAGTTTAGGACGAGCAGTAATATAATAAATCTCATGACCTAGTTCTTCCAGTTGTAGAACCGTTTCTAATGCACCAGGGTAAATCGGACAATCCGTAAAGTATATTTCTTCTAAAGAATCCTCCCACATTTGTTTACCTTCCTGCTCATTTAGACTAAATAATTCATGAATTTCTACACGTTCAAGTTGATGGAATTTTTCTATATCAACTTGTTGGTTTAGCTTTCTTTGATAGATGTGAAAAGCATGTTCGCGTAATCGTATAAGTGTATCGTCAATATCAAAACCAAATTTCATCAATGGAACTCCTAATCATTTATTTCTTTAAAAATCGGGTAACCGATAAATCTAAAATCAGGTCCGATCTGATCTATCTTTAAGTTGAGTAAGTCAATAGAATCATCCATCTGTTCGATACCTGCCCCTTCAAAGAAGGTGGGAGCATTTTTTCCTCCGCTTAATTTTGGAGCCATGTAAAGGACTACTTTATCAACGAGTCCAGCTGCTAAGAAAGAAGCGTGGATATTTCCTCCACCTTCTAGTAATAAGGAGGAAATTTGTTGATTCCCGAGGTGATTAACAACATCCTGTATGTCTGTCTGTTCCTTGCCAGAAGTATTAATTATCTCTACTCCAACCGACTCTAACTTATCTTTCTTTTTCTGATCTACTTCTTCTTTGGTAAATATCATAGTAGGAGCTCTTTTGTCTTGAATAATCTGTGCATCAAGAGGTATACGTAAGCTTGAATCAAGTACAATTCGTATTGGATTTCGCCCATTCGGTATTCTTGTGGTTAGTGCTGGATCATCATGAATGATGGTCTGAATGCCAACTAATATAGCAGCATGTTCATTTCTAAGGTGGTGAACATCCTCACGTGCTGCTTCAGACGTAATCCACTTACTATGATTTGTTTTTGTCGCTACTTTTCCATCTAATGTAGAAGCTGCCTTCATTGTAATAAAGGGTTGTTTATGAGTAATAAATTTATTGAATACTTCATTCATCGATATAGATTCATCTTCTAGTACACCGACTTCTACTTCGATGCCAGCGTCCTCTAGTATTTTAACACCATTACCTGCCACCAAAGGGTTGGGATCAAGCGTTGCGATGACAACGCGTCTTACACCTGCTTCAACTAATGCAAGTGCACAGGGGCCTGTTCGTCCTTGATGTGAACAAGGCTCTAATGTGACATAGATTGTTGCTCCTTTGGCATTTTCACCCGCCATTTGTAGAGCGTGAATTTCCGCATGAGGCTCTCCGGCCTTGAGATGGGATCCAACACCGACAATTCGATTATGATTAACAATAACTGCACCGACTAAAGGGTTCGGGTCTGTTTGACCTTTCATCGCTTTTGCGTTCTCTATGGCAAGTTTCATATAGTGCTTATCATCAGTCATTACTGCATTTACCATCCTCTCGTAAGTGACCAGATTTTATCACCTTCGTGTCTAGATATTTTTTGTTATATTCTGAGCGATCTCCCCATAGTGGGGTTCTTCCAGAAAGCTGTAGTCCGGCATTTTCAAGCGCATCTACTTTCAAAGGATTATTTGTGATCAGGGTAACGGGTTTGCTGCGAAGTGTACGTAAAACGGAGATTGCATCTTCATAATCTCTAGCATCATTTACGTATCCAAGACTTTCATTTGCCTCCACGGTGTCATAGCCATTCTCTTGCAGTACATAGGCCATCGCTTTACTGAATAATCCTATGCCACGTCCTTCGTGATTTGCTAAATAGAATAAGGCTCCAGTGCCATGTTCTCTAATTTTCTTCATGGATTCCTTTAATTGAAAACCACAGTCACAACGTTTGCTACCAAATATGTCACCAGTGTGGCAAATCGAATGCATACGAATAAGTGCTTCTTCTGCATGAGCAAAATCTCCATATACCAAGACACTAGATTGTTGATATTCAGCCAGGTTTGCTGAGGATAACTTTTCAATCATATTTTCATAGTCTTCTGTTATCTCATCAAAATTTAACCAACAATACCATTGAAACACTGTTGTCTCTCCATCTAAATTTATGGGAAGTTGGATTGGTCCAACCAAATATATAGCATGATCATTTTGTTGAATAAGTTGAATTTTATCTTTTAAAAGGGCAAAAGCCTCTGATTCTAGTTTCGTATTTAACATCGGAAAGACTCCTTTCAATTGATTCATAGTATAGTGTATTACTGTTATCAAATCAATTGTTCCAACTCTGGCTGATAAGGGCTTATAACTATTGTTTCCTGCCTTCAGCAATTCTATAGAAAAATATATTCTATCAAAGACCAGATTTCATTTGTTGCATCATTTTTTATATTATAATACATTTTATTGTCTTTCTACCTTGCAGAAATACTTGCATGAGCAAAAGCAAAGTTTTTTTATGAGCTCAAATAAAAAACTTGCGCCTAACGTTACGTAAGGTGATATGATTTTCTTAGGAAAGGGGATCATTCATGACAAAAGATATCTTCTCCGTAAGTGAGTTTGCTCAATATACAGGGTTATCGATACGAACGTTGCATTATTATGAAGAAAAAGGGATATTACATCCTCTAAGAGATAAGGATACAGGACATCGTAGATATGTAAAAGAAGATTTGCTTCAGCTACATCAAATAGTCACACTAAAATTTTTAGGTTTTACTCTAGAAGAAATTAAGGATATTACAATGTCAACAAGTGTTGATTTAAGTTTTATTGAAACATTAAGGTTACAAGAAGCGAAATTAGTAGAAGATAAAGAAAAAATTGAAGTGTCTTTGGAAATGATTAAAAGAACCGTAAAACTTATTGAAGATGAAAAACAAATTGACAAGGATATGTTAGTAAGCTTACTCGCGAGTATGCAAACTGAAAAACAGCAGAAAGAAATTTCCAAAGGTATTTTGTCGGATCAAGCGATTGATCAATTATTTAGAGCAACAGATAGTGAGAAATTACTATGGGAAAAAGAAATATTACGATTTTATAAAGAAACGAAGCGGTTAGTAGGCAGGTCAAGTGATGACCCGGAAGTAATGAAGTTGTTTCAACGTTTTTTTACGTATGTGCTAGATATATTTAAAATGGAAGGCTTTCATGAGCTTGAAAATATACTGAAATCAAAAAAAGCGGAGGACATTAGTGATGAAGAGTTGGATCGGTTTATCTTAGAAATGGAGAAGTTAGTTCCGAACCCATTAACAAAGGAGGAGGTACAATGGTTAGATGGAATAATGACAACATATATGACAGAAAACAGCGATTTTTGGAAGGGAGTAGTAAGGAATGGAAAAAGGTCAACGTAATAATAAGGCATTTTTATCTTTAATTTTAACAGCGAATATCCCAAAGTTTGTTCTTGCTTTAGGGTTAATTGGAAGTATCATAACGACATTGGTGGGGCTTACTATACCGCTATTAACAAGAGAGTTAGTCGATGGATTTTCACTAACTTCACTAACCTTAAACTTCATATTACTTATTATAGGTATATTTGTATTACATGCACTGATTGATGGTTTTTCGACCTATGCATTAGCCTATGTGGGACAACGAGTAGTGGCTTATTTAAGAGAGTCTATATGGCAAAAAATGATTCGTTTACCTGTCAGGTATTTTGACCAACAACCAAGCGGAGAATCCGTTAGTAGAGTAATTAATGATACAGGTATTGTAAAAGATTTGGTATCGCAGCATTTTCCACAATTTATCTCCGGATTAATATCTATTATTGGAGCAGTTACCATCTTATTGATAATGGATTGGCGCATGACTTTAATGATGCTTGTCGCTGTACCGGTTACAGTAATTGTAATGATTCCTTTAGGAACACGTATGTCAAAGGTGTCCCGAAAATTACAAGATGAGACGGCTTCTTTTCAAGGAGATATCCAACAAACGATTAGTGAAATTAAGCTGATGAAATCATCTACCGCTGAGGAATCAGAAAAACAAAAAGGTTTAAAGGGTATTGGCAATTTGTTACGTACAGGATTAAGAGAAGCTAAAATCTTCTCTGTCATCGGCCCGTTTATGTATATGGTCGTAATGCTCGTCATTGTAGTTATTATAGGGTATGGCGGAATTCGTGTAGAAGAAGGTACGATGACGACAGGCGCTTTAGTCGCTTTCTTACTCTATTTATTTCAAATCACATTTCCAATAACTACGTTTGCCATGTTCTTTACTGAATTACAAAAAGCAAAAGGTGCTACCGGAAGAATTGTTGAAATTCTTGATGTAGACATAGAAGAAACTCATAAAGGAATTGATAAAAATATTGATAAAGAAGCTTTACAGTTTTGCGACGTTTCCTTTTCTTATGAAAATGGGGAAGAGGTACTAAAAAATATTTCTTTCCAAGCAAACCCAGGGGAGATGATTGCTTTTGCTGGACCAAGTGGTGGCGGAAAGACGACGGTATTTGGTCTCATTGAACGATATTATCAACCAGATAAAGGTGAGATATTAATTGGAAGTCAACCAATAAATGAAGTATCTATGTTATCTTGGCGTACGCAGTTAGGATATGTTTCCCAAGAAAGTTCGATGATGTCAGGGACAATTAGAGATAACTTAACGTATGGGCTTCAAGATGCGGATGAAATAAGTGATAATCAGCTGTGGGAAGTTGCGGAAATGGCTTATGCAGACCAATTTATAAAAGAACTCCCAAATGGTTTAAATACGGAAGTAGGGGAGCGGGGAACAAAATTATCTGGTGGTCAACGACAGCGGATTAATATAGCTAGAGCGTTTTTACGAAATCCAAAGTTATTGCTTCTAGATGAAGCAACAGCCAGTCTGGATAGTCAATCGGAACAGGTAGTTCAAAAAGCATTGCAACGCCTAATGGAGGGGAGAACGACATTGGTTATCGCACACCGATTATCTACGATCGTGGATGCGGATCAGATTATTTTTATTGAAGATGGACAAATAACAGGAAAAGGTAACCACCAAGAATTAATTGGAACCCATCAATTGTATCGACAGTTTGCTGAACAACAATTGACTTAATGATATAGGTTTGCCCGGATGATATATTTGTTTAATATTAAGCGTAAAATGTGAGAGACTCCGACGGGAAAAACACAAACTCGAAATTATTTTTCATCGTTTGTGTTCTTCCTTGTGTGGAGACCTCACATTTTATCGCTGCTACATTGCAACTGTTATATCTTTAATGAGTCTATGATTGACGTATAACAATAATCCTCCGAATACTATACTTAAAGCAATAGATAATGGAAAGGATTCTAACGATAGATGTGGGAAGAAATTAATGTGAGATAGTCCCCACAAGAGACCAGTAATATTTACAAATATGATTGCTATCGGTACAAAGGGTAACGTACCGATAATCCAGCCATATCGATAATATCCTAAACCAATCATCCAACCAATCAGGTAGTATAGTACGTGTATTAGAACGTAACTAATAAAGACTTCCATAAAGGAAAAGAACCCTGCAGGAGATACTTCATTTGTCCATGTAATATCCCATCCTGTAGTTTGAACTAATAGGTGTAACAATCCGTTCATAAGAAATATGGTTAGCGAAATTGCTACAGCAAGTAACCCTGAAGCGCCAATGGTTGCCTTGAAGAAGTTTCTTCGTGTAATGCCGCGTTTGGCAAAGTAATCGAAAAAACTATAAGTGGATAGAATTCCAATTACTAACATAAATATAGAAGACGATCCATTAGAAAACATGGAAAAATCTACAAACTCTATTGCTTCTACATACACTTGGTATAATAATACGGCCACATAGATGAGAAGGATCGTAAATGCGTACCATAAGGACCACTTGAATTGCTCTCTGAATATGCTTAGTCCAAGTTTTTTTGTATTCATGCTTCATCTTCCTCCTTTGTTAAATGTACAAATAAATCATGTAGGGAAAGTGGGCCAATATCCAAGTCTAAATCTCTTGCTTGCCTTCTTTTCTGTTCAGATAATTCTCCGTATACCATTACTGATTTGGTTCCACCTAAAATTTGACTATTTAAAACCTCAAGTCCAGTTGTAAATGCCTCTACATTGTCTTTATTTCCTGTAATCGAAAAGCCTTTCGAAATAACATTTTCGTTCGTGTCTTTTAAGAGAATCTTCCCTTGATGAATGATGGTAACTTCGTCAAAAAGGTAATCCATCTCAGATACTAGATGTGTGGATACAATCATTGTTCTAGGGTGTCTTTCTTGATCAGCTAACAATTCTTTATAAAATAATTCTCTTGTTGGAGCATCCATTCCTAAATATGCTTCATCGAAAATCGTTAATGGAGTACGAGATGCTAAACCAATGGTTACTTGCAGTGCTGATTGCTTTCCCTTCGATAATTGATGAACTTTCTTTTTTAATGGAAGCTTAAACTTTTTTACTAATTCACTAGCGTAGGTTGCGTCAAAGTTTGGACGGAAATCGGCGAGTTCTTTTAACATGTCACCTACTTTATCGTATTCATAGGTTAGATCTTTATCATAGATAAAAGAGGTACCTTGCATGATACGTGGGTGGTCAAATGGATCTTCCCCATCAATGGTTATCGTACCTTCCTTTGCTTTGCGAAAGTTAGAAAGGATGGATAGTAGTGTTGTTTTTCCTGCCCCATTTCTTCCGAGCAACCCATGAATCTTTCCTCCGTTTAGTGTGAAACTGACTTGATCGAGCGCTTTAAAATCTTTATACCACACAGTTAAATCATTTACTTTTATTTCATAACTCATGGCTGAATCCTCCTTTTTGCCTGTTTTATTAAATCAATAATTTCTTGCTCTGTTACTTTTAACTTCTCCGCTTCTTGAACGAGACCGATAACATAGTTATCCATAAAAGATTCTTTCCTTTTTTGAATCAATTTTTCTTTGGCTCCTTCCATAACAAACATACCTACACCTCGTTTTTTAAATAAGATGTCTTCTTCTACTAGCTGATTGATTCCTTTCGAAACAGTCGCATGATTTATTTTGTAAAACTGGACAAGTTGATTGGTTGAAGGAGCTTGATCTCCTTCTTTCAACTGGTCATTCACAATTTGATCTTCAATCATTTCTCGAACTTGAATAAATATTGGTTTATCACTATCAAACTGGTTCAATGTTTTCACCACCTATTACACTGTTATGGTTATACGGTTATATACTCATGTGTATAACTATAAGTCTAAAAATGATTAAAGTCAATAGGCAAGCGGAATTTTTTGATATACTATGGTGATAAAAGGGGTGGAGCGTAAATGAAGAATGTTGTTCATGTGAAGAATATCAATATCGGTGAGGGGAAACCGAAAGTGTGTGTTCCGATAACGGGAGCTACAAAGAAAGAAATAAGTGAGGAGTTAGATCTACTGCAAACCATAAAAGTCGACCTAGTGGAATGGCGGGGAGATTTATTCCAAGAAATTGAAAATGAAATATCGGTTAAAAACATGCTGCAAAAAATAAATCAAGAAATCCCTCACCTTCCGTTATTATTTACTTTTCGGACAAAAGGAGAAGGCGGTGGAAGGGAAGTCACGCTGGAAAAATATAAAGAAATTAATCGTTTTGTTATTGAATCAAAACTAGTCGACTTGGTTGATGTTGAATTATTTCGTGGTAAGAACTTAGTAAAAGAACTTGTTTCTTTTGCTCATCTGCATGACCAAAAGGTAATTATTTCTAATCATGATTTTAATCAGACACCTCCACGTGATGAGATCATAGCACGTCTAAAATTAGCAGCTGATAACGGGGCTGATATTGGAAAAATTGCAGTAATGCCTCGTAACGATGAAGATGTGTTGAATTTACTTTCTGCAACATCACTTGTGAAAGAATTGAATCATATTCCGATCGTCACCATGTCGATGGGAGCTGATGGATTGATTAGTCGCTTATCTGGTGAAGTATTTGGTTCAGCAATTACTTTTGCTTCTGGGAAAACAGCTTCAGCACCAGGACAGATTGAAGCTGAAAAATTACAAACCGTGCTAACGATTATCCATGATTCTATAAATAAGAAAAAGTAGAGGTTGGTACAAGGGATTTACTCAAAAGATGTATTCAAATGCTGGTTTTCATAACCGGATTCAGAAGTGTACTACGTTTGTGTAACGGTAAGGGGTGAGGCTGTAGGCTTACATATCAAAGTCTCACCAGTACTTACTCTTACTGAAGCTTATACAAACTTTTGCTTATTTGAAGTAGCATTCGTCTTTTGAAAAAAACTTTAGTATATACCACCCTCTTATTTTTTACAGATAAAGTTTCCTTAGTGCAAAAAAGTATCCTTTATAAAAATTACTTGACAAAATAAAAAACCGAGCATAAAGTAGGGATTAACGAATAAAGTTTACCTAAGGCAAAATTGAAAGGAGAATACAAAATGAAGAGCTTCAAGAAAAACATATGGGGATTAGCAATGTTAATTGGATTACTGATTTTAGCAGCATGTGGATCAAGCGAAGAGGATACAAGTAATGGAGAAGAAAAAATAAATGTAGTTACGACGATTGCACAAATCGGTGAACCTTTATCTGTGATTGGTGGGGAACATGTAAAAGTTGAGAGTTTAATGGGACCTTCGGTGGATCCGCATTTATACAATCCTACTCAAAGTGATATCTCAAAAGTCGATAGCGCAGATGTAATCTTTTACAATGGATTAAATTTGGAAGTGAATATGGTCGATGTGTTTGATTCAATCGGTACGGAAAAACCTGTCTTAGCTATCGGAGATACACTTTCAGAAGAACAATTATTGGAAGATGAAGAAGGAGCGGTGGATCCACATATATGGTTTGATATAGATCTTTGGGAAAGTGCTCTAAATGCAGCGGTTGAAGAATTGAAAGAATATGCACCAGAACATGCAGATGATTTTGAAGCAAATAAACAAGCCTATTTTGAAGAGTTAGATAGCTTACGAGAAAGTGCGGAGAAATTAGCAGAAATACCAGAAGAACAACGGGTGTTAGTTACTGCGCATGATGCATTTGGTTATTTTGGGAACCAACATGATATGGAAGTAGTTGGGTTACAAGGACTCAGTACAGAAGGAGAAATAGGTGTTTCCGATATTAATGAAACGATTGGTTTAATTGAGGAATATGAGGTGCCGGCTATTTTTGTTGAAAGTAGCGTGAATCAAGATTCTATCAATGCGGTTATTGAAGGTGCATCGAGCAATGGTGTAGATGTAGAACTTGGTGGAGAATTATTCTCTGACGCAATGGGTGAAGAAGGTACAGATGAAGGTACTTATATTGGGATGTATCAGCATAATATAGATACCATTCATGAAGCATTAACTAGAGGAGATGATTAAAGTGGGGTCATCTGTTATACATGTAGATGATTTGTCTGCTTCTTATCAAAAGAATAAAGTATTAGAAAATGTTCAGTTTGAGGTACAAGAAGGCACACTAACAGGAATTGTTGGTCCTAATGGCGCAGGGAAATCGACGTTAATTAAAACGATGCTCGGACTTCATCCAATACTAACGGGTAAGGTAAACTTTTGGGGACAGACGTTTAAGAAAGCGAAGAAAAAGATTGGATATGTACCGCAGCGTGGTTCGGTTGACTGGGATTTTCCGACGGACGCCTTAGATGTAGTGACGATGGGACTTTATGGCAAGATCGGTTGGCTACGAACACCTTCGAAAAAAGACAAAGAGAAGGCTATGGAAGCATTGGATAAGATGGGGATGAGTGCGTATGCACATCGTCAAATCAGTCAACTTTCTGGAGGGCAACAGCAGCGTGTCTTTTTAGCACGTGCTTTGGTTCAAAATGCTGATTTATACTTTATGGATGAACCATTAGCTGGAGTAGATGCTTCTACAGAAAAAGCGATTATGGCAATTCTTCAGGAATTAAAACAACAAGGAAAAACAGTAATGGTAGTGCATCATGATTTACAGACAGTACCCGAATATTTTGATCATGTACTATTTTTAAATCGTACTGTTTATGCGTATGGAAAGACAGACGACATTTTTACGAAAGAAAACATTGCGAAAACATATGGTGGCAATATGCAATGGATTGGAGAGGGAGATCAGTATGTGGTCCACACTACTTCACAGTAATACAATGTGGGTACTGCTTAGCACGGCTATCTTAGGTATAGCAGCAGGAGTAATCGGTTGCTTAGCTTATTGGAAAAAACAAAATTTAATGAGTGATGCACTTTCTCATGCTGCCCTCCCTGGAGTAGTTATTGCCTTCTTTATCATTGGTGAGAAAAACTTATTATTGCTAGTGATTGGAGCGGCTGCAAGTGCGCTGTTCGGTGCCTTTTTAATCCAGTGGATAACAGGATCCAGCCGAATAACTGAAGATACAGCCATGGGCATGGTTCTTTCTGTTTTTTATGGTGTCGGTGTTATGCTGTTATCTATTGCTAACCGTTCTGCAGGAGGGAATCAAAGTGGATTAGATAGTTTCATCTACGGGCAGGCTGCTGCAATGGTTCGTTCTGATGTAGTGACGATGATGGTACTTGCTGGGATTGTTATATTTATTGTATTTATTGGATTTAAAGAATGGAAGCTGTACTTATTTGATGCTTCATTTGCAAAAGGAATAGGGATGTCTATACGTGGAATGAATGCACTTTATACACTTATTCTCGTAACAACGATTGTCATCGGGATTCAGGCAGTTGGTGTTATTCTAATGGCAGCGATGCTAATTATTCCAGCTGTTAGTGCGAGGTATTGGACACATTCCTTTAGAAATATGATTCTGCTTTCTGCTACATTTGGAGGAATATCAGGAGCGGTTGGATCGTGGATCAGTTCAACTGGTAGTGGTCTGCCAACTGGACCATTTATCGTTGTGGCTTCGGCGGCATTTTTTATTATTTCATTATTATTTGGAAAAGAAAAAGGTATTATCGTTGGTTATATCCAATTTAAAGTACAACAACGAAATTCTAGTGAATTATTAGCTATAAAAGATGGTGATGCATCATGACATATACAGCTTGGATTATTTTAACTGCAGCACTAGTAGGACTTTCCTGTGGATTAATTGGCGTATTTCTTATTTTAAGAAAGCAAGCGATGATGGCCGATGCAATAAGTCATACGGTTCTACTGGGAATTGTATTAGCGTATATGGTTACACAACAATTAAGTGGAACTGCGATGCTCGTTGGAGGGATTTTAGCCGGAATATTAACAGCATTTCTTGTGCAGATGTTAAATTCATTAAAAGTACAACATGATGCCTCAATGGGGATTGTATTTACGACGTTATTTGCCATCGGTGTCATATTGATATCAACTTCAGTTGGGAATGTTCATCTTGATGTAAAACACGCATTAATGGGTGAAATCACCTTTATTCCGTTTACAACTGTAAGTCTCCCGATAATCGGAGAGATTCCACGGGCTACAGCATTATTAGCAATCGTATTATTGATTGTTATTTTCTTTATTGTAGCGTTCTATAAGGAATGGAAAATAACATCCTTTGATCCAGCTTTAGCTGCAAGTATCGGTATACCAGTTTTGCTGCTACATTATGTATTTATGACACTAGTCTCCGTAACGACTGTAGCTTCTTTTGATGCGGTGGGAGCGATACTCGTTGTAGCGATGCTTATTACTCCAGCAGCGGCGGCGTATCTATGGACAGATAAGCTGGTTGTTATGCTACTGTTGAGTGGGAGTTTTGGTGTATTAGCAGCTATCGTTGGATATTGGATCGCAACGTGGTTAGATACATCGATTTCTGGATCAATGGCTTTTGCAACAGGACTTATTTTCTTGGTGAGTTTCCTTCTATCACCAAAGCATGGATTAGTATCAAAATGGGTGAAACCACCTGAAATAATAGAACATTCTTCTTGACAGAAAAATCTCGATGGGATGAGTGCCCGGAATCAGGAGTATGAATCGGAAAAGGTAACTCATAAGCTGGATGAGTGCCCGGAATTAGGAGAGCGCCGAGAAAAGGTAACTCATGAGCTAGATGAGTGCCCATAATTCGGAGGGCATCGAAGAAAAGGTAACTCATAAGCTGGATGAGTGCCCATAATTCGGAGAGCGCCGAGAAAAGGTAACTCATAAGCCAGATGAGTGCCCATAATTCGGAGAGCGCCGAGGAAAAGGTAACTCATAAGCTAGATGAGTGCCCATAATTCGGAGAGCGCCGAAGAAAAGTAACTCATTAACATGGTCATATAAAAAACCCTAGCCACAGATTGGAGATCAGTTATGTGGCTCGGGTTTTTATTTTATATTTTAACTTAATACGGGTCTGCGTCATGTCCTTTATCTATTGCTTTTTTCGGTGCTTGTTCAGCATCTTTTGCACCTAAAGGATTATGTGGTGTTCCCATCTTCTTCGCCTGTTCTAATCCTTCTCGTAAACGTCTACCATATTCATCATCAGCTTCTTCTGCTAAAGCAATCATCTTATCTTGGATTCGCTGATCACTTACAGAAAGGTCGCCGACAAGATTGGAAATTAATTCTGCTTTTTCCCATTCTTCAAATTCACGGAAAGTATGTCCAGCTTGCTTCGTGTTATCATTCCGATCAATGGATTCACGTACAAGATTACCCTCGATATGAGGTGTGTATTCTTTACCGGTCTGTTCATTTTCTTCTAAGCCGCCAAGTACAGATGGCTCGTAGTTAATATGTGGGTTTTGACTAGGTGCTTTATCATTTTTCTGACGCATCTGACCACCTTCATGATTCGTTGCGACACGTTTTTTGGATTCATTAACAGGAACTTGCAGGTAGTTTGCTCCTACACGATAGCGTTGAGTATCAGAATAAGAGAACGTTCTTCCTTGAAGCATTTTATCGTCAGAGAAATCTAATCCATCCACTAAAACACCAGTACCAAATGCGGCTTGTTCTACTTCTGTAAAGTAATTTTCAGGGTTCTTATTTAATACCATTTTACCGACTGGATGCCATGGGAACTGATCCTCTGGCCATAATTTTGTATCGTCTAATGGATCAAAGTCTAGTTCTGGATGTTCATCATCACTCATAATTTGAACAAATAATTCCCATTCTGGATAGTCTCCGTTTTCAATTGCATCATATAAATCTTGTGTTGCATGGTTGAAGTTGGTAGCTTGAATTTCTTCAGCTTCTTTGGTAGTTAAATTTTTAATCCCTTGCTTGGGTTCCCAGTGATACTTTACAAGAACAGCTTCACCATCTTTATTAACCCACTTATACGTATTCACTCCAGAACCTTGCATCATCCGGTAATTTGCTGGGATTCCCCAAGGTGAATATACAAAGGTCACCATATGAAAGGATTCAGGAGAGTTTGCACAAAAATCAAAGAATCTTTCAGAATCTTGGATGTTAGTTACTGGATCAGGACGGAAGGCGTGAATCATATCTGGGAATTTCATTGCATCACGAATAAAAAATATTTTGAGGTTATTTCCTACTAAATCCCAGTTTCCATCCTCAGTATAAAATTTCACCGCAAACCCACGTGGGTCACGAACTGTTTCTGGAGAGTGATTGCCATGTACTACTGTTGAAAAACGTACAAATACAGGAGTTTGTTTACCTTTATCTTGAAATACTTTTGCTCTAGTATATTTGGATACTGGATCATTTCCGACAGTGCCGTATGTTTCAAAATATCCATGGGCTCCAGCTCCGCGTGCATGTACGATTCTTTCTGGCACTTTCTCACGGTCAAAATGACTGATTTTCTCAATGAAGTCATAGTTTTCTAATGTAGCGGGACCACGGTTACTTACTGTACGTATGTTTTGATTGTTTGTTACAGGGTGACCTTGACGGTTTGTAAGTGACATATCATTTTCTAGATTACTTTTATTCATGGATTCATCTTTTTTTGCCATGTGTATTATCCCTCATTCCATTTGTTATTTGGTAAGTACCAACAGATATATTCTTTTTTATCTTTGCCAATGGAATTAAATATAATCGCAGTTTCAACATTTTTTCTCTCTAAACCTCATCTATTTATAAAATAGGGTAAGCAAGCAGTGATATGCATGTTAAAATAAATAAGGTAAATAGAAAGGAAGTTATGTTATAAAATGAGTGTAAAAACAACGAATCAACCAATGTCACCAACCAATGATCCATGGGAAGCTTACATGGATGTAGAGCAACACGGAAAAATGACATTATCGAATATTGAATTTACAACAACATATATGTGTAATATGCGTTGCGCGCATTGTGCAGTAGGATATACACTACAACAAATGGATCCAGATGCACTGCCAATGGAACTGATAGAAAAGCGGCTAGATGAGATTCCGCATTTGCGAACATTGAGTATTACAGGCGGGGAACCGATGATGAATAAAAAGTCAGTTCGTCAATATGTCTTACCTTTATTGAAATATGCCCATGAGCGCGGCATTAAGACACAGATGAATTCCAACTTAACCTTGCCATACAATCGATATGAAGAGATTGTTCCATACTTAGATGTTTTACATATTTCACATAACTGGGGAACGGTTGAAGAATTTGCAGAGACAGGGTTTGCTTTAATGGATCGAAAACCTTCCGAAGAGAATCGTGCCAAGTACTTTGACCGTATGGTAGAAAATGCACAACGTTTATCCAAAGAAGGTGTCATGGTTTCAGCTGAAACGATGTTGAACAAACGGACGTTTCCACATCTAGAGAGCATCCATGACCATGTATTGGAAATGGGTTGCGCTCGCCATGAAATTCATCCAATGTACCCTGTGGATTTTGCTGAAAATCTAGAAATTCTATCGCTAGATGAAATGCGAGAAGGAATTACCCGTTTGTTGAATCACCGAAACCAAGACCTATGGATGTTATTTGGGACTTTGCCATTCTATGCTTGCAGCAGAAATGATGAAGATATTGAATTGCTAAAGCGACTATACAAAGAACCAAATGTTTCCGTTCGTAATGATCCAGATGGTCGTTCACGATTAAATGTAAATATTTTTACAGGTGATGTAATCGTTACGGACTTTGGTGATGAACCGAAGCTAGGAAATATAAAAACAGATTCTTTACCTAGTGCATACAATCGTTGGATGGAGACAAATACAGCTAAAAGTTTAAATTGTCATTGTCCGGCAGTATCTTGTTTGGGGCCTAATGTACTTGTGAAAAATGCATACTATAAAGATGTTGATTTCCAACAGCGAAAGGCAAGAATTAGCCAAACATCATAATAATACTACATCAAAGAGGAACCACCTAGAAAAACAACTAGAAAGTAAATAACTATATTACTAAAGTAAGGTGGTTCAATCTAATGGAAATATGGGATTTATATGATATAGATCGAAATAAAATAGGGAAGACGCATGAAAGAGGAATGGAGATGCCTGAGGGTTGTTTTCATCTTGTGGTTCGTGCTTGGGTAAAAAATGATAAAGATGAAATTTTGTTATCAAAACGACATCCAAACAAGCCCTTTGGAGGGTACTGGGAGAACACAGGAGGCTCAGCTATTCAAGGTGAAAATAGTATCCAAGCGGTATTAAGGGAAGTGTCAGAGGAAATAGGGCTGCAATTAGATTCAGAAGAAGGGAAGTTAATTCTTCAACAGACTAAAAATGTCTCGCATCAAGATATTTGGTTATTTCGTTCGAACGTAGCTATTGAAGAGTTATCCTTTCAAGAAGATGAAGTTGTTGATGCCATGTGGGTCAACAAAGATAAATATGATGAAATGCAAAATAAAGGTTTAATTGTTCCTACCATTTCAATGTTTTCAGCTTGGTAGGATAAACCATACATCTGAAGTTGTAGAAAATGCTACTGTCCTAGTAGCATTTTTTTGTGCTATAAAATCGGTCCATCAGCCGACTACGAAAATGTCCTGATTCAATAGAATAAAGAATGTAAGAAATAGTTGAGGAGGAACATACAGATGTTTATTTCAATTGATGTTTATAAGTGTCATGTAGATTATAAGGTGGAGGATCTTCGTAAGACAGCGGAACTTATAAAGAATGGTAAAAAAAGTTATAGACGTAATTGATTAATTGTCCATAATTTTTAGATAAAATTTTCCGAATAGGGTTGAACTTTTCACGTGAGCCTTTACAATTAAAATTAACTTAATTGTGGAGGGTACGACAGATGCCAATTAAAATACCGATACACTTACCTGCAAAAGATATTTTAGAAAAAGAGAATATTTTTGTTATGGATGACCAACGTGCTATTACACAAGATATCAGACCGCTGAATATATTAATCCTCAATTTAATGCCAGAAAAGCAAAAAACGGAAACGCAATTATTGCGTTTCTTAGGTAATACACCTCTGCAAGTTCATATTTCATTTTTACGAATGTCATCACACGAATCAAAGCATACGAGTAAGTATCATCTAGATACTTTTTATAAGAAGTTTGAAGAAGTGAAATCGAAAAAGTTTGATGGAATGATTATTACTGGATCGCCAGTAGAACATTTGCCATTTGAAGAAGTAGATTATTGGAAAGAATTACAGGATATAATGAATTGGTCCAAAGAAAATGTTACATCAACATTGCACATTTGTTGGGGAGCACAAGCTGCGCTTTATCATCACTATGGTATTGATAAACATCACTTGCCACAAAAATGTTTTGGCGTATATGAACATAAGCTGCTCCATCCACATGAACGTTTAGTACGGGGATTTGATGATTATTTCTTTGCACCACATTCTCGATATACTGATGTTTCTATAAGTGAGATTGAAGCACACCCGGACCTTCAACTTTTAGCTAAATCGGATGATGCAGGTGTATTTTTGCTCGCTTCAAAAGATGGAAAACATATTATGGCGACGGGGCATCTCGAGTATAGTGCTGAAACTTTAGCGGAGGAATATCTTCGTGATCATCAACGAGGTGTTGACACAGCTATTCCTGAAAATTATTTTCCAGACAACGATCCGAAAAAGCAACCGAAATATCGTTGGAAAAGTCATTGTAGTTTACTATTTTCTAATTGGTTAAATTATTATGTTTATCAAGAAACTCCTTATCAATGGGGGGAGTAGCATAGAAAAAGGCTTTCGAATTAATCGGAAGCCTTTTTGGTATGAGAAGTAATAAGCACGGGGTGCTGTTCTAGCGATGCTTGTTCATAAGCTTCTACAAGGCCATGCTGTTGTATTTTGTGTTTTGATACTTGTTTATATTGAATAGAAATAGGAAAAGGCCGATCAAATGGAAAGTTATCCATAACAATGGTATCTTCATCTTGCCAAGTTACTTGCATCTGTTCATCTAGTATATGGTGCAAGGTATGATTCGTTGGGATTCCTTTTTTGAAAAATGGATGTTGATCTTCACCAGTAGCACCCGGCTCATTCATACATGCGTATAATGAAAGGTTATCTGAAAGTTGGAGCAACCCATAATGAAATTCAAACAAACGTTTGTTGAAATTAGGTAGTGTAGCTATGATGCGTTCTTGTCTAGTTTCTTCGTGTTCTACAAAAGCTTGCGCTTCAAGTGAGGTATTATTAACTAAAAATCTTTTGTAATGTTCGCTACAGAGTAATGCAGCGTATAAATCAACTTTTTCTACTTCATTAATTCCGTACTTGTACAAAACGGTTTTAGGTACATTAGGGAAATCGGCAAAGGTATACGGTTGATTGGTGACATCATTCCAAAATGGTTGACGATCAAATTCTTTCCATCCTAGATCATGCTGATAAGCAGCATAAAGAACGGAATCTCTCCATTCTGCATCCTGAAAGTGTTCTAATTTCCAATTATTGAGTATATCCCCTGATATTTGAGCATGATCATCTTGCACAATTAAGATGAATTCATCTTTTCTTTCTCTAACAATCATTTGTCCCATCCTTTCTAAATGGTAGACTTTTAAAAAAGAACCTTAGACATTCGTCTAAGGCTCTCCATGCTTTTATCTGAGCTTATCAAATCGCAAGCGCTTGTGCAATGCGTAGAATATAGGGATACCGATCAACAGTACACCAAATTCCCCGATTGCAGTTGTAAACCAAGTGATCCAAAATGGAAGTTCGAGTGCAAGGTTTAATGCAAATGCAATGATAAACATATTAAACGTGAATACAATCGTATTTAGAAATAGTAGCGTCAACTTGTTCTTAATAAATTTAGATAAGAAAATAATAATTCCTAGTGAAATAGCAGAGTGCGCAACCCCGAATACGAGGTCATACCAACCAAGTGGTGAATTGAGGTTAACGATAAACACTCCAATTACAATTCCAAAGAAATAACGCTTATCAAATACAATTAGATGATTGAACATCTCGGAAATGCGAAACTGTATATTTGTAAAACCAAATGGCGCAATAAATAAAGAAACAACGACATATAGTGCCGCTATTACACCATTAATTACTAATGTTTTTACGTTCATATTTAATTTTCCTTCCTAGTTTTTTTGCGTGGGATGGTTACGAACCACGGTGATAAAATCACATTAGATTAGTATAATCGAAGGCTTGTAATCTGTCAAAATGGAATGAATTGTAAGTAATAAAATCAATGATTTTTGGTTAATCGGATCTCGATAGATAGTCATTAAAATTTAGGAGATAATAGTTGAACGGTTTGTTAAGTATAGTAAAATTAACTTGATATAATAAAGAAAGAGCAAACGTAACTTCCATGTGAAATAGAAATAAATGATAAAAAAGGAGCGATAAAAATGACAGGAGTAGAAATTGATTTAGTAGTATCAGACAGCTTAAAAGCTTTGGAGTACTATGAGAAGATTTTTGATATTGAACGAGTGGAGGTATCTAACTTACCAAAGGGTGAGAATGAGGTTATTTTTAGTTTGTATGGAGTAAGGTTTCATATGTTAGATGAAAACCCTGAATTTGAATTGATAGCGCCGAGTCAGGATGATCCTAAAACAATATGGTTTAATGTGATAGTCCCTAATATTAAAGACACCTATTCAAAGGCAATGGATCTCGGTTGTGTTGAGGTACAAGCCGTAACAGACCTTCCTGACTATGGTGTTTCAAATGCCATGTTTATTGATCCTTTTGGATATCTCTGGATGTTGCATCAAGTATATAAGGAAGTATCCCATGAAGAGCGTATAAAACTTTGGGAGGAAAAAAGAGATAATATGTAAGAGAGTTTCGTTAAGGTTAAGATACACTTAACAATTAGACATAATAGATATCGAGTAAAAACAGACTTTTCAAATGAAGGTCTGTTTTTTTACTTTTAACTAGGAAGAATAGACGGTAGGTTGAATCATATTGACCAACCCCTGCTATAAAGATATAATTAATTACATAAAGTAAGTTGCTATTAAAATATAATAAGAGAGGGATATAAATATGGAGAAGAAATTCTTTAAAGCTCCAACAATGCATATAAAAGACGTTACACTACAAGTAAGTAATTTAGAAAGGTCGATTAGATTTTACGAACAAGTACTAGGGTTACATGTATTAAAAAAAGAAGCTAATCAAGTAAAGCTAAGCGCTAATGGTCAGGATGTAATTCTAAGTCTGATGCAACCAACGAACGTGATCGCAAAACAAGGGAGAACAACAGGGTTATATCATGTGGCTATCTTACTTCCAACCAGAGAAGATTTAGGGGCATTTTTACGTCATTTTATGGAATTAGATATTGCAAATCAGGTGAATATCGGAGCTTCCGATCATATTGTAAGCGAAGCGATATATATATCAGACCCAGATGGAAATGGCTTAGAGATTGCAAGCGACCGCCCTTCTTCAGAATGGTCATGGAATATAGATAATAAGGTCATTATGAGCACAGAACCCCTTGATGGGCACGGTTTATTAGAAGCAGCTAATAACCATGAGTGGAATGGGTCTCCAGACAATACCATTGTTGGGCATCTTCATTTACATGTGGACGACTTGGTAAAGGCGAAACAATTTTACACGGAGGGATTAGGGTTTCAAGTTGTCACAGAATATCCAGGTGCGTTGTTTTTATCCGACGGAGGTTATCACCACCACTTAGCGGTTAATATTTGGAATGGAGAAAACGTACCAACCCCACGAAAAAATGAAGTCGGACTAAAGAATTATACCATGCGTTTTCCATCTGAGGATAAAAAACAAGTTGCTATTCAGCGATTATCTCGCTTAGGTTATGAAACACAAGACGATATCGTCATCGATTCAGCTGGGAATACGATTTTATTAAGTAGTGAACAATAGAAAATGGACGCAGTATTCATAAGAAGATAGAATGGATACAAAGAACTTTTTAAAATCGAAAGGGTGGAAAACGTGGAGTATGTTTGGTTGGTAGTAGGATTTGCACTATTAGTTAAAGGAGCGGACTGGTTTGTGGATGGTTCTTCTAATATTGCAAAACTACTCCGGGTACCACCGATATTAATTGGGTTAACAATTGTTGCTCTAGGGACGAGCTCACCCGAAGCTACTGTTAGTATTATTGCTGCATTAGAAGGAACTGCAGATGTGTCCATTGGTAATGTTATTGGGAGTAATATTTTTAATATTACACTCACAGTTGGCTTGGCAGCTTTTATTTTCCCGCTTCAAGTACAAAATGAGACAATAAAAAAAGAAATCCCATTTACGTTACTCGCGAGTGTTGCTTTACTTGTACTTATGTCTGACATTTTTCTTCAAGGCTTATCTTCGAATATGATTACAAGAAGTGATGGGGTTATCCTGTTACTATTCTTAACTATTTTTATGTACTATATTATCGAAGTGGGCTTAAAAAGTCGGAAAGAATCACGTGAAGAAGAGATATCGAATGAAGATATTTCGTGGGGGAAAAATGGTCTTATTACGATTATTGGTTTAGCTGGAATCATTGGTGGAGGACAACTTGTTGTCACAAATGCTACTGAAATTGCTTATTCACTAGGGATGAGTGAAACACTTGTTGGTTTGACAATAGTTGCAATTGGAACTTCACTACCGGAATTAGTTACGTCTATATCGGCAGCGTTGAAAAAAGAAAGTGAAATAGCACTTGGTAATATTGTTGGAAGTAATATCTTTAACATTTTATTTGTGTTAGGTGCATCATCAGTAATTACCCCGCTTGCGATAAATGAAAAGATATTTACAGATATTTGGCTTATGATCATCTTAACTATCTTACTTCTCATTTTCTCAAGAACGAAATATCGAATTGGAAGAAAAGAAGGATTAATTTTAGCATTATTTTACATTGCCTATATGGTATTTATCATTATTCGAAATTAAAGCTGACCTTATAAGAAACTATGTCTTAAAAGACAAATGATAGCTAAAATTATCGACGCAGCAGACTAAGGCAGCAGGTAAGATTCCCGGTGTATAAGCATCCGGGGAATCACCTGCTGCTTTTTTAATCATCTAGTTATACCAGCTAGCTGCGGTTCTAACTTCACTAATTGTTAACTGATGTCCATTATTTTCCCAATGAAGCTTTGTTTCAGCGCCAGCAGCTTTGAGTAATTGCTCTAACTCCTCAGATTCTTCTGGAGCACAGATTGGGTCATTGGTTCCAGCTGCAATAAATACACGTTTGCCAGTTAAATTAGGAAGTGTAATTCCTCTTCGTGGCACCATTGGATGATGGAGGATCGCTTGTTCTATGGAATTTTCATAATGGAATAATAGACTTGCTGCGATATTTGCTCCATTAGAGTAGCCAATTGCTGTTATTTTATTGCGATCAAAACTATACTTTTCACTTGCTTCATCAAGAAATTGATGCAGTTCTTCCGTTCGGTTAATCAGATCTTCTTCATCAAACACACCCTCTGCAAGTCTACGGAAAAATCGAGGCATTCTATTTTCTAACACGTTTCCTCGTACACTGAGTATATTTGCTTCGTTATCAATTATTTCAGCTAGTGGCAGTAAATCATTTTCCGTACCCCCTGTGCCGTGTAATAATAGAAGAGTAGGTTTATTCTTATCTGTACCTGGTTTGAAAATATGTTGCATTTTTTCACTTCCTTCCCTTTAATTCTCGATATTCTTTGTTCCTACTTGTTTTAAAACTTCAATGACAGTTTGTTTTTCTTCTTCTGAAATTCCTTCAAATAGCTCTTCAATTACTCGTTGGTGTTTTGGGAAAATCTCATCCATAATTTCTTTTCCTTTATCGGTAATCTCGATATAAACAGCTCGACGATCATCAGGACTATTCGTACGGGTGAGTAGCCCGTTATTTTCTAATTTATCAATGACGTACGTGATAGAGCCAGTATTTATTAATACAGCTTCTGAAATTTCTCGAATAGTTTGCTTACCTTTGTGATATAATGCTTCTAATATTGTAAAATCTGAAGCGCGCATTCCGTGCTTTTTAATATCTTTTTTTGTAATTTCCTCTAATGTTCGGGAAGCCTTCATAATGACTACAAATGCTTTTAATGAAAAGTTCTCAGACATTATTGTTCCTCCTTAATAGTTTTAATTAAACTATCTTTAATTAAGTTTATGTTATAGAAATAATCTTATCTTGTCAACTAATCCAAAAAAAAGAAGCTTGTACTATTGATTTATGCTCCTCTTAAGATATACAGATTCTATACTAAAAATCTGATATGATAGAGTGCAGAAATTAAGTACAAGCTTCTCACTTTTTTACTTCAATTTTTATTTTGCAAAAAGTTCACTAATCATACGAAATTCATTATCGGTAAGTGTTACATTTAGCGCTTTAAGGTTATTAATGACTTGTTCAGGTCGTTTAGCACCAGGGATGACAGCGTCAATAGCGTCATGTTTTAAATACCAAGCTAGTACAATATGGGCAACTTCCGTGTTTTTATCCGAAGCAAGCTGTTTTAACTGATCTACTTTAGCGAGTATTTGTTTAAATTGATCGCCTTGATAATGCGGCATATTAGAGCGGAAGTCTTCGAATGTACTATTTACAGAATATTTACCTGCTAATATTCCAGAAGCGAAAGGAAAGTAAGGGATAAAGGTAATATTATTATCTAATGTGTAAGGGAAATAATTTGTTTCTGCATCTCGTTTTAATAAATTATAATGTCCCTGTAGTACGTCAACATATCCGTCCTTATTTGCCTCTTTCACTTGCTCTGGTGAGAAATTTGATATTCCAATAGACCGTATTTTTCCTGCGTCTTTTAATTCTTTCAGTGCCCCGACCGCTTCATCTTTCGGAGTGCTTTCATCAGGAAAATGGATATAGAATAAATCAATATAATCGGTTTGCAGTCGTTTAAGACTGTCGTCAACAGCTTGTTTTAAAAAGGATGGGGAATTGTTAAATCCTGCTTCTCCATCTATGACTGTTTGTGCAGCCTTGGTAGCAAGAACAACATCAGATCGATTTCCCGTCCTTTTTAATGCTTGTCCAATTAACTCTTCTGAACGACCATTTCCATAACCATATGCTGTATCAATAAAATTAAGTCCGTTTTCTATTCCTGTTTGAATGAGTGATTTTCCAACTTCTTCATCTAAATTTGGATAAATATTGTGACCACCTACTGCATTAGCGCCTAAACCGATTGGGTTAATGACTACATTTGACTTTCCGAGTGTTACGTTTTGGGCCATTTGTATCTCTCCTTTAGGTTTTGATATTTCTATTGTAAAAGTCTACAAGCGCTCATACAAGCAAATGAACTTTAAGAGGGTTTCCAAAAAACCTGACTACTTTTGAACACGCACTTTAATTAATTTTCTTGCTTGGTACGTAATCTTATCATTTGCATTCTTTCATTAAAGAGTGTCGGATACGATAAGAAACCGAGCATAATACTAGTTACTGCAGCAGTTGTTAGTAATAAGAATAAAATTAGTAACTGAAATTGAACTGCTTGAATTGGATCCGCACCAGCAATTATTTGACCACTCATCATACCGGGTAGTTGAACCAATCCTATTGTTTTTTGGCTCTCAATCGTAGGGATCAGACTAGCCTTAATAGAATGGATTAATGAAGTATGAATTGCTTGTCTCGGAGTTCCCCCAAGAGATAGAATTAATTCCGTTTCGTTCTCTCTAGTCTCAATTTCAGATGTAAATCGATTTAGAAATAAAATGGATAATACCATTGAATTCCCAACCATCATTCCGCTGATTGGAATAATATACTGTGCGGTTGCGGGTGTGATTTGAAACCCTAATAATATTGATTGTGTGATGACTTCAATAAGGATAAAAGTTGTCACCAACTTCCAAGTAATTCCTTTTATAGAGGCTCCTTTTTTTCTGGCGTTGTGTGTTGCTGCTGTTATCATTAATACGACCATAAGTATAATATAAATATAGTTATCGGCTTCAAATACTAAAGCGAGTACATAACCTACCGCAAATAATTGAATAATGGAACGGATCGTTGCAACAATTGTGTCTTTCTCTAAGCCTAAATTCAATGATTTAGATAATACAAGGGGAATAAGTACAAAAATTAGTGATAGGGAAAGTGCTGTAATACTCATGATAATTCCCCCTTTATAAACTCACGGACAGCTGGATTTGTAGGATTCTCCAGTAAATTACTGTCGCCGGATTCCAATAATGATCCATTCATCATCACCCAAGTGTAATCTCCAATAGATAAAGCTTGTTCAATATTATGGGTAATCCAAGCAATCGTAACGTTGTATTCTTGATTGAGTTTTTTAATTAATTGCTCGATGTCTCGTTTAGATACACGATCCAATGAAGATGTGATTTCATCAAGTAAAAGTATACTTGGTTCATTTACCAATGTTCGTGCGATAGAAACTTTTTGCTTTTGACCTCCTGATAAATCTGCTACATTACGATGTAACAATCCTCTATCTAATCCTACCTGTTCGAGAAGAGAAAAAGCTGTATCTTCGTCTAACGATTCTCCTTGTAGCGTTTTAGGTAATGCAAGGTTTTTCATAACAGTACCACTAAGCATGGTTGCTTGTTGCAAAGCTATCCCTACAGTTCTTCTGAGATTGGTAGGCTCTAATGTAGATATCGGATCTCCAAAAAGGTGGATATTACCATCGTCTGGTGAAATGAGGCCATTACAAAGGCGAAAAATGGTTGTTTTACCAGCTCCGGATGGTCCTACTAAAGTGGTTATTTTACCTTTTGGTATGATTCCTGTAATTTGTTTTATAATCGATATGTCTCCATCAGAGAAGCTTACATTCTCTAATTCGAGAGCTAATTCATCATGATTGTTTGAATTCGTCATCGTACTATCCTTTCTTCGTTCATTTTCTGTCTATATGCTTAGTTATACCCTTAATATAATTTATCAAAAGTAAAAAGATAGATGTTGGAACATAACAAAAAGTTCAACTTCAAAGTGAAAAGCGCTTCATAAATATACTCCGCGGCTGATGACTCCCGTATATTTCGTCCGCTTATTCTAGCAAGCAAAACATACGGATTTATCTGTTATGTTTAATACTTCTGTCCCAACCTCCCAGATATTACATTTTATTATTGATTTGCTCCATAATTATTTTTTTCTCTTTGAGTAGTTCTTGAAAGTGTTGATCTAATTCTTCAGATGGGTTAAGGCTAAGTTTACCTAATACTTCAGTGATTTTATTTTCGATTATCAACTTCTGCTGTTCAAGAGAATCTTCTTGTTCATGGGTTTTCGATTGAACTTGTTGATATGCCTGATAACTACCATCAAAAATATGAAGTTGTTTGTCTTTAATTTCCACTATTCGGTTAGCCACTTGATTAATAAAATGGCGATCATGGGATACAAAAAGGATTGTTCCAACATACCCTTGTAATAAACCTTCTAGTGCCTCAACTGCTTCTATATCGAGAAAGTTCGTCGGTTCATCGAGGATAAGTATATTAATATCACTCACAAACAGTTTTGCAAAAGCTACTTTGACTTGTTCTCCACCGCTTAATACATGTACCGGTTTATACACATCTTCATCGAAAAAGTGTAGTCGAGCTAAAACGGTGCGAATGAGTGATTCCTGTTGTTTCGATGTTTCTTGAACATTTTCAAGAATTGATTTATTTGCATTAAGCACGGATAAGTTTTGACTGAAATAACCAATCTTAACGGAAGGATTAATGGTAATCCCTTTATGATTACGGTTAATAATTTTCTTCACTAGAGTTGTTTTTCCGGTTCCATTTTCTCCAATTATTGCTACTTTATCTCCGCCTTTAACATAGAGACTTACGGGTTCCCACAATCGTTTTTCAGGTACTTTTCCTTCTACATCTTCCATTCGTATAATTATTTTTCCTGTTACTTTATCTTGCATCGGCAAAGTCATTTTTATAGGAGGGCTATCATTTACTTTTTCTACTTTATCTAGATGTTCTAACCGTTTTTCCAATGCTTTTGCTGTTTTTTGTAATTTCTTTTGCTTCTTCGCAAAGTAAGGTTTTGCACCTGTAATTTTAGCTTCAGAGCGGCTTACTTGTTTAGGTTTTTTGGTAGCTCTTTGTGCCCGTTGCTCTTTCTTTTCGATTGCGTTTTCGAGTTGTTGTTTCTTCTGTTGATAGTGTTCGTACGCTTGTTGTTGCTGTTGTATCTCAAGATCTTTTTGTTCTCGATAGTCAGAATAATTTCCTTTGTAGATATTCACTTTACTATCTTCTAACTCCCAAATGCTCGTGCAAAGCTTATCTAAGAAAAATCGGTCATGTGAAACAATAATTAACGCACCTTGCCAATTGGATAATTTTTTCTCCACCCATTCAATATGCTTGGTATCAAGATTCGTTGTTGGTTCATCTGCTAATAGAAGTCCTGCCTTGGATTTTAAGGAATTAGTAATATATTCTTGGGTTACCTCGCCGCCACTTTTTGTAGTATCTTTTCTTTTTAGTTGAGGTAAGAGCTCAACTTGAGTATACGTTTTTATGCTCCCGGAATCAGGATTTCGCTTTGTAGCTAATAATTCTAAAAGTGTTGATTTTCCAGTTCCATTAGGGCCAACTAATCCAATTCGGTCATTTTCTGAAATAGATAGCTGATCAATGTTTATTAGTGTTCGATCTTTTATCGCATACTGAACATGATTGATTTCCAATATCCTCATATGATCATCTCCGTTTATATATTTTTGGAGACAAAAAAGCCCCCGTTCTTTTCCAGAACAAGGGGATAGCACCGGGTATTGGCAACGGAAAATAGAGCTATCCCGTAGCACATACACAAGGAAAGATAGAAGCTAATCCTGTTCTGGAAAATTCAATTAAACATAACAAAACGCACCGATGGTATTTACGCACGATAGTCTTTTATGTCGATATGAATTTTCTTAGATTAATAACAGGATTAGTACTTCATGTTCCCTTGATTCACCCTTTCGATTCAAATGTTAGTGTCATTATAACGGAAAGAAAAAAGAATGTCATCCTTATTCTTAAAAATAGGCGAGAAGAAAATCAAAGAAACCCCCAAACGATGATAGTTCGTCTGGGGGTTAAATTTACAATGCGGTTGTAGCAGGGTTTTGCATAGATTCTTTTATAGCGCAATTTCTTCCTCTTCCGTGTGGAATACACATTGGTGTTCCAAAAATTGGATCACAGGCAATGTTACAACGCATACGAAATACGTCAGAAACCAATTCGCTTGAAATTGTATCTTCAGGTCTACCTTGTGCATATACCTTTTTGTCTTTAATTGCTATGATATGATGAGCATAACGGCTAGCGAGGTTCAAGTCATGCAGTACCATTACGATCGTGCGGTTATCTTTTTCATTCAGTTCAAATAATAAATCTAAAACATCGATTTGATGGGTTAAGTCTAAATAAGTAGTGGGCTCATCCAATAGAATGATATCTGTTTCTTGTGCTAGTGTTAAAGCAATCCATGCCCGTTGACGCTGACCACCGGATAATGAATCAACTGGCTCATTCATTAATTCGCGCATATTGGTATCTTGAAGTGCTCGTAGTACTGCATCTTCGTCTTCTTGAGACCACTGCTTCATCATTTTACGATAAGGATGTCTGCCTTGTTTTACTAGTTCATAAACAGTAAGCCCTTCAGGACTTGCTGGTGATTGCGGCAATATAGAAAGGTTTTGAGCAACCTCTTTCGTTCGCATTTTTGCTATATCTTGGCCATTTAGGACAACCGAACCGTCTTTAGGCTTCAATAATCGAGCTAAAGAACGTAATAATGTTGATTTCCCACATCCATTTGGACCGATGAATACCGTGATTTCTCCTTTAGGTATGGAAATATCTAATTCATCGATGATGATGCGATCACCGAATCCGAGTGTTAAGTTATTCGCTGTTAGCGTATCCAACGTAATCGCCTCCCGGTTCAAAACACGTACATTTTGACGTTACCTTCATTTTATTGGTTAAAAAGTCATTCGTCAATGATAATAATTTTCAATTAAGGTATCAATAAATGAAAAGTTAATGGAGTAAAAAGACTGAAACATAAGTAATCAATTAAAATACTTTTTGTTCCAGTCTCTTCTAATTTTATTTAAAGATATTAATTAATTCATCAATTGTTTGTTCATAAGCTTTAATACCGTTGTTTGTCCAGTTGCTTTCGTCTTCAAAGTGGTAAACTTGATCATTTTGGACAGCTTTGGTATTTTGCCAAACATTACTATTATTTAATGTTTCAATACCTTCGTCGTCTTCTGATCCAAGGATAACGACATGGTCAGCTTCAATCTCAGATAATTTTTCCAGAGATATAGGATCCCAATTAGTTTCAGTCTCACCTAGATCTTTAACTAATTCAGGAACTTTTACTCCTAACTCTGAATAAATCATTTTAGCAGTGTGTCGATTTTCTTCAAATAAGAAGTATTTTCCACCAACAACCCACATAAATGCTACTGATTCTTCTCCTAAAGTATCTTGAAGCTGTGTATTCGCTTCTTCTACTTTCGCTTCATAATCAGCAATTGCTTGCTCAGCTTCATCTTCTTTGCCAAGTAACTCTCCAAAACGTTTCAGTTGGACTTGCCAGTCTGACGTTTCTTCTTGACTCATTACGTAAGTAGGTGCGATTGCTGAATAATCTTCATACGAACCTTCATAGCTATCTAAAGTATTTTCTAATATAATGAGGTCAGGTTCATAGCTTAGTACTTGCTCTAATGGCATTGTCCATTCGATTGTTTCTACATCTTGAAGTTCTTCTTCTAAGTAGTCTTGTACACTTTCACCAATTGCCCATTTTGCAGTAGGCGTAATTCCAAGTGCTAACAGTGTATCTTCATGATAAGGTGCTAATACGTTTTCCGGGTTTGCTGGAATAGTTACTTCTCCCATTTCGGAATCTACGGTTTGCTCTGACGGTTCTTCGGAATTATTGTCTGAACTATTATCCGTATCATTATTATTGTCATCGCTACCACAAGCAGCTAAAAATAATGATATTGCAATGAATAATACCAGAAGTAGTTTATTTTTAGTTAAGTATTTATACATATTCTTTTCTCCTCTATGTTATAATGTTCACCTAACGACAATGATAATCACTTTCAATTAGAAAGTCAATGTTATCTTTAAGTGTTCCACATACTTTCATTATTGTTGGCAAACCGTCTATTCGAATCTTCCTTAATATATAATTAAGGAGACATTAAACACAATGATTGAAGATGTATAATCTTGTATAGGAGTCTTTTTTATGAAAACATTCACAAAATCTCCCTTTTCTAAATTAGGTTTAAACATTATTGGTTTATGTCTAGTTGTTTTTTCGATGGGGATATCTATTTCTTATGGTGCCACAAATATAGACTTACATACTGTTTGGGATGCCGTATTACATTTTAATCCAGAAAATCAATCCCACCAAGTTATTCAGGAGTTACGCATTCCTAGAGCGTTGTCTGCCGTTTTAGTTGGTGCATTTCTAGCTGTTTCTGGAGCAGTCATGCAGGGGATGACACGAAATCCATTAGCTTCTCCTTCTATTATGGGTGTGACGGATGGTGCTGCATTTGCGCTAGTTATTATGATGGCATTTTTCCCGTCTGTTTCAAGTGGAGGATTAACGCTAGGATCGTTTATTGGGGCAGGCGTAGCTGTTACGCTAGTATTTTTAGTCGGATCGTTCTCAAGTAGTGGACTTACTCCAGTGAAATTAGCTTTAGCAGGTGTAGCTATTGGTACACTTTTACGGTCTTTATCATCCGTAATTTCATTGCATTTTCAACTGGAAAAAGATATTGGTTTTTGGCTTGCTGGTGGATTGGATGGGGCCAATTGGGGATCTGTTCAACTCTTAGTCATGATTGGGATTTTCGGAATGCTGATTGCTCTATCAATTTCAAAATCTATCACAGTGCTAAGTCTAGGTGATGATTTATCAACAGGTCTAGGTCAAAATAATACGATGATTAAGATCATGGGGATCATTTCCGTATTATTATTAACTGGGGTGGCAGTATCAATAGCTGGATCTGTTGGTTTTATCGGGTTAATTATTCCTCATATCACAAGGTTTATTATTGGCACAGACTATCGTTGGATTATTCCTACAACAGCTGTGTTTGGTTCGCTTCTTTTAGTAAATGCGGATTTAATAGCAAGAATGATTAATGCACCGTTTGAAACGCCGGTTGGTGCAATCACATCAATCATTGGTGTGCCATTCTTCCTCTACTTAGCAAGAGGTAGTGGAGGTGACAAAAAATGAATGAATTAGAACAACTGAAGTGGAAACGTTTTTGGACGATTAGTGGAATATTAATTGTATTAATGATTGGTTTTGCTTTTCTTAGTTTAAATATGGGGGTAATCTCTATATCCCCAAAAGAGGTAATTCAAACATTATTCCAAAATGGTACGGATCAACAAGAATTGGTGTTATTTAATTTTCGATTACCCGGGATTATTCTTGCATTATTAATTGGAGCTGGATTAGCAGTTTCTGGAGCTATTATGCAAGGGTTTACCCAAAATGGATTAGCCGATCCTGGTATCCTCGGAATCAATACAGGTGCAGGATTTGCAATTGTATTATTCTTATTTTTCTTTCAAGGTGTTATACCAAGTTCAAGCCCGCTATCTATTTTTGCCATGCCGTTTGTTGCTTTAATAGGGGCATTAACAGCTGCAGCAATTATTTATGCACTAGCTTGGAAAAAAGGTGTAACAGCTATTCGTCTCGTGCTAGTTGGAATTGGTGTGAATGCCGCTTTTAGTGCATTGTTGACCATTATGCAGTTGAAAATGGATCCACAGAACTTTAGACAAGTAACCATATGGCTGTCGGGTGATATATGGAATGCGAATTGGAACTTTGTATTTGCTTTGCTACCATGGATGCTTATACTCATTCCAGTTGCAATTAAAAAGTCAAAGTCTCTTAATGTGTTCAATTTAGGAGATGATGTAGCTTCTGGTTTAGGTGTGAGAGTGGAAAAAGAAAGAGGATTACTACTATTTATTGCTGTTGCGTTAGCAGGAGCTTCCGTAGCGGCAGGTGGGGCAATTGCATTCTTAGGACTGGTAGTACCTCATATTGTCAGAAAGATAGTCGGGCCTATGCATCAATTTGTAATTCCTATATCAGCTTTACTTGGTGCAGTTTTATTAATGGTAGCTGACATAATTGGAAGTAATTTATTAGCACCGAGCACCATCCCCGTTGGTATTGTAGTTTCGATAGTAAGTACACCATACTTTATCTATTTATTAATGAAAACAAAGTAGGATAAATTAAAGAGAAGTTAGTTAATCTCTATCTTGCTTTTTATAGCAGATAGCAGAAATATAACTAGAAAAGTTAAAGGTCAGATGCGAAAAACGCCTCTATTGTTACATAATACATTAGTAACATATAGAGGCGTTTTTTCTAGACTACTTCGTAATATACTGAAGAAATAATTGGTTGAAATTTATTCTGTCTTCTTCTGTCAATGCTTTAGGACCTTTCGTTCGTTTGCCGCTCTTTCTTTCTTTTGCACTTAAATATCGTGATTGTAATAATTGATCGATATTATGATTCGTGTAGGCAAATCCTTTATGATGAAGTACATAACATCCTTTTGCTAAAGCTAGAGATGCTAGTCCGTAATCTTGAGTGACGATGATATCTCCTTTGTTTGCTAATTGCATAATCCGATAATCCGCAGCATCTGCACCAGTATCTACATAAATAGTTTCAACATGAGAAGGATGTTCATGAAGGGAATAATGAGATAGACTGGTTACAAGCGTAACGGCTATATTTTGCTTTCCAGATTCTTTGATAATAATGTCTTTCACTGGACAAGCATCCGCATCTACATATACTTTCATATATTTCGCTCCCTCATATATACTAAGTATATTGTACCGAAATCATTATTAATTGGAAAATATAATAAAAAAATATGAAGATTTGAGGTATCCGTTGTGACAGTAATAGAAAAGATGAAGAAATCTGACTGGAATCAAGTATTAGATATATATATTCAAGGAATGGAAACAAAAAATGCAACCTTTGAAACAACAAAACCAGAGTGGGAAAGCTGGGAAGATTGGGACAGTGATCATCTAGAGAACTGTCGATTAGTTGTCAAAGAAGGAACCAAGTTGTTAGGCTGGGCTGCATTATTACCAATATCAACGCGGAAATATTATTCAGGGGTTGCAGAGGTTAGTATTTATCTAGATAAGGAAAGCCTTGGAAAAGGGATTGGCTCCATGTTAATGAAATCATTAATAGAACATAGTGAGAAGAACGGTTTTTGGATGTTACAATCCGAAATTTTTCCAGAGAATATAGGCAGCATCAAATTACATGATAAATTTGCCTTTCGCAAAGTCGGTATTAGAGAAAAGATTGGAAAGATGGAAGGAACAAAAAACGAATGGCGAGATGTTGTTTTAATGGAAAGAAGAAGTGAAAAATGTGGAGTATAACAAGGAGGCGATATTTTGGTAATTGTCTTAAATAATCACGAGTTCATTGCTCGAGATGTGAAGTTAAATGATGAAAAAGAAAAAACAGAGTTGTCGTTTTACTTCAAAGTGACGAGTGAAACCTATCACGATATTACAGTATTATTATATGAAAATAATTTCTTCGTACAAATACCAGAAAAAAGTATTAATTTTTCAGCTACAATAGGGCAGTACGCAACATCAATTACAAATTTATATGAAGAAGGAAAAGAAGGAGACTTTTTCTTATCACTCGTTGAAAAATAAGTATGTAAATGTATTGATATGAGATTGATATAGAACGAATAAATGGGGGGATGGGGATGGAACCGATATTAATCGAGTTTCCTGATTACGTAGAAACAGAAAGATTGCTTATCCGAGCACCGAAGTTAGAAGATTGGAAGGAATTACATGAGGCAGTACGTGCTTCTAAAGCCGAGTTAGAACCATGGCTTCCTTTTGCACGAAACGATGAAACTGAAGAAGATCGTAAAGCAAATACGAAGGAAGCATATGTAAACTTCATTTCGAGAAAAGATTTGCGTTTTCATGTTTACAGTAAAGAAACCGGGAGATTTATTGCTTCAACCGGATTACATCGAATTGACTGGAAAGCAAGAAAGTTTGAAATTGGCTATTGGGTAGATTCCCGTCAAAGTGGGCAAGGGTATGTAACAGAGGTGGTATATGGATTAACCAAGTTTGCGTTTGAACAATTAGAAGCGAATCGAGTAGAAATTCGTTGTGACTCTAAAAATACGAAAAGCAGAGCAGTTGCAGAAAGAGCTGGATTTGATCTTGAAGGAATATTGAGAAATGATGAAATAGATCATAAAGGGATATTGCGTGACACATGCGTTTATTCAAAAATAAAATTATAAAGAGTTTCCTTTAAAGGAAAGATAGGATGACAATATGAAAAAATTAAAAGTTAAGCAAAACTATGTGAAGAACTTTAAAAACCAGACCCCGTTAATTTTAAGTGAAGCGGTAGATAATACGAAACAACTTAATGAAGGAGAAATTATTGAATTAGTAGATCCTCGTGGAGGTTTCTTAGGAAAAGGGTATGTTGGTTTTCAAAATAAAGGAATGGGTTGGGTACTAACATTTAAAGAGAACCAACCGATTGACCAGGTACTATTTAAACAAAAGATACTTACTGCATTAAACAAACGTACCTCTTATTATCAGGATGAAATGACAAATGCTTTTCGTATTTTTAATGGAGAGGGAGATGGCATAGGTGGCCTAATCATTGATTATTTTGACGGATATTACGTCATTCAGTGGTACAGTGAAGGCATCTATCAATTTAAAGAATGGGTACTAGAAGTGTTTGAAGAACTTGGTGATTATCGAGCAATTTACGAAAAGAAACGCTTTGATACCAAGGGTAAGTATATTAATGATGATGACTTTGTAAGAGGAGAGCGTGGGGAGTTTCCGATTATCGTGCAAGAAAATGGGATGAACTATGCTGTTTATTTAAACGATGGTGCTATGGTAGGAATCTTTCTTGATCAGCGTGATGTACGAAAAGCCTTAAGAGATAAGTATGCATGGGACAAGCATGTATTAAATACATTTTCGTATACGGGTGCTTTTTCCGTAGCTGCAGCTTTAGGAGGAGCGAACAAAACGACTAGTGTTGACTTAGCGAAGCGTAGTAAGGCTAAAACGATTGAGCAGTTCAGTGTAAATGGAATTGATTTTGAGCAGCAAGATATTATTGTAATGGATGTGTTTGATTACTTTAATTATGCGAAGCGAAAAAACCTTCGTTTTGATGTCGTAGTGCTTGATCCTCCAAGTTTTGCAAGATCCAAAAAACGTACATTTCGAACAGCAAAGGATTACCCAGAATTAATTAAGAATTCCATTGATATAGTAGAAAAAGATGGAATGATTATTGCGTCTACTAATACGGCATCGTTTGGTATGAAAAAATTTAAAGAAATGATTGATCGAGGGTTTAAGGATAAAAATAAAAAATACACTATAGTCGAGGAATTCACACTACCTGGAGATTTCATGGTGAATAATCGTTATAAACAAGGTGATTATCTGAAAGTGGTAGTACTGCAATTGAAATAGACAGGAGAAATTATTCTTGACTAATATGCAGGATTTAGAAAAGAAGATGCAAGAAGTATGTAGACGCTAATAAATGGTAAAAATTTACATTTTTTAAAGTTAACTACATACTATGTTTACCTTACTCTATTAAACTTTATATGAACATATATTTATATAAATATATAGCTGATATCATAGGAGGGGTAGACATGAAAAAAACATACGTAATTTTATTAGGGCTAATTTTGATGGGAAGTGTAGCCTTTGGTACCATTTCAGCGAATGCGGAAACTACTCAAGAGGGAGATGCAAACTTAGAAGTAATGTCTTACAATTTACGTTATGATAATCCGAATGATCCACAAACTTGGGAAGAAAGACTTCCGGTATTGCAAGAATATTTATTAGAGAAAGACCCAGATATTATAGGAACACAGGAAGCTCTTTATAACCAAGTGAACGATGTGGATGCAAATTTGCCAGGGTATGATTGGATAGGGCTAGGTCGTGAAGGTGGTTCAAACGGAGAATTTATGGCGATTTATTATAAAGAAGATCGGTTTACTCCTTTGGAATATGATCATTATTGGTTGTCAGATACTCCAAAAGAAATTGGATCGACATCTTGGGGCAATTCCATTCCAAGGATGGTAACATGGGCAAAATTTGAGGATAAAGAAACAAATAAGCAATTTTATTTTGTTAATACACATTTTGATCATGAATCAGAAAATGCACGTGTTAAAAGTGCAGAACTAATTGCAGAGAGATTAAATGATTTTGATGAAGATATTCCGGTTGTATTAACGGGTGACTTTAATACTCCATTAGAAAGTGAATCACATCAAATATTAACAGCAGATGATTTGTTTGAAGATCCTTGGGAAACTGCAGAAGAAAAAATAAACGAAGATCTAGGAACGTTTAACGGATTTAATGATGCAACAGGCGGCGGAGCTGATAATAAAATTGACTGGGTACTGACAAAAGGAATCGATACTAAATCTGTTGAAATTGATAACTATCAAAATAATGGGTATTTCCCAAGTGATCACTATCCGGTAATAACTGAATTAAACTACTTAGAACAGGAAGAAGAATCTTCACCTGTTATTAAAAATTTGGTTCCAGAAGAAAATAAATCACTAAAGGCTGGAGAATCTGTCAAGATACAGTTTGAAAGTGAAACAGGTTTAAAAGCTACTTTCTCTATTAAAATGCCACTTACAAATGTTCGATCTGCATCTACTGAGTTGCCTTTGTTAGAAGTGGATGAAGGACAATATGTTGGTTATTGGACTGCGACTTCAAATGTTGTAGCTGAAGGTGCTGAGATTCAAGTTAATGTAGTCGATCAAGAAGGGAATAGTAATAGTAAAACAGCAGAAGGAACATTAGACATTAACGTAGAGAAGTAGTTTTACATTGAGTTAAGATATAGTTGGCAAAAGATTATATAGCATAGAAAAAACTCGTTCATGTAATGATCATCACATGGACGGGTTTTTATATTTATACAAAAAATGATAGTGGATTATATATAATAGTTTAATATGATTTTCTAATAGTCAATCAAATTAAAAATGTATAATCTAATTTAAATTTAATAAATAAACAGTTGAAAACTATTGTATAATTATTCTTTTTGTTGCATAATAATTCATACAACCATTTTGGAAAGGTGTGCGTGAAGATGACAACGAATACTCAAGAAATTAATTTTCAACAACAAGAGTTAAAGGGAAGAGACTTCTTAACTTTAGCGGATTATACAAAAGATGAGATTAATTACTTAATTGATTTAGCAGACTACTTGAAAAAACAACATAAAGATGGAGTTATTTTTGAGCCTTTAAAAGGAAAAACGTTAGGAATGATCTTTGAGAAGTCATCTACGAGAACGAGAGTATCTTTTGAAACGGGAATCTACCAACTTGGAGGGTTAGGGATTTTTCTCAGTTCCAAAGATATTCAGATTGGTAGAGGAGAGACGATTGCAGATACGGCGAAGGTTCTTTCTGGATATTTAGATGGTATTATGATTCGAACGTTCGCACAAGAAGATGTGGAGGAATTAGCAAAGCATGCTAGTATTCCTGTTATTAATGGATTAACGGATTTGTATCATCCTTGTCAGGTATTGGCTGATTTACAAACGATTAAGGAGGTAAAAGGTAAACTCCATGGAGTAAAATTGGTCTACATTGGTGATGGTAATAACATGACTCATTCTTTAATGTTAGGTGCCGCAAAAACAGGCATGCATATGGTAGCCGTAACACCTGATGGATACACACCTAATAAAGAAGTATTAACTAAAGCGAAAAGTATAGCTAATCAACATGGGGCTATTATCGAATGGACATCTGATATAGCAACGGCAGTACAAGAGGCAGATGTTATTTATACAGATGTATGGGCAAGTATGGGACAGGAAGAAGAGCAACAACAACGAGAAAAAGACTTTGAGAATTATCAAGTAAATGAAAGTCTGTTAGAAAAAGCGAAAACGGATGTGATTTTTATGCATTGCTTACCAGCTCATCGAGGAGAAGAAGTGACTGCAGGAGTAATTGATGGAAAACAATCTGTCGTATTTCAGCAAGCAGAAAATCGTCTACATGCACAAAAAGCATTAATGACAGCGTTAATGGCAGATTGATAAAGAGAAGAGTTAGATTTAGAGGCAATATTTAAGGAGATAAAAATTCGAACGTTGGATTCTGGATTGGTCGGAATTTTAATGAACTTAGTATTGTAATGAGATGATCGCGTATAGAAAAAGCGTATGAATTCATACGCTTTTATTTTGAGTAGAAATTTCTGCATAGTAATGATGTTTTACATTATGAAACTTTTAAACCGTCGATATAGACTTCAAGTAATTTAGTTTGTAAATCAAATGGGTTACCATCCCATAGAAGAAAATCAGCATCCTTCCCAGCTTCTAATGAACCTACACGATTATCTACACCCAGGTGTTTAGCTGCATTCGAGGTGATTGTTTTTAATGCTTGTTGTTCCGTAAGTCCATTCTTAATTGCATGAACGGCGCTAGTTAATAAATACTCAATTCCCACAACTGGATGATCGGTCGTGATAGAACATGAAATCCCAGCATCGGTTAATGTCTTAATGGTTGTCCAATCTTTATCCTTTAATTCTACTTTAGATCTTGTAGACATCGTCGGTCCAACAGAAACCATGACATTATGTGCTGCGATATAGTCAGCAATAAAGTGTCCTTCTGTACAATGTTCAATTGTTACATCGATATCAAATTCTCTTTTAAGCCTTAGAACGGTAAGAATATCATCTGCACGATGCGCGTGGACTCGTAGTGGAATTTCTTTCTTTGTAACTTTTGCTAATTGTTCCATTCCAAGATCAAATGAAGCGTTACTATTGTTCGAATAATATTTGGCTTCAAATAATTTCTGTCTTAAAGTAGCTGCTACTCCCATACGCGTAGTAGGCATTTTTCCTTTAGACCCATGAAATATTTTCGGATTCTCTCCAGTAGCAGCTTTCATACCTGAAGTTGAACGAATGACCATCTCGTCAATAATCGTGCCAGTTGTTTTTAACACTGACATTTCACCGCCGATGACGTTTGCACTCCCAGGCATAACTTGGACAGTAGTAATTCCCGATTCTCTCGCTACTTGAAAGCCATATTCTCGTGGGTTAATGCCATCAATGGCGCGAACTTCAGGAGTTGTAGGGTTCGAAGTTTCATTAAAGTCAGCCCCTTCTTTGCCAACTCCCTCTTCCGAAACACCTAGATGCGTATGTACGTCAATAAGTCCTGGAGTAATGACCAGTCCTTTTCCATTAATCGTTTGATAGGTAGGTGGTATCGTGATGTCTTTCGCAATTCCCTCAATTTTCCCGTCTTTCATAAGTATTGTGTGTCCTTCCAATACTTCCTCTTTTCCGTTCCAAATCGTTGATCCGGTTATAGCAATCATCTGTGTATCCCCCTATAAGACAAGACATATGATGAAATTGATTTATTAGATTATTTCATCTATACTTTATTGTTATATTAATAGTTTTAAAAATACAACAAAAAATTAGAAAATTCAACATGGAGGGATCAACAAATGTCAAAAAAACAAGATGTAAACAAATTGTTGTCATTTTTGAATGCAAAGGGCGCATACCAACCTAGAAAAATTGGTGAAAGTACAGATTTTACGTTTTTGGCAAATTTAACAGGAAGACCACAAGTTTGGAAGATAGATGAAAAAGGAAAAGTATCTGCTTTTCATGAGCTGAAGGATAGAGTACTACAGGTATATCATTCTCCTTCTGGAAAGCATACCGTATTAGCTTCTGACTTTGAAGGGAATGAAAAGCAACAGTTTTATTTAAGCTCAGATAATGGAAAGACAATAGAAGATTTAGTAATATCTCCTGAGCATTTTCACCAATTTGGTGGTTGGTCTCCAGATGAGAGCAAAATTACGTATGCAAGCAATCGAAGAGATCCGGGATATTTTGATATTTTCACATTGAATATCAAAACAAAAGAAGAAGTCACTGTGTTTGAATCCAATACAAATTGTACTCCATTAACTTGGACGGCAGATGGTAAAGGTATTATCTTTACGTACGCTGTTTCGAATATTGATAATCAATTACATATTTTAGACCTTGAATCGGGGAAAACAAAGCCAATTGGTAATGTAAATGTCCCAGCTAGATACCATTCAGTTCAGTTAACGAAAGATAATTTGTCAGGGTATGTTGTAACCGATGAAGGTAGAGATACTTTAGCAATTGCAAAGTTCCATCTTGAAAAACCAGATTCATTAGAATTTATCTATAAAAGTGAGCAATGGGACATTGAGGAAGTTAAGGTATCTGCTGACGAAAAGCATCTTGCTTTCTCACTAAATGAAGGTGGAAGTTCGCAATTAGGAATCTATTCTGTAGATAAAAACAAAGTAAAATTCACTAAATCATTGCCAGTTGGAGTCTATCAATCTATACAATGGTTAAATGAACGAGCGTTATTAATAGGAGTAACAAGCTCGATATTGCCAGGCGATATATGGAAAGTAGATATAGTAGAAAATGAATCAGAGCGACTAACGAATATTGGTGAAAGTCCGGAAGTTGATCATCTGTGGGTGGAACCCGAAGTATGTCATTTTTCTTCCTTTGATGGATTAGAAGTTCCATATTTTCTATATGGAAAGAAATCAACGAACCAACCTGTAATGATATATGTTCATGGTGGTCCTGAGAGTCAAATTCGCAATGAGTATAACCCTGTTATTCAGTATCTTGCTGCCCAAGGATATGCCGTTGCAGCTCCTAATGTCCGTGGAAGCATGGGGTATGGGAGGGAATATGTTCAGTTAGATGATATTCGGAAAAGAATGGATGCGGTGGCAGATTTAAATTATCTTGTAGAAGATTTAGTATCTACACATCAAACAGACAGAAATCGTGTTGGGATCATGGGGAGAAGTTACGGTGGATTTATGGTATTAGCTGCTATTACGCATTATCCTACTGTATGGGCCGCTGCAGTAGATATTGTAGGTATTAGCCATTTCCGGACCTTCTTAGAAAATACTGGTCCTTGGAGAAGAAGACTTCGTGAACAGGAATATGGTTCGTTGGAGCATGATAGTGATTTCTTTGAAGAAATAGCACCATTAAATCATACTGAAAAGATTCAAGTACCATTACTTATTTTCCATGGAAAGAATGATACTCGTGTACCAGTTTCAGAAGCAGAGCAGCTCACCAAAGATTTAGAGTCTCAAGGAAAAGATGTTGAGTTAATTATTTTTGAAGATGAAGGGCATCAAACGGAAAAACTCGAAAATCATGTGGTAATGAATAAGAAAACCGTAGAATTTATGGATCAATGGTTAGGTGAATAGCGTAATATTTTCCAATTGAAAGAAAATTCCTTCAAATATATTGCTAACCTACTGTTTTTTGTGTATATTTAAAATTAGTATTTTCGTCATTTTTTGACAATTAAATCAACATGAAAAAACAAGGAGGAATTTCAGGTGGGGAAAAGAAGTATCTGGCTTATTGTTAGTATGGTTGTAATTGGATTTATATTAGTAGGTTGTGCTAGTGAACCAGATGAATCTGGAGCAGAAGAGGATGGACAAGCTCAACAAGAAGGTGGAGATTTAGTGATCGCAACTGTTTCAGACGCAGTTGCTTTAGATCCTGCAGGAGTTAATGATGTACCTTCCTTTGATGTACAATACAATATCTTTGAGAAGTTAGTGAAACACGATAGTGATATGAACTTACAACCTGGACTAGCTAAGAGTTGGGAAGCAGTGGATGATAATACTTGGCAATTCGAACTGCAAGAAGGGGTAACTTTTCATGATGGTGAGCCATTTAATGCGGAAGCTGTTAAAGCGAATATAGAGCGGATGTTAGATCCAGAAGTTGCTGCACCACATTCATATTTATTAGATGGAGTGGAAGAAGTTGTAGCAGTGGATGAATATACTGTTCAATTTAAAACGGAATACCCAATTTCTGGATTACCCTCTAGTTTAACACATCCAGTTGGATCAATGATTTCACCAAAACAAATTGAAGAGGATTATGCAGCTATGGAGAATGGTGAGAATCCAGGTTCAGTAATTAATGAAAATCCAATTGGAACAGGATATTTTAAATTTGATGAATGGAATACAGGGCAATATATTCGTCTAGTTAAAAATGAAGATTATTGGGATGGAACTGCTAATGTAGATACAGTTACATTTAAAGTTGTATCGGAGGATTTAACGCGAATCGCAGAATTACAAACTGGAGATTCACATATATCGAATCCGCTTAGTGCATCTGATGTAGAGCAATTGGAGCAATCGGATGAAATGTATGTAAATCAACAGGGAAGTGTTTCTTTAGATTATTTAGGTTTTAATATGGAACAAGAACCATTTGATGATAAGCTTGTTCGCCAAGCTATCTCAATGGCAATTAATAAAGATGAAATTATTGATGGAATTGCAAATGGTTACGCGAAAAAAGCAATTGGCCCGTTGGCTCCAGGAGTTGCGGATTATGATGAGAATTTAAAGGGACTAGAATATGATGTAGAAGCAGCGAAAGAACTATTGGCAGAAGCTGGCTATCCAGATGGTTTTTCTGCAACAATATGGACGAATGAAACGAGAGAGCGTTTAGATATTGCTACAAATGTTCAGGCGCAACTAAAAGATATAGGCATTTCCGTAGAGATTGAAGTATTTGAGTGGGCAGCCTATTTAGAAGAAATCGGGAAAGGTAACCACGATATGTTTATCTTAGGATGGTCAAATAGTACTGCAGAAGCAAATAACGGTATCGCACCATTATTCCACTCAGACAATATTGGACCTTCTGGAAACAGAACATTTATGCAAAATGACGAGCTGGATCAACTTCTAGATGAAGGATTAATGGAGATTGATGAAGAGGAACGCTTCAATAAATATCAGCGTGCACAAGAGATACTTGTAGAGGAAGCTCCAGTTGTTTATCTTATGCACAAAGACTATTTGATGGGCGTACACGAAAGTGTGAACAACCTAGAAATGTTACCAACAAAAATGTTGTTATTAAAAGATGTTACGATAGAGCAGTAAAATGGAAAGAGGCTGGGACATAATAAAAAGTGCTAGTCAAAAGACGAATGAAAGCTAGAATAAGCGTAAGAAATATACGGAGACTCCTTGGAAATTAAAAAACGATTTTCTGCATGCGATGTAATGCTGTCGCAGTCTTCCTTGTCCTGTGGTAGGCCTAGGGGAGACCCCGATGCATAAGCATCCGGAGGCTCAACAGCCGCCGTTGGATAAGCGCTGTATATTTCTGAAGCGGGTTTTTATAGTCCAATCATTTGGATTTGTCTTTTGATTAAATACTTTTGTCTCAGCCTCTATTTTCGAATGCATACAAATAAGTCAATTACATAATTGCTAACTTATTCTTGAATGGAGATACCTTGATAGTCGATAGGTATGTATTCAACTTGGTAATCCGCAAGTAAAGACAACTTAGACATATTGTTTTGTAAAGTTGGTCCGTTTCCTTTTGGAGTTATGGATAGCATAGTCGGACCTGCGCCACTTAAGATAGTGCCAAATGCGCCATACTTTTTCGCTTCCTCTCGAATATAAGCAAAATTTGGAATTAGCTCTGAACGAAAAGGTTCATGAAAGAGATCTTCTTCCATTAGTTTACCTGCTAATTTGTAATCCTTACTGTATAATGCAGCAATAGTTAAATTGCTAATTGCACTTGCTTTAGCAGCATAATCTCGATTGTAGCTATCAGGTAAGCAATTTCTAGATACGGATGTCTTTAGTTCTATATTTGGTATATAGGCAACTATATCGACATCAATGTCTCTCAATTGGATATGTTCAATTTCTTTCTCTAATACTGTTGAAATAACTAATCCACCATAGATAGAAGGTGCAACATTATCAGGATGCCCTTCAATTTCCGTGCCGTATTGTAATTTTTGTTCTGGTGTTAAATGTAGATTTCCTAATTGATTGGCAAGCTCGATACCTGCAACAATTGCAGAAGCGCTGCTTCCTAAACCACGAGCCAAAGGAATCTCGTTAGTTTCCTGTACCTTGCAAGCAGGTAGACGAATACCGTGTTTATTAGCAATGTTTTCTGCAATATTCCATATAAAGTGGTTTTCTGTAGGGGTAGATTCGCCGTCGGAATAAAATTGTATGCTGTTCGCATCCTCTACATTTAGATGTAAGTATAAGCCTAATGCAAGCCCTGTTGAATCAAAACCAGGGCCCACATTACCGCTGCTTGCTGGAACAGAGATACCAAAAGGCGTCATGATGTAATCAACTCTTCAAGATAGTCCATGACTGCTTTTTCGTTGTTTGGTAAGCTTACAGGATCAATGGATAGTTGATCGATTGCCGTTTGTGGATCTTTCAATCCATTCCCTGTCAATACAGCAACAACCTTACTACCTTTTGGAATAGTTCCACTTTTAACCTGTTGGATAACACCAGCGATAGATGCTGCTGATCCTGGCTCTGCAAAAATACCTTCTTTTTGTGGTAAAAGCTTGAACGCATTTACAATCTCTTCATCTGTTACATACCCAATACTTCCATTTGATTCTTCTTTTGCTTTTAGGGCAAGTTCCCAACTTGCTGGGTTACCGATACGGATAGCAGTAGCTACTGTTTCTGGTTGCTCAATAACTTTATTTTTAACAATAGCAGCAGCACCTTCTGCTTCAAATCCCATCATTTTGGGTAGTCCCGATTGGTGTTTTTCGTTATATTCTTTAAATCCTTTCCAATATGCACTAATATTTCCTGCATTCCCTACTGGAATAGCAAGAATATCAGGAGCTGAACCTAATTGATCGCAAACTTCAAATGCGGCAGTTTTTTGTCCGTCAATACGATAAGGATTAACAGAGTTAACTAATGTAACGGCTGATTTCTCACTGATTTTACGAACCATTTGCAGTGCCTCATCAAAATTACCATCAATCTCAACAATCTCTGCACCGTACATGACGGCTTGAGCTAATTTTCCTAAAGCAACTTTTCCTTTAGGGATGACAATAATTGCACGTATACCAGCCCTAGCAGCATAGGCAGCAGCTGCAGCTGAAGTATTTCCTGTAGAAGCACAAATAATGGATTTGCTGCCTTCTTCGATTGCTTTTGCAACTGCCATAACCATGCCTCTATCTTTAAATGAGCCGGTCGGGTTTAATCCTTCAAATTTTCCATATAACTCTATTCCTAATTCCTTTGATAAAGTTGGAAAAGACAATAAAGGAGTGTTTCCTTCCATTAGACTTAATGATGGTGTCTGGTCTGTGACTGGTAATAAATCCGCATATTCCTTTAATAAACCTTGCCAGGTCATTACATCACTTCTCCTTCCACTTTATAATAGCTTTTGATTTCCATAACTGCTTCAAAACTTTTCAACTTCTCTAACGTATGTTGGAAATTAGACAAAGATGTATCATGAGTTACAACAACAATTTCAGCTGCTTCATAATCATTAACAGGTGTTTGTACGATACGTTGGAAGCTTATATCTTGTTCATGGAATAATGATGATATTTTAGAAAGAACTCCAGATTCATCCTTTACACAGAGCCTAATATAATACTGGCTATGTCGCTTATTAATTGGGGTTAACGTTTTAGTGAACTGCATTTCATTTGATTGACTGCCGGATACACCAAGACGTAATCCTTTTATCGCTGCACTGACATCAGATAGTATTGCTGTAGCAGTAGGCAAACTACCGGCCCCAGGTCCATAAAACATGGTTTCACCTACAGCCTCGCCATATACATAAACTGCATTATATTCGTTCTTCACACTAGATAATGGGTGGTTTTTTGATAAGAGTGTAGGTTGTACATTTACTTCCAGCTCTTGATCGTTAAAGTTCGCAAAACCAATAAGTTTCATTGTATAACCGAGTTGTTTTCCGTAACGTAAATCTTCTAATTCAATCCCTCGAATACCGTTTACTTCTACATCGCTTAATTCAACAGGAGTCGAGAAAGCAAGTCGACCAAGGATGGCCATTTTTCGAGCAGCGTCTAATCCGTCAACATCTGAAGTAGGGTCTGCTTCTGCAAATCCTAACCGTTGCGCTTCTAATAGAGCGTCTTCGTAACTCATTCCTTCTTCATCCATTTTAGTTAGGATATAGTTTGTAGTACCATTCACAATCCCCATAACACGTTGAATATGGTCCGTAGACAATCCTTCCGAAATACCTCTTAGAATTGGAATGCCTCCAGCAACGCTTGCCTCATAATAGAAGTCGCAACGATTTTTGGTAGCAGCTTCTTGAAGCTCAGGTCCATGCAGAGCGACTAAGTCTTTATTGGCGGATACGACATGTTTTTTATTATTAAAAGCACGTAAAATATATTCTTTTGCTTGATCAATGCCACCCATTACTTCTACTATAATGTCAATTGATGGATGATCTAATACATCACTTGGATTTGTCGTGAGCAAATCACCATTAATATGTATATTTCTTGTTTTATCTAAATTTTTTACTAACACTTTCGATACTTCTACTTCACAACCAAGTTGATGAGTTAATTTTTCACGGTGGTCATTAATTAATTGAATAACACCAGACCCAACAACTCCTAAACCTAATAAACCAACAGACACTTTCTCTTTCATACTTTCACCCCTCTGCGATGTATATTGAATACATTTAAACACGAAAACTAATGTATGGCAATAGTGAATTATTTGAAATTAACAAATAAATATTGTGTTAATACAATAATAGAAAGAGATTAGGAGGAAAGCAGATGAGAGAAGCAGTGATTGGAGCAATATTTCTTGTTTGTTTAACAATCGGTTGTATAGTGGGTTATTTATTTGGAAGTACTGAAACTGGGGGAACCATTGGTTTAGCTTTTGGATTAGTAAGTATTTTATTATTTCGAAAGCGTAGAGGAAAAGATGGAATATAGCTAAAAACATTCGTTGGCACTTCTCAACAAATTATAGAAATAGCTCTTGAAATTTGAATTTAAACTTGAACATGTACAAGTAAATATTTACTTTCCAAGCTTTGAAGATATTATTATTTAGGAAAGTTATATAAAAGCTCTACACCTAATTTCTGAGGTGTAGAGCTTTATTTGCTTTTTTAAAAGTATAATTTATTTAGATGAAGAAACTAGCGATTGTTTATCTTTATATCCTTTTAAAGCAATAATCGATGTGATCAGACCGATAAGAACTATTACTCCTCCTACAAACGCATTGAATTGTACATGAGACTTTTCAATGACGAAACTACCAATGAACGAGCCAATTGCTATTCCGAAGTGTAATGCAGAATTATTTAGACTCACTAATATATCTGCATTTTTTGGAGCAGTTTCAATTAAGAAGCTCTGAACTGGTGGTGACACCGCCCAACTCATCATACCCCAAATAATTAATACAACAAAGAATATAATTATATTAAAAGTAGCAAAAGGTAAGGAGATTATTGCTAAAATGAATAGTATAATTACGGTAAGAATAGTGCGTTTTGGTCCAAAATGATCAGATAAAGCTCCGCCCGCACCACCGCCACTAACTGCAGCGATTCCAAAGGCTAAATAAACAACGCTAAGCCAAAAACCATTCATATTCATCATTTCACTAACGAAAGGGTTTAGGTAGGCGTATAACGTAGTATGTCCTGCCAAAACAAATAATGTTGTTAGTAATGCAAATAAGACGGATTTACTACTAACCATTTTAAGCTGGGATTGTAATGGTAAAGGCTTTTCGGATGTATAAATCTTCGTCATAAAGAAATAAACACCTACCATAGATAAAACGGTTAAGATCGCTATGAGTACGAATGGCGCTCGCCATCCGAATGCCTCTCCAAGTATTAAACCAAACGGAATACCAAATACTAATGAACCGCTGACGCCCATGCTGACAATTCCAATGGCTCTTCCGCGGTATTCAGGTTGAACAATGGATGATGCCATCATGATACAAAGTACGATAAGGATCGAAGCACTTGCAGCAGAGATAATTCTACTTATAAATAGCATTGTATAGGAAAAACTAAATATAGCTATTAAATTACCTATAAAAAAAGTACTTAAAGCAATTAATGTTAATTTTTTTCGTTCAATCGAAGCTGTTAGAAATAATAAAATTGGTGCCGAGATTGCAAATACTAATGAAAAGATGGTGATAAGCAACCCGGCCTGTCCCATCGATACATTAAGATCATTTGCTACTAAATCTAAAATACCACTGATAATTAATTCTACCATTCCAACTACAAAGGAGATGGTCATTAATAAATACACTCGTTTATCCATGTCAACACAGCCTTACATAAAATTTCGCAACAAGACTATCGTAGACTTATTTTTACAGAAGTACAAGAGAATAGTATTTATTTACAAATTTTTTACACGGCACAATTAAAAAGGAAAAAAAGTGTTGTGTTTGTTATACTTGTACTATCGCATGAATCGGACAAGGAGGAATCTTTGGTGAGTAGACAAGCAACATTAGATAAAGAAGCAATGAAGGTACTCAAAGAAACTAGTCGAACATTTTACATTCCAATAAAGCTGCTGAATAAAACATTAAGGAAAACAGTTGGTTCAGCATATCTTTGTATGCGTGCGATTGATGAAATGGAGGATCATGAGGCGTTGGATTCTTCGAGTAAGCAGGAGTTATTAATCCAGACAAGTCAATTATTACAAGCGGAAACGTTTGATAATGTTGCTTACCAATCATTAATTGATCCGTACCGTGATATACTCCCGGAAGTAACTATTCGTTTAAATGATTGGTTACTATTTTGTCCTTCGGATATTGTTACGCAAGTCAAGTCTTCCACAAGTGAAATGGCAGAAGGAATGGCGAAATGGGTAGCTAGAGACTGGGAAGTAAACACCAAAGAAGACTTAGATGAATATACGTATTATGTTGCTGGGTTAGTCGGTGTAATGCTATCAGATATATGGAAGTGGTATGACGGAACGGAGACAGATCGTGAATTAGCTATTGGATACGGCAGAGGTTTACAGGCTGTGAATATATTAAGAAATATTGATGAAGATGCTGAACGCGGAGTAGGTTTCTTCCCGGATGATTGGACCAAAAAAGAAATGTTTGAATATGCAAATATGAATTTACATATGGGTGAACAATATATGGAACAAATTTCCACAAAGAATATTTTATTATTCTGTCGTATCCCATTAGCACTTGCGCAAAAAACATTGACCGCATTGGAAAAAGGTAAGGAAAAAATATCGCGGGATGAAGTGGAAAATACAGTTGATCACATTATAAATTCAAAATAGGTAGTGCTTAACTGTAGATTTTAAAAGATAAGACCTTTTATAATAAAAAGCCAAATTTCTCAAAAGTAATCTGAGAAATTTGGCTTTTTTGTAGTTGTTAGTCATTTGAATTTATCTTTTTCGTTATCTCGAAGATATTTCTATTCAATACCTATGTTGCAGGAAAAATGCTCAACTATTTTTTGAATTTATGACACAAAATAAAATATATAACTTATAAATAAACATTAGAAAGGGAACATATAACTAAATATGTACTGTATAAGATGTAAAAATGGCAGGATTCTTTTATTTTTCTGTAAATAAAGTGATTAGGGTAGGGATTTTATTCTAATTCTTCTCTTTTCTTCTGTATTTAACGAGAAACTATAGGGGATATTATTTGTATGAACAAAAATAAAAAACTATAATTAAAAACTGTGTTTAATAAATTAAACAAGCAAGTTGGTGGAATGCTGTTGTGATTCACGTTTTCTCTGTTTTCATTTATCCATCCGACGGTCTTTATGAACAGTTAATACTAACTTTAGGCGACTTGCTGTAAAAATCAGGAGGTAAAACGTGAGATCCCAAGATAAGAAGGAACTCGATTGGCCCGTCTTTTATATAAGCGGAGGTTTTTTAATATTATTTATAATCCTTTCATTATTAAGTAAGGATAAAGTCGGAGAGTGGGTAAATACTTTATTTACTTATTCCTCAGATTGGTTTGGAGCATATTGGCAAATATTACTATTACTTAATTTCTTGATCGGACTAGGATTAGCTGTATCAAAATATGGAAAAGTTCGTTTAGGGAAAATGGATAAACCAAAATATAGTTATTTTGGTTGGGTAAGTATGATTTTGGTGACATTACTTGCGAGTGGCGGTGTTTTCTGGGCGGCCGCTGAACCGATGTATCATTATATGGATACACCACCTTTGTTTGGTGGTGGGGAGTTTAACTACTTAGATGGTGCAATGGCCCAAGCTTTTGTCCATTGGGGATTCCTAGCATGGGCAATTCTCGGTACTTTAGCTGTAGTAGTCATGATGTATGTCCATTATCACAAAGGATATCCATTAAAACCGAGAGGATTACTATATCCAATATTTGGTGAAAGAATTTTTGAAAAGAGTGTTGTCGGTACACTTGCAGACAGCTTTTCAATTATAGCAACAGTAGCAGGGACACTAGGCCCATTAGGGTTTCTAGGTTTACAAATTTCTTATGGATTAAATCATTTATTTGGAGTACCCAACACACTTGTGATAAGTATGTTAGTCGTGCTTGGATTAGTTGCTGTTGCTGCTATTTCAGCGGCAACAGGTGTAGATAGAGGGATTTATCATTTAAGTAATTGGAATGTACAATTTACTATTCTTTTAGCATTAATTGTATTTCTTGTAGGTCCGACAACATTTATTCTTGATGCGTTTATCGGTGGAACAGGTGTTCATTTACAAAACTTCTTTACAATGAACTTGTTCCGTGGAGATGAAGGTTGGTTATCCGGTTGGACGATATTCTTCTGGGGTTGGTTTATTGGCTATGCACCGATGCTAATTGTGTTTATAAGCCGGATATCTAGAGGTCGAACGATTCGTGAACTAATTATTGCAGTATCAGTAGTTGCTCCATTAGTTACAAATTTCTGGTTCTCTGTTGTAGGAGGAACGGGAATATTCTTTGAAAATGAAAACTCAGGTTCTGTTTCAAATGCATTAACAGAGGGTGGAATGCCTGCGGCTGTTATGGCGATAACGGATCAATTACCGATGGGAATCATATTTGGAGTAGGATTTTTATTAGTATCGATTATATTTGTAGCTACTACGACGGATACAATGTCATACACCGTGGCTGCGACATTATCGGGTCATGATAACCCGAAACGTTGGTTGCGTGTGTTCTGGGCAATCATCTTCGGTGCTACTACTGCTGTGATTTTAACAATTGGTGAGGATAGCATTACATCAATACAAAATTCGATTGTTATTACTGCGGTTCCGGTATCTTTCTTGTTATTACCACCGTTGTGGAACGCGCCAAAAATTGCAAAGAAGATGGCGTTAGAACAAGGGTTAATTTGGCAACGTGAAATGAATAAAAAAGTAGATAAAGATTAAAGAGAAAAGACGGCCTTTATAAAGGCCGTCTTTTTCATATTCCAGGAAATTATAAAATTTTGGGGCTGTGGATAAACAACTAAGTTAATTAGCCACGTCCAGCTCCAGCGCCCATCACCTAGTGTCCTTCCGGAGACCTCCTTACGATAAAGAAGACTGCCGAATGTCCTTTATGAGGCATAGTCGCACTTATGCCAATGGTGAAAGTCAACATCGATTCGCATACGCTTATCGTGTTTCCTTTATCTCATACGGTCCCGTCCAGGACATACGGTGATAAACGGTCGCTTGCGCTTTTGTTCTATAAACAATATCTTTTTGAAAAAAACCTCTGTTGTTAATAACATTGAAATGATTCAATTCGATCTAAATCCATTCCAAAATACACCCAACGGAATCCACTCCAGCGGAAACCGGCAATTGAATTTCTTCCTACAAAGGTAGGGAAGTACCAAAAACCTCTCCCTCTTTCTGGCCAAATGTAAGTGAAGCGGAAAAGACAACGTCTGATTCCACCAGGATCTACTGCAAATGTTTGGAATGCTGGTTTTTCTGGTGTGAAGTTAGGAGGCGCTGATGTTGGTGCTTGCTGTCCACCTTGGCCACCGCCACCAGGAAACCCACCGCCTGGAAATCCTCCTCCAGGAAATCCATCAAAAATCCCTCCAGGGAACCCGCCGCCAGGTCCACCATCAGGACCGCCGCCTGGGAATCCACCAGGGAACCCACCGCCGGGTCCACCACCAGGACCGCCGCCTGGGAATCCACCAGGGAACCCGCCACCCGGTCCACCATCAGGACCGCCGCCCGGGAATCCACCAGGGAACCCGCCACCCGGTCCGCCGGGGAATATGCGACCAGGATCATTGAAATATCCGTGTGGATTATTAGCCTCTGATTCATCTACTTCATAATATCCTTCTGAACTTTCGGGATGTGCTCCAGTGAATTGTTGTTGATTATAATCGTCGTGTTGGTTATTAAAATACTGATTTAACATATCACCAGGTAAATTATTATTTTGTCTCTGATCTTGTTGAGGTTGCTGGTGATATGGGTAATTATTATAGTAATCCATTGTTTTCCTCCTCAAATGCAAAGTTTCATCACAATAGCATATGGGATAAGAGCACAATTTGGGATACAAATTTAAAATATTGGGCTTATCCAATAGAAAATAACAATTTATATAGTTTGTCTCGAAGGGGACTAATACCAATATTTAAACTATGAGGCTTAGCTGAAAGTTATAGTTGTTCACAGGATAAATAACATTCAAGCAGAGGAGAATGAAAATCCCCACTAGGTTAAATTTCACTTTATAAGCGTTGTACAGCCTGTAAAATATGATCAGTTTCTGTAATGGCTGAAATAAAAGATACACCATCAGCTCCAGCTTGAATTATCTCTTGTGCATTGGTAGTGTTAATACCTCCAATTGCAACTAATGGAAGGGAAGGATGTTGTTTTTTTAAACTTTGAATCCATTCAAGACCTACCGCTGTCTTAGCGTCCTCTTTCGTATTTGTATCAAATATTGGACCAACTCCAATGTAATCGACAAGATCTAATGGGCTTTGATTTAATTCATTATTCGTAGATATAGATAATCCAATGATCTTATTTGGGAACTGTTTCCGCACAACCTCTACAGGTTGATCATCTTGACCGATATGAATACCATCTGCATCCAATTGTTTTGCTAAATCTACATCATCATTAATAATAAAAGGGATTTGAAAATCATGGCAAATAGCTTTTAAATCTTTTGCGAGTTCAACTTTTGCAGTTCCTGTTAAAGAATTCTTACCCTTTTCTCTGTATTGAAAAGCAGTAATTCCTGCAGAGGCTGCCTCTTTTAATATCTCCCGTGGGTCTCGATGGCAGTTTTGACTACCCATAATAAAATACTTTCGAAGCATATGTTTATCGAATTTCATAATGATTTATTCTCCTTCCGTAAGTTCCTGTGGCATTTTAGAAAGCGAATCAATGAATACAGGTAAAAAACTACCTGTACCATGAACATTTTCTTGATTAGCTGCATAAGAAGCAGAAAGTCCATAGAACGAGACCGCTGTCATTAATTGATCTTTTAGTGTGGATTTTGTGGTTAAGCACGCCGCGATAATGGAGCCTAATAAACAACCGGAACCAGTTATTGATGATAGGTAATGATGACCTGTACCATTATGAATCAAATGATTATCTACATAAATAACATCCGTTTCTCCGGTGACAACAACTGCAGTGTTATATTTTTCACTTACTTTTTGCGCAATAACATCTAAATTTCCGTCACCAATGGAGTCTACTCCTTTTGCTTCGAGATTGATATTAACGAGACTTGCTAGTTCACCAGCATTTCCTTTTATAACAGTTGGTCGAACTTCCTCTAAAATTTTATCAATAGCATTTCGTCTAAAAGAGGTGGCAGCAACACCAACAGGGTCTAATAATACTGGAATATTATGCTTATTCGCTGTTTTTCCAGCAGCAATCATAGATTCCAATTCGGTGGAAGTTAACGTACCGATATTAATTAAAACGGCATTTGAAATTGCCGCAATTTGTTCAACTTCTTCTATCGCTTTTGCCATAATTGGTGAACCGCCAAATGAAAGTAAACCATTGGCAGAGAAGTTCATTACTACTTGATTAGTTAGGTGATGCACAAGTGGTTTAGTGTCACGTACCTGTTTAATAATATCGACCTGCATATTTATCTCCCTTTCCTTAATATCTCCATTACCTTTCTCGAGTCGCCCAATGATTCGTTGGTCCATTACCATTACCGAGCTCAAATGATTTGGATATTGCAACAGTAACAAAGTCTTTTGAGTGTCGAACTGCTTCTACAATGGAGTACCCCTTAGCAAGATAACTAGTAATAGCAGCAGAATAGGTGCACCCTGTGCCATGGGTGTTTTTGGTATTAATTCTTTCAGCTGAAAATGTATGGATCTTAGATCCGTCATATAGAAAGTCTATTGCTTCCCCTTCCATGTGACCACCTTTTATTAATGCCGCATCTGCGTGGAAATGATCAACAATGTGTTTTGCCGCATCTTTCATATCTTCTACTGTTTCAATAGAATTTCCAGTAATAAATTCTGCCTCTGGAATATTCGGCGTCACTAGTGCCGTTTGAGGGAGTAAACTTTCTCTTAAAAATGAACGAGCTTCTTTATCTATAAGGGAATCACCACTGGTAGCAACCATAACCGGATCCATAACATAAGGTGCATTCAGTTTCTCTATTTTTTTTGAGATGATTTCCATCATTTGTTTATTGGCAATCATTCCCGTTTTAAAAGCGTGGATAGGCATATCTTCCAGGATAGCTTCAAGTTGGTCTTCGATCATATTGATTGGCATATGATGGACCGAAGTTACACCAGTAGTATTTTGAGCGACTACGGAAGTAATGACAGACATGCCATACGTTTGTAGCTCTTGAAATGTTTTTAAATCTGCTTGTATGCCAGCTCCGCCACTTGGGTCTGTGCCAGCAATCGTTAATGCACATGGTACATTCTTCATTTTTTAATATCCTCCTTTATTGAGGGCCACTCCTCCGTGGATATAGCCATTTCCCAAAATAAGTATTCTAATTGACAACTTTTTCGGAAAGCAATTTTCATATTTGTTTTTTCTTTTTCTGAAGCATGTCTTGCGTGTTCGTCAAGACGTGCACACATTTCTTCAACATCTTGCTCTGTATTTGCATAACATTGTATCCAAATTTGAAATGGATGATTATCCGATGGTTGCCATATTTCATTTATATATTTTCCGATCTCATAGTACGTCCAAGGGCATGGTAAAAGCGCACTAATTGCTTCTCCAGTAGTTCCTGTTTGGGCATGATACATCATATGTTTAACATAATGATCTCCTGTTGGAGGCAATGGCAGTTCTTGTAAGTCTTCGTAGTTTACATTAATATAGTCACAAAAACACAGATGAGCTTGTATTTCGTCATGTAGAGAAAACTGCATAAGCTCACTAAAGTAAGCAATGTCGTCCCGGTGATCGGCATTTCCGATGGCCATGCCGATTGTTTTCATAAACCCATTTAAATAAGCATAATCTGCTTGAACATAATGACGAACTGCATCTACAGGTAGTATTCCCTTTCCTACCCCTTCCACAAACGGATGAGCTTTTATAAGTGCAAAAATATCTTCGTTTTCCTTTCTTAGTTCTTCTGAGAAATTCATGAATAATCCCTCCTCTGAATGTGTGAAAGTTCTGTATGATGGACTCTAGATAATATAAACCAACCTATGCAAGCTCCTGAAACACTACTAACGATGAATGCTGGTAGAAATGCAAGTGCACCAACACTTGAGCCCATTAAAAAATTAGCAAAAGGAACGGCAAGGAGCGAACCAACTATCCCAGTACCTAATATTTCTCCTGTTACTGCTAAACGATGACGCCGCCATTTTCGATAAAGTATCCCTGCAAAAAAAGCGCCAATCATTCCTCCGGGAAAAGCTAGTAATGTTCCTAGCCCTAAGAGATTTCGAAGTAAACCAATCATTAAAGCAACACCAACAGCAGGTCCTGGACCAAGTAACACTGCTGCCATAACATTTACTGCATGTTGAACAGGATACGCTCGTGCGACACCAGCAGGGAACCATAATAACTGTGAACCAATCGTTCCAATGGCAACAAGGACAGCCATCAATGTTAAGACGCGGGTGTTTTTCACTTTATCTCTCCTTTTTAAAACAAACAAAAAACCAGGTCCAATTAAAGGACCTGGTTTTGGTATACTGAGAATGTAATCATCAAAATTATTGACTACTTCCCTACGCTGGTATTAACCAGATCAGGTCCATAAGAGTCGGAAAGTAGGTGCTTTCCTCTCAGCCCACACATAGTACTGGGCACCCCTAGTAGTTGCTTTTCGTATTTATTTACTTCATATTAACTGTAACAAAATAAATAAATTCTGTCATCTGAATACATAAAATTGGGATTCAAAGGGGACTGAGATAGATGCTTCAATTAAGAGAACTAGAATATCGACAAGGTGACCACATCTTGTTTTCGACGTTTCATTTAACGATTCAAGAAGGGGAAGTTGCAGCGATTCATTCCTCCTTAAATGTTAGGCAGATGTTAATAAAAATGATTGTTGGAGATAAAAAAATTAATAACGGTAGTATCGAATTAAATGGAATTACATTAAAAGATAAAGTGGAGTACTTTCAAGCGTTAGGACTTCAATTATTGAATAACGGCCTTTACGAACGGATGAATATAAAAGAATATTTTCGATTTATGGAAAAATTATATCAAACGAATGTCAATCATCAAGATTTGATTGAAAAATTACAATTACATGAAGTGAAGGATAAGCCAATTAGTAAATTAACAGAGTCTGAACAAAAGCGGGTTCATTATGGGAAAGCAATTATTCAGGATGCAAGTATTTATCTTTTTGAAGAGCCGGATTTAAATGTTGACTTAGAAACGAAACGAGTATTGGTTCATGTTTTAAACCATCTTAAGCAGAATAAAAAAGGTGTATTAATACTGACATCCAATATGGAAAGTGCAATTACATTAGCAGAAAGAGTTTACCGACTTAACGAGGAAGGGTTACAAACAGTTGAAATTAAAACAGAAGAAAACGAAGAGAAGCAAGAGATAGACGAAGTTTCAGAAGAAGAGTTAGGAAAGCAAGATTTTTCTTTTCAGCTAAATAAAATACCTTCGAAAGTAAATGACAAGATAGTACTACTTGATCCTCCAGAGATTGACTACATTGAAAGTGATGAAGGTCAAGCTGTAGTACATATGAAAGGGTCATCGTTTCGAACAGCATTTACGCTTCGTCAATTAGAAGAAAAATTAGAACATCAAGGATTTTTCCGATGTCATCGATCTTATATCGTAAATTTACAAAAAGTACGAGAAGTAATTACCTGGACGAGAAATAGTTACAGTCTTGTTTTGCAAGATAAAGAAAAAACTCAAGTACCTTTATCGAAAGCAAAGTTGGTTGAATTAAAGCAAATTTTAGGAGTCGATTAAGCTCCATTTAACCTATTAGGTACTCCATTCATCGGAAATTTAGTGCGAAGACCTTGATATAACAGTATTCTGAAGATGCAAATGAAAATTGGATTTTCAGGAGGGAATTACATGACTTCAGTCATTGAGGTAAGTCATTTAGAAAAAGTTTATCAAAATAAGCAAGCACTTAACGATGTAACTTTTCAAGTCGAGAAAGGAGAGACATTCGGTTTTTTAGGACCAAGTGGCTCAGGAAAAACAACCACAATAAAAATATTAACTGGACAATTAACACACACTTCTGGAATAGCAAAAGTATTTGGTGTACCAGTTCAACAATTAAAATCGCCAGCTCAACGAAAACGATTTGGAGTGGTTACAGATAATAGTGGTTTGTATAACCGTCTCACTATCTACGATAATTTAAAAACGTATGCGCAATTATATGATGTGCAAGAGAACCGCATTAATGAAGTGTTAGAGATGGTTCGTTTACAAAATGAAGCAAAGCAACAAGTTGCCAAGTTATCAAAAGGTATGACACAGCGCGTGCTCTTGGCAAGAGCATTACTTCATAACCCTGAAATATTATTCTTGGATGAGCCAACTTCAGCATTAGATCCCGTGAACTCGAAGCACATTCATGAAGGATTAAAAGAATTGAATAAACAAGGAACAACGGTATTTTTAACAACACATGATATGGAAGAAGCAGATCATTTATGTCATCGTGTAGCATTTTTGAATAAAGGTTCTGTGCAGTTATTGGATAGCCCTAAAAATTTGAAGAAGCAATATCGTGAAGAGAAAGTGTTGCTAGAGCTAAGGGATGGTAGAGAATTGGAATTACCTTTAGCCCCTTCTATTGCTAATGATATTCAACGATATATTTCAGAAGATCGTATAGAAACCATCCGCACAAAAGAACCAACTTTAGGGGATATTTTCGTAGAAGTAACGGGGAGGGAACTAGTATGACTTTTTCTGTAAAACGTTTTATGGCAATTTTTCAAAAGGATTTAAAAGACTTATATCGTAATATGTATGTCTCTTCAACGATTATCTTACCACTCGTATTTGCGCTCATATATGGACGGATGGATGTTGTTCCATTAGAAATTCATATATTTATTATCAGCATTTCTTTATCTATGGTAGGTGCCTTTCTTCAATGTGCAATTATTGCGGAAGAAAAGGAAAAGAATACACTTCGTGGTTTGATGCTTTCACCTGCTACCATTACGGAGATACTAGCAGGAAAAAGTGCCGTAACAATAGTTATCACATTAGTAATTACGTATATCTCTATGTTGATTTCAGGATTTTCACCTTCTAATCTTATACCGGTAATAGTAGGAGTTGTATTATCTCTTGTATTCTTTATTGCGCTAGGAACTTGGTTAGGATTAATCACTCGTTCTGTTTTAGAAGCTTCCATCTATATTTTACCTGTAATGTTTATATTTGGAATGTCTAATATGTTTATTGGGTTTGCAGAAGAATATCCTTTTCTGAAAGTGTTAGAATATACACCAGCTATTCAGTTATTTGAAATAGCGAATATAACGAACGGGACTATTGCCGATTATTGGCAACCTTTTGCAATTATTGGTGCTTGGATAGTTGTTGGTGCTGGATTAACAATCTTGTCCTTCAAGAAACGAATGATGGATTAATATAATTGCCACGTTTTATTTAATAAACGCAAAAGAATAGTTTTATAATTGACTGGAGTCCTTCGTTTGCTTAAGTAGCGGAGGACTCTTTATGTTGTGCCCGATAAATTTTGAGTCACTCTATAAGGGGTAGCGTCAGGAAAATGCGGATTTACAACGTTAAGGAAATTTTCAATATTAAAAAGCCTAATTTCTCAATTGAGAAATTAGGCTTTCATTGCTTCATTAAAGCGCCCGATTCTTAAAGATGTAACCTGTTTCCAATTTTTAAAAAAAACATTAAAGAATATTCACTCCTATTTTTGGAACAATACAATTGATTGTATTAACGAATAAGGAGGTTAATTAGAAATGGATAAACAAAAATTAGCTGATCATGAATCAATGGATTTACATGAAGTTATTAATTTCAAAACCCTGTGCTTAGCGAAATCAAAACTAATGCAAGGACTCGTATTTGATCAAGATTTGAGAGCATTAATGCAAACTTAGAAAGGGCATACATATGCTCTTTCTTTATGACTGTGTCTCCGTTGTATCGATGTTATGAATAGAAGTCTAATAGAAATAGGTCAAAAAATAATATCAGAAAGAAAAAGGTGATCAACTTCAGTGATCACAAAATGATTCCACTACTTCTAACATTGACTTTTACCTTTGGATTAACAAGGATATGCTCATAATAATTTTCTCCCTTTATTTCTTTCCATATAGCTGGATGAAAGGCAATGAGTTCTCTGCCTAATCCAAGTACGTCACTTTGATTCGCTGCAAGTTTTTTGAACAGAGCATCCGCTTTTTCAGTGAGAATCTTTGATAATCGATTTTCCAAAAAATTGATCATTTCCTGCTTATCTAAATGGTCTGGAGGATAGTCAACAATCTCTACGTCCAATTGCAGCATAATATCAGCATGTACCTTTTCTTTTTTTTCCAGCTTAAGTTTTCTTGATACGCTTTTTACATTATAGCTGACAGATCCGCCAGCTTTTTTATCTAACTGTTCTGTTAAAAGTGCTTTTTTGGATTGTGTTTCCATAAATAATAATAGCAAAGTACTTTCAGCAGGGGAAAGAAACTGTCCGGTAAAGCTGTGGTCATGAAAAAGAGCAGCCCCATTTATTTTAACTTCATTATCTTCCTCGTCCTTGCTCAGATAAGGGAGCATGAAATCTTTTCCTTCATCAAACAAATAGGTGCGAATCGATCTTAGTGTAATATCCTGAATCACCGAATGTTTTTCACTGCTGTGAATCAATTCGTACAGGTATTCCCCTTTTTCAACTTCATTTTCGGATATATGGGTAATTATCCCATTTGCACTGTTATCTGTCACAGCAATTTTGGCGTTTAAATCCACCCTTGGATCCCGGTAAAGAGGATCCAGCACATTGTAGATATCACCTTTGGCGACGTCGTTTCCTAAGATTAAAGTTCTTCCTTTTGCTGGATCGTAATTACCAGGTACGCTTTGATCAATTGTCATGCTTGCCTCTTTTATCGAACCTCCTTTTCCAGTTACCAGTTTATTCGATATGGATATTTCCCCCCTGCTTGACTCACTAATATTCATATCTCTAATAATTGAAGTTGTTTGATAATCACCATTCTCATCCAAGTCAAAACCTGATAAATACACAGTACGGGAATTCTTTAGAAATCTTTCATCCCAGCACCCAGCTAGTAATGGAAGAATAAAGAAGATCAAGAAGAGCTCAGTTTTTCTCATAGGTCGATGCCGCCTCTCTTTTAAAAATAATTGTTATTAAAAGCAGTAGGATAGGGATAATAATGCCGAAAACTAAACTTAAATGCTTTAACCATTTTTCAAGTAAGGTAATCTCCATATAATAAAATATTATCGAAACGATAAGGACGAATGTTCCAGATAGTATCACAGCAAATTTATGTTTGATATGGATTAATTTACTTATTCCCATACTTGCTGAAAAGGTGTAGCTAATAATAGTAGTAAAAACTATCAGACCCCAGAAAGAAAGAAATATTAAATCTAATCGGCTTAAAATTCTTATTTCCATCGCACTTAGTATATATAGAACCGGTTCCGGCGTGTTTTTTATTTCTTCAGGACTAAGCATTACGGTACTTAGAATCACAATATACGTTAAAAAAATGGTTACAAATAATACTGCTAAAAAAACTCCTTTCAGTGCTGAAATAGTTTTAGATTGCTTTATAAAAGCAAAATAAATAAGTAATGTTTCAAACCCTATGAAGGATATCATTGAGTCACTAGTGCTTTTAAGAATATTCCATCCACCACTGGAACCAATAGGGAAGAGATAGCGAACATCTATGTTTGGATCACCATAAACCAAAAACGTAATGAAGAATAAAAACAGAATGAATATGAATAGTAAAGAAAATAAAGATACCAAATTTTTTATATTACAAATACTTCCATAAATAAGTAGAACGAATGCTATCAAAAATAATATCCATGCTGGAGTTTCAGGGAGTATCCATCGTTTCAAGTTATCCACATATATAATGAAGATATAACAAATCACTGTGAGCAGGTAAATAATATATAAAAAATTTAATACAGTTCCAGAAGTTTCCCCAAAAATTACTTTAGAAAAATCAAATAAGGTAAGATTGGGGAAATTCCTGCAAAGTAACCAAATAAGCAGTACAATTAGTTGAATAAAAAATCCAGAAATTAAAATGGAAATCCATCCGTCACTGCCTGCTGCTTCATGTGTTTGATGAGGTAATGATAACAAGCCTACACCAATCATCGTTTGCACCAGCAGAAAAAATAAATTTACAGAACTAATACTGCTCTTCACTCTCATCTAGTTTCCACTTCCTTGATCGTTTTTCTTGCTTATAATGAGAAGAATTTTTGGAGTGTTTATACATCATCCAAGAAGGAACACGAATGATAGTATCTTTAAAATTCTCCATGTTTAATGGAACAAAAGGTGAAAAATATGGAAAACCGAATGAAATAAGGCGTGACAAGTGAATTAACACAAATAACACTCCAACGACAATTCCAAAAAAGCCGAATATAGCTGCCAATAGCATTAAAGGAAATCCTAATATACGAATCGAGCTGCTCATTTCAAGATTTGGTTGAACAAATGATGAGACTGATGTTAATGCAACAACTATAAGCCCACCATAGGAGACAATTCCTGCCTCAACCATTGCTGTTCCTACAACTAGCCCTCCGACGATCCCAAAAGTCGTGGCGACGGAAGGTGGCAGTCGAATGGACGCTTCTCTAAGCAACTCTAAGGAAAGCTGCATAATCATTAACTCTATAAATGGCCGAAATGGTACGTAGCTCAACGAAGACTGCAGCGAATAAACAAGCTCCAAAGGAATTGCTTCATAATGGAATGAAACGAAAGCAATATATAATGCCGGTAGAATAAGTGCAATGATATAGCTGAATAGACGTATAAACCTAAAAAATGAACCTAACCACCAACGAGTAATATAGTCATCCGGTGTTTGAAAGAACGTCATAAATGTTGCTGGCAATATAATTACAGTAGGACTTCCATCTATAATTAAAGCAACCCTTCCGTCCTTTAAATTTGCTGAAGCTCGATCTGGCCGTTCTGTAAGTAAAAGCTGGGGAAATGGAGTAACTGTATGGTCTTCAATGCAATCCTGAATATCTCCTGCTGATCGGATGGAATCAAGCGTAATACTTTTTATACGTTGTTCAACCTTTTTGATGATTTCCGGATCTGTCACATGATCCAAATAAATTAGTGATACATTCGTTGTTGTTGAGGAACCCAATGTATAATTTTTAACCGTGAAATCGGGTGATTTTGTTACAGTACGGAGTAAAAAAATGTTTTTGTCTAAGCTTTCAACAAAACCTACTTTTGCCCCAAGGATTGTTTTTTCTATGATAGCCTCTGAAACTTCTCTATCGGTTGATGCGTTCGTTTTCAGCAGGAATCCTTCACTATTCCTGCTTTTTTTTATTAGCAGACAATAACCGTCTAATAATCCGTTGATGGCTATTTCATTACTTTTGGCAGTGCTGATCTCCTGGCTATATAGTTCATTTAAAATATTGTTGTTTTCCATTTTCGTAAGCGGTTTAATTATTTTTGATTCAAGCTTTTCCTGATCAACTAATGAATTGATGTAAAGGATAATATAGATTTGATTATTGCTATGTATTTCACGGTCTTTTAAATCGCTGGTATGATTTAATTGACTTTTGATATTCTCTATGGAGAGATTTGCCTGATTTATTAAAGACTTTTTGGATTTATTTCTTTTAAATCTCATCCCTGCACACCCTTTTTACCGCCACTTCTTGTTAGTAGTATGTGGAATTTGAATACAATTATGCAAATAGAAGATGGAAGTTGTTTCAAAGAGAATGCAAGGACATCAGTGGGACAAATTACTTGAACATCAACGCTCAGCAGCCCCATAAGGCATATTCCCCAAATTGGCCCAATAATTGAGTTTTGGAGGCTATACTTTATTCTGTTTTTGTCCCATATAGTTTAAGTGTATTTCACAATCTTCAAACTCACTTTTTATTGCCAATACCAGTATTAACATTAGAATTGTTATAAGACCGAATGTTGAAGTGAATATATCAATTACTCCAAAATTTAACTTAATATACTTATACTTAGTACAACAATCAATTAAATTAACCATAGAAATAAATCTTTAATCGGACTACCTTTTTTGGTAACCACCATGAAAAATAATGAGAATCCTATTACCAATGTTATTACTAACATCATTATTTCCGCATTCATATAATACACCTCCAGTTAATAAAGCCTTTCTTTGTTTACTTTATATCAGTAAAGAAGATTCACATTATAAGATTTTTCATTTCTTCATAATTGACACTTCCCTTAACTAAACTGCCCGTTAGTTTAAGTGAAAATATTCGCAAATTTTATATTGCATTAGAATAATTACAATTATTGCGTAAATTAAATTTAAACTAAATGCCTTGATTGTCACTTTTGAATTTTAATTTGCACTTTTTTAAGTGTTATTTTGCAATATTTGACAAAAAAAAGCTTTCTTCAATTCAAAAGGCAGGTAGATTTTAATATTTACTTGATTCCGATTACTAAATCGTCTCGTGTAGCTTCAACTTCTGTTGTTATGGTTTCAAGATTATTAAGTTTAGGTATTCTTTAAATTTGGGTGAAGGGTCTATGTATTAGCCCAAAGTTCCCTCCAGTAATCTTAATGTAACAACGGTTTTTCGAGTATTGAAACAATCCTACGGAAGCACAGAGACAGGCGTTTTTTTACGAAATAAAGAAATCCTTGGATTGTGGAGGGATTAATAGGGAAGTTTATTTAATAAAGAATAAATCATGTATAAAGGAAAGGAGAAAAATTATATGAAACTTTATGAAAATCTTAACAAAAATTTTATCTCTGGCGAATGGCGTGATGGCCAAGGGGAAACCACTTATGAAGTGAAAAACCCCTATAATGATGAAGTTCTGCAAGAAATAAAAATGGCTAGTAAAGAAGATATAGATGAGGCTTATAAATCTGCTGAACAGGCTAAAAAGAAATGGGCAAAATTTAATCCATTCGAACGCTCTTCCATCATGGAAAAAGCAGTTCAGATTATCGATGCGAGAAGAGAAGAGTTTGTTAACCATTTAATTAGGGAAGGTGGCTCATCCCATCTGAAAGCTAACGTCGAAATTGACTTTGTTATTGCAATTACAAGGGAGGCAGCTTCTTTTCCACTTAGAATGAGTGGGGAAATTGTCCCTTCCCTGATCCCAGGAAAGGAAAATAGGATTTACCGTAGTCCTCTAGGGGTAGTCGGTGTAATAGGACCATTTAACTTTCCAATGTATCTTGCCATGCGTTCGGTTGCACCGGCACTTGCTGTCGGTAACGGGGTCGTACTGAAACCTGATGATCAGACAGCTGTAACTGGAGGAATATTGCTTGCGAAGGTATTTGAAGAAGCTGGATTGCCGAAAGGAGTCTTTAATGTTGTCGTTCCAAACATAGAGGATATCGGCGATGCATTTGTGGAACATCCAATTCCACGGTTAATTTCATTTACAGGGTCTACTCCGGTAGGACGGCATATCGGTGAAATTTGCGGAAGAAATATTAAAAAAGTTGCTCTTGAGTTAGGGGGGAACAACCCACTCGTAGTGCTGGAAGATGCGAAAGTGGAAAATGCGGTAAACTCGGCATTATTCGGTAAGTTTATGCATAATGGACAAATATGTATGGCCATAAATCGAATTATTGTTCATAAGGATATATATGAGGAGTTTGTTGAGAAATTTGTTGAAAAGGCGAAAAAGATTAAAGTGGGCAATCCAAGTGAGAAGGACAATCTAATCGGTCCTTTGATAAATCGGCAGGCAATTGATCGGATACTCGAACAAATCGAATCAGCTAAAGAGCAAGGGGCAGAAGTTGTGTTGGAAGGAAAAGTAGAAGGGAACGTCATGCACCCTTATATACTAACAGGTTCGAATGATGTTGCAACTGCTCAGAACGAAATGTTTGGGCCGGTGGCAACTATTATTTCTGCTGAAAGTGATGAAGAAGCAATTCGCATTGCAAATGACACCCCATTTGGTCTAAGCGGGGCGGTTCACGCAGGTTCCCCGGAAAGAGGTGTGGAGGTGGCCAAACAGATAACCTCTGGTATGGTTCATGTGAATGACCAAAGCGTTAATGATGAGCCATTGATTGCATTCGGAGGGGAGAAAGCATCTGGATTGGGCCGATTTGGAGGGAAATGGTCACTTGAAGAGTTTACAACTGTCCAATGGATTTCTGTCCAAACCGAAGAAAGGGAAAATCCTTTCCATACAGATTATTTGGAGTAAAAATCATTTATGATAAAAAAACGCCTTTTCGCATAAACAAAAGGGCAGACACAAAAAGAGATTATAAAATAATGGAGATAAAGGAACTGATTAAGCCAACCTCTTCTTGTTTTATGTATATATAAGTAGGCGTCAAATAATCCCTATCTGAAAACAGGTGGGGGTTATTTGACGCTTATGTACAAAATTTCCTGAATGGTTGGCGGTACCCCTAATGCAAAACAACGATAAAAACAGGTGCAAGATAGCGTCTCAAGTGACACCAAGACAAAGATCATACACGATTATCAGTTAGCTTATCGTTCGAAGCATACATTCAAGAAAGGACCAATAGCCTTAATGAGAGACTAAAATGGTTATCGAACAATTGGAATAAACTAGAGGGAGTTTCGTTCGAGAAAGGAAAGCTTTCAATTGCACGGTTGGAGAAGGAGATTCCAGAGGAAGCCAAAAACTTTAGTGCTAGACTTTATCAGATGCTTCCTAGGATAAAATTAACCGATTTACTCATGGATGTTGCTCATATAACTGGATTTCATGAACAATTTACTCACGCCTCAAATAACCGTAAACCAGATAAAGAAGAAACGGTAATCATCATGGCAGCCCTATTAGGAATGGGATTGAATATTGGGCTAAGTAAGATGGCTGAAGCAACGCCGGATCTTACATATAAACAACTTGCAAATGTATCTCAATGGAGAATGCATGAAGATGCCATGAGCAAAGCGCAAGCTGTATTAGTAAATTTTCACCACAAGTTAGACTTATCTTCCTATTGGGGTGACGGTACAACATCTTCGTCAGATGGAATGAGAATGCAGGTAGCGTTTCATCTTTACATTCAGACGCAAATCCGCATTACGGAACCGGAAAAGGTACAACAATCTACCGATTTACCAGCGACCAGTTCTCATCGTATTATACAAAAATTATTCATACTAATTCAAGATATGCTATTCATGTCCTAGATGGATTATTGCATCACGAGACCGACTTAAATATAGAAGAGCATTTCACAGACACAGCTGGCTATACAGATCAAATTTTTGGATTAACTCACCTTTTAGGCTTTAAGTTTGCGCCAAGAATAAGAGATTTGTCAGATTCAAAGCTGTTTACATTAGAAAAGGCAAGCGAGTATCCAAAATTAGAGTCTATTTTTCGTGGCCAAATAAATACAAAAATTATTAAAGTTAATTATGATGATGTCTTACGATTAGCTAATTCAATAAGAGAAGGAACTGTCACGGCATCACTTCTTATGGGGAAGCTTGGTTCCTACTCTAGACAAAACAGTTTAGCTACAGCTTTGCGTGAAATGGGAAGAATCGAAAAACTATTTTTATTCTTAATTACCTTACTAGTGAATCTTTAAGAAGAAAAATTCAAAAAGGCTTAAACAAAGGAGAGGCCATGAATGGTCTCGCAAGAGTAATTTTCTTTGGGAAACAAGGGGAACTTCGGGAACGAACGATACAGCATCAACTACAAAGGGCCAGTGCTTTAAATATAATTATCAATGCCATTAGTGTTTGGACTACGCTACATCTGTCAAAAGCAGTGGAATACCAAAAGGGCTTAGGGGGTTTTAAAGAGGACTTGTTGCACCATATGTCTCCTTTAGGCTGGGAGCATATTAATTTACTGGGGGAATACCATTTTAGTCATGAGAAAATGGTTTCATTAGATTCTTTAAGACCATTAAAACTTTCTTGACGTTGGTAAAAACGGGGTAATCGTCAGGAAAATTCGCTTAACGTTGTAAATCCGCATTTTCCTGACGCTACCCCTATAATTTTAAAATAAACTTTAAAATATTTTTATAGATTCTTTACGGGTTTTCGTTTAATCTATAAGAAGTGTTTTAATTTTTATGTTTATTAAAGGGGGACATCATCGTGAATCAAATCCATCGACCAACCGTAGTAGCACTATTATTAGCTGGTTCTTTTATTGCAATTTTAAATCAAACGCTAATGATAACAGCCATTCCCCCAATAATTATAGAAATGGGTATTACGGCAAATAGTGCTCAATGGTTAACAACAGTTTTTATGCTTGTAAATGGAATCATGATTCCAGTAAGTGCGTTCTTGATTGAACGATTTACAACCAGACAATTATTTATGTCATCAATGGGGATCTTTGCTATAGGAACATTAGTGGCAGGTGTAGCCCCTGTTTTTGAGATGTTATTAGTTGGAAGAGTTATTCAATCTATTGGAGCAGGGGTAATGCTGCCACTTATGACGACAGTATTCTTACTGATTTTTCCAATTAATCGCCGTGGCTCTGTAATGGGGTTAATTGGTTTAGTTATTTCTTTTGCTCCAGCTATCGGTCCAGCATTATCCGGATGGGTAACAGGACATTTTTCTTGGAGATATTTGTTCTTTATTATCTTCCCGATTGCAGTCATTGATATGATTATCGCTTACTTTGCTTTAAAAAATGTAACAGAGGTAAAAAAGACAAAGCTCGATATCCCATCGGTTATTCTATCTTCGTTTGGGTTTGGTGGAATTTTATATGGTGTGACCAATGCAGGGAATTATGGCTGGGGAGCATCAATTACACTAATAACACTGGCTATTGGCGTTATCTCATTAACATTATTTATTTTGAGACAGTTAAAACTAACACATCCAATGCTAGAATTTCGTGTGTTCAAATATGCCATTTTCCCGTTCAGTGTTTTTATTGGTTCGATAACATTTATGGGACTTATTGGTACAGAGACGTTAATTCCATTATTTATGCAGAATATGCGTGAATTCAGTGCATTTCAAGCGGGGATGGCAATGTTGCCAGGTGCATTAGTAACTGGATTTCTAGCACCTATAATTGGTAGAATGTTTGATCGATATGGTGGTAAGTGGATTGTCCTTCCAGGTGTAGTCATAATTACCTTGGCCACTGTTCCATTCATTTTTATAGATACAGAAACGACGTTTGCATTTATAACTACTTTGTATGCCGTTCGAATGTTAGGTTTAGCATTGATTATGATGCCGATACAGACTGCTGCACTGAATCAGCTGCCTAATAATTTAATACCTCATGGAGCAGCAATGGATGGTACGATGCGTATGACAGCAGCTTCTGTAGGAACTGCTGTCTTGGTTACTGTAATGACCTCAGTAGAATCCATGGCAGAAAATCAAGTGGCTCGCCCGGATATTTTAGGTGTGAATGTGTCATTTTCTGTAATTGCAGTGTTAGGACTATGTACGATTATTGCCTATTTCTTTATTAAGTTCGACCCATCACCGGCTAAAATAGCAAAGATGGAAGAAGACAAGTCAAATTAAAGTATCGACGTGTGTAAAACTGGTTGTTGTTGATTTATGTTCAAGGTGAACGATACCAGTTTTAAAAAATATACGTGGATTTTTGTAAAGATGACAGCCGGCGATCTCCCGATACACAAGACGGGGGGATCACCGGCTGTCATTTTTTAATAATAAAAAGAAGTTTGCTGAAATTGAGGCAGATACTCGTTTATGCGCTCTTATTCACTTCTTTTTTCATGTAATCATCTGTATTTTTCTTTCCATATTTCCTCATCGAGTAATTGTATAAAACAAATCCTAATATAATCCAAGTACCGATGATAAGCCATTCATAGGGCCAGATTAACGCAGATGGCATACCTGGAAGATAAAGAATCGTAACACCAATAGCCATAATGGTCGCTATCCAACCAATCGTAGTTCCACCAGGAAGGCGAAAGGGTCGTTGCATCTCTGGTGCTTTCTTTCGCAATATTATAAAGGATATAGTAACCATTAACCAAGCAACAACAAGTCCAAGACCACCTGCATTGACTAACCAAACAAGAGCTGGTCTTCCTAAAAGCGGAGCCGCCGTCGATAATACTGCAATTAACAAAATAGCTTTATGGGGAGTATTATATTTAGGATGTAATTGCCCTAGAGATTTAGGGAGCATTCCAGCCTTTGCTAAAGCATATATTGCCCTGCTACCTCCAACATAAAATCCGATCCAACTTGTCAATATCCCACCGATACCACCTAAGACAAGAAAATTACCCATCATTTCACTATTTCCAAAAGCCTTTGCCACCGCATCTGCTGTAACTAAATTGGATGCATTGATTTCTGACGGAGTTAACATTCTAGAAACACCAAAAATTATCGCTATATACCAAATTACAGCTACTACTACAGATAAGATTAGTAATTGCCCGATTTTTTTATTTGGTAGATTAATTTCTTCGGCAGCTTGTGGTATGACATCAAAACCAACAAACATAAAAGAAGTCATCATAAGAACTGTCATGATTCCTGTCATTCCTGTTTCAAAAAGCGGATTCATATTGCTCATATTACCGCTAAATGTACTTCCAGTAATAAGCATGATTCCTGCAATGAGAATTAGTATGGTTAAGATGAAATTTATTATAGATGATAGTTTAATTCCTCTATAATTAATCCATGCAACCAATACCGAACCAATAATCCCCACACCAGCCCAAGTTAATGTGACATCCCAACCGGCAATTGTATAGAGGTATCCTTGACTATAATTGGGGACAAGGTACTCGAAAACAGTTGGTAAGGCTACTGCTTCAAAAGCAATAACTGAAACATAACCAAGAATAATTGCCCAAGTGGCTATGAATGATGTTACTCTTCCCATTGCCTTGTATGTGTACACATGTTCTCCTCCGACAAATGGAAGTGCAGAGGACAGTTCTGCGTATGTTAAACCAACAAATACGACAAGTAGGCCGCCGAGTAAAAATGCGATAATTGCTCCGAGTGCTCCAGCTTCCGTTATCCATAAACCAGAAGTAACTACCCATCCCCAACCAATCATAGCCCCAAAGGCAAGTGCAAAAGTTTCCTTTTTACCTAGTGATTTTAATAGTTTATCCGAGTCATTCATCAAATTCCCCCTAATGATAGTTGGTTTAGCATGGTTTATTTATTAATAATTTTGGGATACACCTAGTTGATGTTGAACGAATAAAATAGCATCACTTATACGGGAGATAAGTTCATTAACTTCTTGTTTCGTAATAATTAACGGCGGAGCGAAGCATAAGATGTTTGAACCATCGTAAGTAACGCCTCTAGATATAACTCCTCGTTCATGTAAAGCATTAATAACAGCGGGGGTTACACCAACATCCGGAGTAAATGGTTGACCAGTGGCAGAATCCTGCATAAGTTCGATAGCACCTATTAATCCGATTGCTCTAACTTCTCCAACTATAGATGATTCTTTTTTGATCTTTTGGAAACCATTCTGTAATTCTAAGCCTCTTTCCTTCGCATTAGTGACAAGTGACTCTTTTTCAATAATTTCTATATTTTTTAATGCGACCGCGGCAGCTGTAGGATGACCACTATAGGTAAATCCATGGAAGAGGGTTCCTTTAGATTTTTCTTTTAATACAGTGTGAATATGATCGGATACGACAACTCCCCCCATGGGAATATATCCACTAGTAACACCTTTAGCGAAAGTCATTGCATCTGGTACAACGTTCCAATTTTCCATACCAAACATCGTTCCAGTTCTCCCAAAACCAGTGATTACCTCATCAGCAATAAAAAGGATATTATAGAAGTCGCAAATTTCTCTTACTGCTTCTAGATAATCTGCGGGCGGGATCAATACACCTCCAGCTCCTTGTACAGGTTCTACAAAAATTGCTGCAATTGTATCTGCGGTTTCTTGTTCTATCATGGATTGTAACGATTCAATTGCTTTTTCTGTAGTGGAACGATAGGGTGTTTCTGCATGTAAGAAGTCATTCATCAAATGACCAGCCATATCCCAAAATTCTGGTATACCAGTTATGCTTGTAGAGGCAGCAGCTACTCCATGGTATCCTCTTTTTAATGAAATGATTTTTCTTTTTGAAGCCTTGTTTTGTATTTTCCAGTAATGACGTGAAAGTTTTACAGCGGAGTCATTTGACTCTGATCCGCCTGAAGTGAAGAAGACAGCATTTAATCCTTGTGGAGTAAGTTCTGAAATTTTCTTTGCTAATCGTATAGCTGGCTCATGACTAAATGTTGAAAAAGCAGAACTGAAAGCTAGTTTTTTCATTTGTTCTGATGCTACTTCCGCTAATTCAGTTCTTCCATGTCCGATATTTACATTCCAAAGTGAAGAAACTGCATCGATATATTCTTTGTTATTGGTATCTGTAACATAGATACCATCACCCTTAGCCATAATTGACTTAGCTCCATCTGTTTGTTGCTGTATAATGGATGACGTAGGGTGAATAAAATGTTTTTTATCTAATTCAAATAAATCTTCCATTAAAAAACCTCCCTATTAAAATACAAAAACCAGTCATAAAGACAGAGTTGACCCGTCGATATAACTGGTACTTGATCTAATTTCGTGCTTTACGGGTGAAGTAAAGTCAATTAGATTCAACAATTATTGGTTTATATTTTACAGAAAATTTAGTTATATCACAATAGTGAAATATAACTATTTTATGTTTGTTGTCAAATTGACTTTATTACCAAGTTTTGATCATTAACAAATAATAAGTGATATCTCAAGTTAATCGTGTTTTACTAGATAATAATATTGGTCAAGGAGGCGCAGGATGTCAGATTTAACTGAATCTATAAAGGTGTGGGTATTAGAGTATTTTCCGAAGGGTTCTTTTATCACGAACATTAATTGTTTAAAAGGGAGTACTACTTCAACTTTAGTTGGAATTACTATAGAGCATCCTGATAAGACGGAAAGTCAAGTGGTATTAAAACAATATAATAAACCTGAAGCTGTGGGGAAAAGTGAAGCAATTACATCGGTGGAAAATGAAGCGAATAGTTTAATCGTAGCTAACTCACTAAGGGGCAATAGTCCAAAGTTAATTGGAACAGATAAGTATGGTGATATAAGTGAATATCCACTGTTATTAATGAGCAAGTTACCTGGAGCGGTGGATTTACATCCGGATTCCATTTCTACATGGATTGAAAAACTTGCCATAACGTTAGTGGAAATACATCAGAATGATATAAAGGATTTTTCAAGTAAGCATTTTCGCTATCAACAATCAGATGATTTAAACATCCCAGTTTGGTCTCAATATCCAGAAGTTTGGAAAGCGTTAATTGAAATTGCGAAGCAACCAGAACCGATGTATGATCCAATATTTATTCATCGTGATTTTCATCCTGTCAATGTGCTGTGGCAAGATGGGGAAGTGGCTGGTGTAGTGGATTGGACAAATGGCTGTATCGGACATGCGGGTATTGATCTTGGACATTGTCGTTGGAATTTAGCAATGATTTTTGGTGTGGAGGAAGCGGATATTTTCTTACAATATTATATAAAACAAGCTGGAAATAGATTTAAATATGATATGTATTGGGATAATGTTTCTCTAATGGATGTTTTGATGGATCATCCATCTGTTTACCCTGGATGGGCGGCGTTTGGACGGAGGGAAATAACGAAAGAGATTATAATGGATAGAATGGATCGGTATGCAATATCTTTATTTAATAAAGTATACTAGCCAAAATAAGGCGCTAGAATCATATTTTAATTCGATGATTTAGCGCCTTTATTTAACTTATTTATATTGAATGTAGACAACATGAGTTTGTAGAAATTCTCCTAACCCATGTTTTCCGTCTGCTCCGCCAATTCCTGATTTTTTCCAACCAGCATGGAATCCTTGAATTGCTTCGAAGCTTTCTCTATTAACATAGGTTTCTCCGAATTCTAATTCATTACTAGCGCGCATCATGTAATTCACGTTATTTGTAAAAATAGCAGATGTTAATCCATATTGGCAGTCATTTGCTAATTCGATTGCTTCATCCAATGAAGTAAAAGTAGCAATAGGTAATACAGGCCCGAACACTTCTTCTTTCATAATTTCAAAGCTATTATCGACATTTGATAGTACAGTAGGTTCATAATAGTATCCAGCCTCTGTGTTCACTCGGTTTCCACCTGTTAATACAGTTGCTCCATTTTCTACTGCGCGCTTAACCATATCTTCTACATTTTTAAGACCTGCTTCATTTGAAAGTGGTCCCATATCGATTTGTTCATTTCCAAGAGGATTTCCATAACTAACATTGGACATTGCTTTTGTGATTTTTTCAATAAATTCATCAGCTACATCTTCATGTACATAAACTCTTTCTGTACAGTTACAAACCTGTCCTGTATTGATGATTCGAGAATCAAGAACGGATTTTACAGCCAAGTCAATATCTGCATCTTCCATCACAATCGAAGGCGCTTTGCCTCCTAACTCAAGAGACACTTTTGTGATGTTTTTCGATGCTTTCTCCATTACTCTTGATCCAGCCTCTGTGCTTCCTGTTAAGCTGATCATTCCGATTTTTTCGTTTTTAGATAATTCTTCACCAACAATGCTACCTGCACCAGTAACTATATTAATAACACCTTTTGGTAATCCGACTTTATCTAAAATCTTAGCAAAAGCTAACGCATTATTAGGAGAAACACTACTTGGTTTGAGCACTATAGTATTTCCAGTTAATATAGCAGGTGCAGCTTTTCGTGCAATTAAGAAGAACGGAAAATTCCAAGGTAATATACCGGCTACAACACCAATTGGTTGTTTGAATACAAGGATGTTTTCTTTTTCTCTGTCACTTGGTACGATTTCACCTTCATATTTTCTTGCCCAACCAGCAATATATTCAAAGTAGTCAGCAGTAACACTAACTTCTACAACAGCTTGATCAAGCGGTTTTCCCATTTCCTCAGAAATAATCTTTGCATATTCATCAATGTTTGATCGAATCTCTTTACTTATTGCGAATAGATAAGATGCTCGTTTACTTGAAGGAAGGTTTGCCCAGTCTTTTTGCGCTTTTGCAGAACCATCGATTGCTCTTCTAGTATCTTCTAAGCTAGCTTTTGGAACTGTTGAAACTATTTCCTCTGTTGCAGGATTTGTAACCTCAAGTGTTTCATTGTTACTAGCATTGACAAACTCTCCGTTAATGTACATTTGATATGTTGTTATCGCTTTCAATTCAGCCATACTCTTTCATCCTTTCTATTGTTTCGGAATGTACTATTATATTAGACAGAAAAATGATGGCTGTCAATAAAAAACAAATATAAACAGAAATTATTTAGTTTGTTTATATTGATATTATTGTGTAATTATATAGATTATATCCAATAAAAAGGAATATAATGGTATTTATGTTGTGAAATTATTAAAAATAAAAGGTGAGATTAGATAAACAAAAAATAACAAAAATAAAACTGTTTATTTGTGTTGACTTTCAAATAAGAGCATATTAGTATATAAACATCAAGTTCATGTAATCGCTATCATTTATATTGTTTAGAAAGAAGGGGATTTAATGAAACGAAAAGGATTCATTATGACAGTCTATCCGGATAAACATGATGAATACGAAAAACGACATAATGAAATTTGGCCAGAAATGGTTGCAGAATTAAAAAAACATGGTGCGCACAATTATTCGATTTTTTTAGATAAACAAACGAACCAATTATTTGGTTATATCGAAATAGAAGATGAAGAAAAATGGAGCAAGATGGCGGAAACTTCAATTAATCAAAAATGGTGGAAGTTTATGAAGCCCGTTATGAAAACGAATTCAGATGATAGCCCTGTATCAACGGATTTAACAGAAGTGTTCCATATGGATTAAGAGGAGGGAATAAAAAATGAGCAAGCAAAGATTTGCAGCTAAAAATGTAACTGGCTGGAAAGCGACTATTGCAATTGCGATGGCGAATTATATTGAAGCCGGGTCAATTATTGCTGCAGCTAGTAGTCTTACATTATGGCAAGCCTATCTTGGGTTTGATAGTTTAGGTGTTGGGTTGCTTAGTGCGTTAAGTGCGAATGCTTTAGGTGCGGCGATTGGTGCGCTTATTGGTGGACCATTAACAGATAAATATGGAAGAAAGATAATTTTTAGTTATGATTTATTAGTGTATATGATTGGTGTTGCTTTGATTGCGGCATCTGTAAACTTCCCTATGTTGTTAATTGGTACGATTATTACTGGTATCGCGGTAGGGGCAGGAGTGCCGGTATCTTGGACTTATATTGCAGAAGAATCACCAAAGAAAAAAAGAGCCGCGCATGTTGGTGCAGCTCAATTAGCCTGGTCGATCGGACCGATGATTACATTTGCTTTAGCAGTACTTGTAGCACCATTAGAGTTATTAGGATCGAGATTAATCTTTATCCACTTATTTATCGTTGCTGGTTTAGCTTTATATATTCGTAGAGGTCTTCCGGAATCCAAGATTTGGGAAGAGCAAAAAGCAAGAGACGATGCGGATAAAGCAAAAGGTATTGTTAAAAAAGGTACATTGAAAGAATTATTTACACTGAAACCAAACAGAGAAGCATTATTCTTACTACTTGGTATTTACTTATTCTGGAACTTAACAGCGGGAGCAATGGGATACTTTATGCCATACATATACGAAAATGTAGGTGGCTTAAGTAATATGGAAGCAAACTTATTACAGTCGTTCCTATGGATGTTCACCGTGTTAACCACCTTCTTTATCTTCATGAAATTAGGGGATAAAATAAGCCGTAAAACACTGTTTACGATAGGTGCACTTATGGGTGTAGCTGCCTGGATAATCTTAACGTTTATGCCGATGACTTGGCCGACATTGATTGCCTTTGTTATTTTGTGGGGATCTGCAGCTGGTATTGGTGCTCAAGCGTTTTACGCATTATGGACGAGTGAATTATTCCCAACAAGATATCGTGCTACCGCGCAAGGATTTATGTACTTTATTGTACGAACAGGAATTGCACTTTGGTCAGTAGTATTACCAGTAATTATGGACACACTAGGTTTTGTGGTTGCGGGCATTGTGATGATTATATTCCTTGTTATTCATTTAGTTATCGGAGTTGTTCTAGCTCCTGATACGAGAGGTAAAACATTAACAGAAATTGAAGAAGAGCGTTATGGTAAAGAACGAATAGCGAATTAATAGTATACAACAAAAAAAGGTAACGGAAAATTCGTTGCCTTTTTGTTTTTTTTTTATTCTTTTTACTAACTAAAAAACAAAACATCTTTGTTTATTTTGGTTTTGGTTGACTAACCAAAAAGATAGCGTTATCATAAACGTACAGAAGGCAACGAAAGATTACTTAACTTGACGATTTTATAGATAGACGGATAGAAGCATTCTATTGATTCAAGGAAGGTGAATTACATGCAACAATGTAACTTAGCGGTAGATATAGGAGCTTCCAGTGGAAGAGTTATTGCAGGGTACTTACAAAATGGAAAATTACAATTAGAAGAAGTTCATCGTTTTGATAATAAATTAATCGATCTGAACAATTATTTTTGTTGGGATATCGATCGAATTTATCAAGAAATATTAATGGGTATTAAATCGGCAGTTGATAATGGATACCAGCCTATAAGTCTTGGAATTGATACGTGGGCGGTTGATTTTGTTTTGTTAGATGAAAATGACATGCGATTAACAGATGCGGTTTCTTATCGAGACCCACGGACAGACGGAATGATGGAGGAAGTCTTCTCTCAAATAAGTAAAGAACGTCTCTATTTAGAGACAGGAATTCAGTTTCAAAAATTTAACACGATGTATCAATTACAAGCATTAAAGAATAGCAATCCTGATTTGATCGAGAAAGCAACGAGTTTTCTAATGATACCAGATTACTTAAATTTTTTACTTACTGGGAAAAAAGTTAACGAATATACCAATGCAACTACGACTCAATTAGTTAATGCATTTACGAAAAAATGGGATATCGATTTAATTGAACAGTTAGGTTTTAATTCGAACATGTTCATGGATATTCAACCTCCTGAATCAGTAATTGGTAATCTTCGCCCAGAGCTTCAAGAAGAATTAGGTGTTGATTTTAATGTAATCTTACCCGCAACGCATGACACTGGTTCAGCTGTTGTAGCTGTTCCTGAACAAGAAAATTCCATATATATTAGCTCAGGGACTTGGTCTTTGATCGGGGTGGAGAATCATTTTCCAATCTGTACAACCAAGGCACTAGATTATAATTTTACGAATGAAGGCGGAGCGGATTACCGCTATCGTTTTTTGAAAAACATCATGGGATTATGGATGATTCAAGAAGTAAAGAGAAACTTTAATGATGAATTTGAATTTGCCGATTTTGCTGCGATGGCAAAAGGAGAATCATTTAAATCGATTGTGGATGTAGATGATGATCGATTCTTAAAACCTGAAAATATGATTGAGGAAATAAAAGCATATTGTAAGGAAACCAACCAAGCTATACCTCAATCGCCAAGTGAAGTGGCTAAATGTGTATTTAATAGTTTAGCAGTTAGCTATCAACAAGCGATCTCTCAAATTGAAGAAATTTATGAAATCGACTTTCCGACCATTTATGTTATTGGTGGCGGATCAAAGAATGAAATGTTAAATCAATTAATAGCAGATACAACAGGAAAAACAGTAATAGCTGGTTTGTCTGAAGCTACAGCTATTGGGAACTTAATTGTACAAATGATGGCAATCGATCAAATAGATGATATGCAACAAGCTAGACAAATTATTAAACATTCATTTGATTTATATACCTATGCAAAAGTAACGATGGAGGGGTAAATATGGACGTCAAACAAAATTATGAACAAGCGAAAAAACAATATGAAAAATGGGGAGTTAATGTTGAGGATGCGTTAGAGAAGCTAAAACAAATTCCGATTTCGATTCATTGTTGGCAAGGGGATGATGTGACAGGATTTGAAGTCAATCAACAGGAGTTATCGGGGGGGATCGATGTAACGGGAAATTACCCAGGTAAAGCAACTACACCAGAGGAATTACGAGATGACCTTGATAAAGCTTTATCACTGATTCCTGGTATGCACCGAGTCAATCTACATGCAATATATGCAGAAACAAATGGAGAAGCCGTGGAACGTGATGAGATTGAGCCTAAGCATTTTGAAAACTGGGTAAAATGGGCAAAAGAAAACGGTTTAGGACTTGACTTTAATCCAACATTATTTTCTCATCCAAAAGCAGATGACGGTTTAACGTTAGCACACCCAAATAAAGAGATTCGAGATTTTTGGATTCGTCATACGATTGCCAGCCGTAAAATAGCGGCTTACATGGGGAAAGAGTTAGGGACTTCTGCCTTAACAAACATCTGGACTCCAGATGGATATAAAGATATCCCAAGTGATCGTCTGACACCTAGAAAACGTCTAGAAGATTCCCTAAACCAAATATTTGAAGAGGAAATAGATAAGGAATATAACGTTGACGCAGTAGAGAGCAAACTATTTGGAATAGGATCGGAAGCATATGTAGTAGGTTCACATGAGTTTTATATGGGATATGCATTGAAAAATAATAAATTATGTCTACTAGATACAGGACATTATCATCCTACAGAAATGGTATCTAATAAAATTTCTTCGATGCTATTATATAGTGATGAATTAGCTTTACATGTATCTAGACCAGTTCGTTGGGATAGTGATCATGTTGTTATATTAGATGATGAATTACGTGAAATTGGCTTAGAGATTGTCCGAAATGATGCTTTAGATAAAGTTAGAATCGGCCTTGATTTCTTTGATGCAAGCATAAACCGAATTGCAGCATGGACAATCGGTACTCGGAATATGATTAAATCGTTATTATATGCGTTACTAACACCGAACGAGCATTTAAAACAATTACAAGAAGAAGGTAACTTCACAGATCGCTTAGCGATAATGGAAGAATTAAAAACTTATCCATTTGGGGCTATTTGGGATTACTACTGTGAATCCATGAATGTACCAGTTGGAGAGTCATGGTTAACAGAGGTAAAAGAATATGAAAAAGAAGTTTTATCTAAGCGATAATTTTAAGAGGATTTGAAGTGGAAAGGGAGAGAATGATGACACAGGATATTACACAACAAGATGTGTTAGATGCACCTTTTATGAAAGAAATGATGAATACAACATATGATATGTGGAAACTTGGATGGGATGAACTTAATGGAGGTAACATCAGCTATCTACTAAAAGAAGAAGAGGTAAGAAGTTACTTTGATTTGAACCAAGTAAAGCGAACTATTTCATTAGATTTTCCGGTAATAGAGTTGGCAAATCAGTATTTCCTTGTTACTGGATCAGGTAAGTTCTTCAGAAAAATTATAGAAAATCCAGAAGAATGTTTAGCGGTATTACGAGTAACTAGTGATGGAGAATCAGTTGAACTTCTATGGGGATTAAGTGATGGAGGAAGACCGACAAGTGAGTTAGCATCTCACTTTATGAGTCATATTGTTCGATTAAAACATGATCCGAATCATCGAGTCATCATGCACACACATGCAACAAACTTAATTGCAATGACATTTACACATGAATTAGATGAAGTTCAATTTACTCGGACATTATGGCAAATGTGTACAGAATGCTTAGTGGTATTCCCTGAAGGAGTAGGGATACTCCCATGGATGGTTCCTGGAACTTCAGAAATTGGAAAGGCTACAGCGGAAAAAATGAATGAATATCGTTTAGCAATTTGGTCACATCATGGAATATTTGGTGCAGGGGAGTCAATTGATCAAGTATTTGGATTAATTGAAACAGTGGAGAAGGCTGCAAAAGTCTATAATCTTGTAAACGCACATCCAGACGGTGCTAAACAAGTAATTACTGATCAGCAACTGATAGATTTAGCAGAAGCTTTTCATGTGAATCCTCCTAATAAATACTTTTCTTAAAAGGCCGATGCAATTATGAAAGAACGAAGCAGTGGAAATACAAGTGTTTCGTTCTTTCTATGCTTGTTAAACTTAGTAGAAAATGGGTAAAATATAGTAAAAATATGATATGCTATTTTAGAGAATATGTTAAAGGTAAGAGAAGGAAGTGGTTAGATGCTTGTAGCAGAAAGACATCACAAAATAGTTGAATTAGTGAATGAAAAGAAGAGCATTCGAGTTTCTGATATGAGTAAGTTATTTGCAGTTACAGAAGAAACGATTCGAAGAGATTTAGAAAAGTTAGAGAAAGAGAATAAGTTAGCTCGTAGTCATGGTGGCGCAGTTAGCTTGCATCCGAATGATTCTTTAGAGATTCCTTATACGCAACGAGAAATTATGAATGTACGTGAGAAACAAAAAATTGCAATGGAAGCTATTAAACATGTTTTTGAAGGAGATAAAATCATTTTAGATGCCAGTACAACTGCCTGGTATATGGCAAAAGCATTACCTGACTTACCTTTAACCGTCATGACCAACTCCATTAAAGTTGCAATGGAACTGAGTAACAAACACCAAATTAACGTGATTTCAACTGGTGGAACGCTTCTGTCTAAGTCACTCTCTTACGCTGGACCTTTAGCAGAGGCTTCGTTCCATAGTTATCATCTTGATAAGGCATTTATTTCTTGTAAAGGTCTGCATCTAGAAAGAGGAATAAGTGAGTCGGATGAACAACAATCACGTATTAAAAAGAAAATGATTGAAAGTGCTGATTCTACTTATTTAATGATAGATTATAGTAAATTTGGCAAAACTGCTTTTTCGAAAATTGATCAAATTGAAGTCGCGCATCATTTGGTTACAGATAGCAAAGCAGACCAAACGATGATTCAGTTGTTAAAAGAAAAAGGAATTCGTGTAACGGAAGTACAAAATGATGAATAATTAACAAGATATCAAAGAGGTAGGGACATAACAAACAGTTCTGGTCAAAAGACGGATGATAGGTAAAATAAGCGTAAGAAATATACGGAGACTCCTGTGGGAGGAAGGCCTAGTTGAGACCCCGGATTGCGGAGCAACCGGAGGCTCATCAGCCGCCCACGGAAAGCGCAGTATATTTCTGAAGCGGGTTTTCAATACTCATTCATTCGGATTCCTCTTTTGATTAAATACTTTTGTCCCAACCTCTTTTTCGATGGAGCATAGCGGGCTCGAACCGCTGACCTCTTCACTGCCAGTGAAGCGCTCTCCCAGCTGAGCTAATGCCCCGTTAATAAAAGTATATACCCTCTATAAAACTATTTCAATATAACTATGAACTATATTGAAAAACAAGTCTAAACTACTGTTTTCCTCTTTTTATAGGTTAAAAGTTCTGAATTTACATTATTTTTACAAAAAAGCGATGGTAGAAGTAGAATTTTTATGCAATATTTAAAGAGAAACGATTGTTTATGTCGAAATGAATACAATCGTATTAAAAAATGGTAACGGAGGGGACGTATGAAACAGGTGAAAAGATCGCTTAGTATGTTCATGATTTTCGCATTAATTATGATGAATGTAACACCAGCGTTATCAGTATATGCTGAAAGTGCTACAAATGTAGATACAGTCGCAGAAGATTTAATTCTTTCGGAGTACGTGGAAGGAACTTCATTTAATAAAGCGATTGAAATCTTTAATGGTACAGGAGAAGCAGTGGATTTATCGAATTATTCTATCGAATTATATAGCAATGGAGCTTATTCTGCTAGTCAGTCTTTATCACTATCAGGCACTTTGGCTAATGGTGATGCGTACGTTTTAGCCCATCCGAGTGCAGATCAGGCAATCTTAGATCAAGCTGATGTAACAAATGGCTCTGTTATTAATTTTAACGGTGATGATGCAGTAGCTCTATTAAATAATGAAGAGAAACTAGATGTAATTGGTGAAATTGGACAACGAACCAATTTTGGACAAGATGTTACGTTGGTTCGGAATGCATCAGTCATCGCACCAAGTACAACATTTAATGTAGAAGATTGGACGGATTACAGTCAAAATACGTTCGCGTATATCGGTTCTCATACAATGGATGGTACTCCGGGAGATCCTGAAGATCCTGAAGAACCAGGTGACCCAGAAGAACCAGATCCAGGTCAATTACCTATTTCCGATGTTCGTGATCTCCCAGATGGAGAAGTAGTTACCGTAGAAGGAATTGTTACAGCTGATAATCAAGCAATTAGTAATGGCAGCCAATTTACTACATATATCCAAGACGAGACGGCTGGTATTAATCTATTTGCTTTTGAACAAGGTGAAATCTCTGATGTTACAAAGGGTGACAAAGTTGTCGTAACAGGAGAACTTGCTACCTATAATGGGTTAAAAGAAATTGTACCGAATTCATTAGAAGTGATTGACTCGGGGTTAGATTTACCAGAAGCACAAACAATAACTTTAGAGGAATTACAAGATGAAGAATTGGCTGAATCACTAGAAGGGCAGCGAGTTCAAGTCAATGGTTACATTCGGTCCATTCCAGATAGTCCTGCCGGCGGTGGGTATAATATTACAGTTACAGATGCAGATTTTAATGGTACAACGCTTCGTGTAATGGAAAATGCACTTGATATTTCTGAAGTGGAACCAAACACTTGGTATGATATTACAGCTGTTGTAAGTCAATACAATACGTATCAATTAATTCCTACAGAGCAAGCAGATATTCAAATTGCAGAAGAACAGCCAGAACCGCCTTCTTCTGAAGGGTATTATGAGACTACAGTAGAAAGTGTAACAGATGGTGATACCATCCGCGTAGCTGAGCCTGTATTTGGGGAAAAACGTGTCCGATTTGTAAATATGGATACTGCAGAAACATATGCTGCCCATAATGATGACCCGGAACGTGATGAAATAAATGATAACCAGAAATACTATGGAGATTTAGCAACGGATTATATAGGGGAACTCATTCAACCAGGTGATGAGATTTATCTAAAAGTCGGAGATAAACCAACAGATGACTATGGAAGAATTCTTGCAGAAGTTATCCGTAAAGATGATGGTTTAAATGTAAATTTAGAAATGGTAGAAGCTGGATATGCATCCACGTACTTTATTGCGCCAATTGATGAAGAAGCTTATCCGGAGTATCAACAAGCAGTAAAAGAAGCAAAGGATGCTGAATTAGGAATTTGGAATCCAGAGAACCCACTTCTAGAATTGCCATTTGTTTTCCGAGCAAATGACGATCAAAAAGGGTTCCAACGATATGTTGGAAACTCAGATACGATGGAGTATGTAGTCCCGGATAATTGGGCAGATGTTCCAGTGGAGCATCGAATCTTTTTCTCTAGTCCGGAAGAAGCTGAATCTTATGGATATACACCGGTAAGCGGTGATGGAGGAGATTCTTCTGAGGAAACGTTAGATCTACAGCTAATTAGTATGAATGATTTACATGGGAAGATTGACCAGGAATACATGTTAGATTTAGAAGGAAATGGTGAATCCGAGTTATATGGAAGAATGGATTATACAGCTGCTGCAATCAAAGAGCATCAAGAAGGAAATGAACATTCGATGCTTGTTCATGCAGGAGATATGATAGGTGGAAGCTCTCCAGTATCAGGTTTATTACAGGATGAACCAACGGTAGAGATTATGAATGCGATGGGTTTTGATGTTGGTGCTGTTGGAAATCATGAATTTGATGAAGGTTTACCTGAACTCCTTCGAATGATTGAAGGTGGAGATCATCCAGAAGGAAAAGGGACAGAAGGCTATGAAGGCATGGATTTTCCATCCCTTTGCGCGAATTGCGTATATGAAGATACTGGTGAAACTTTCTTACCACCGTATATTATTGAAGAAGTAGATGGTGAACAAATTGGATTTATTGGAGTAAACACACAAGAAACGGTCAATATGGTTATGCCATCTTCATTAGAAAATGTAGAGTTTACGGATGAAACAGAAGCTGTAAATGATGCAGCGGAAGAATTAACGAGTCAAGGTGTAGAAGCGATTATCGTGTTAGCACATATGCCAGCTACTCAAAATGGCGATGATGCTACAGGAGCTGCAGCTGATTTAGCACGAAATGTAAATGACGCTGTTGATGTAATCTTTGCTGGACATAATCATGTGGAGAATAATGTATTAGTGGATGACAAATTAATTATCCAGGCAAATGAATACGGAAAAGCATTTGCGGATGTGCAATTAGTTTTAGATCGCGAATCCGGCGATATTATTGAAAAAGAAGCAGAAATTGTTTATGTAAAACAGAGTGATTACACGCCAGATGCAGAAGTCGCTGCGATTTTAGATAAATATGCGGAAGAAATTGCCCCGATTATAAACGAAGTGATTGGTTATAATGCGCAAGACTTAACGGGTGATTATACAAATGATGGCGATCATGGATTAGGAAACTTAATATCTGATGGTATGAACGAAGCAATGGATAGTGATTTTGCCTTTATGAATGGCGGAGGGATAAGAGATGATCTCTTAGCAGGCGATGTCACTTGGGGAGATTTATACAATATCCAACCATTTGGAAATACGTTAATGACCGTAGAAGTTACTGGTAATGACATATATGAAATATTAAATGAACAAATTCATCCAGAATATGGTCCTGATTATAGTGTTAGTGGTTTGCATTATACTTGGAACCCGGAATTAGGAGAGGTGATTAATGTTACTTTTCCTGATGGCACACCAATTGATTTGGAAGAAACATATGTCTTAACAGTTAACAACTACATGGGAACTTCAGAAGGGCCGATTAAGGACCTTGGAGAAAATCCTACGATGGGCCCTGCCGACATTGATGCTACAGTTGAATTCATTCAAGCAATGGGTAGCTCCGAAGCAAACCCAATTGTATATGAGGCAGAAGGAAGAATTACACAAACAGATGAAGAACCAGGTGACCCGGAGGATCCTAGTGAACCAGATCATATTATAGAAGCTATACCAGATAGAGGTTTATTAGCATTTGTTCGAACAAGAGATCTTTTGTTTATAGAAGATGGATCGGATGTAGTAATCGATATCTCGAATGAAAGTAGACTACGCATGCTTTTATTGACATTGCCTCAAGTATATATTTTAAAAAATAAGGAAGTAACACTTCATGTCACGAATGGTGAAGAAACAAAGACATTTGATATGGCAGAAGAAAAATTAAGAACTATGTTAGTCTTGCTAACGAAATAACGATAAAGTCGAATTTACCTGTAGAGAACTGTTAATTTCTCTACAGGTTTTTCGTATTTACAAGAGGATAGAAGTTACCTTATAGTAATGATAGTAGTTTTCTATGATAAGGTAGGAGATCAAAACATGATAAAACAAAAACAAAGCATAGATGCAAGGTTTAAAGTAGCGAATAGAGAAGCTTTAATCGGAGTAGGTTTAGTTATATTTAATTTTATTTGGTGGTTCGGTTTTGCCTATGGATTGGGAAGTAAAAATCCAGAAGAGTATTCGTATATAGTAGGATTTCCAGCTTGGTTCTTTTATAGTTGCATTCTTGGATTTATAGTAATGGTCACATTGACCGTCATAGCAGTTAAATTCTTTTTTAAAGATATACCACTTGATGATACAGAGGAAAATTAATCTTAATACCGGGTCAATGGGTTAGAGTGAGGAGAAAAATGTAATGAATTGGGAAGCAGTTATACCATTATTCCTATTAATTTTTATCATTTTTTTAGTTGGAATGTGGTCAAGTAAATTTGTGCGGAATACAGATTCATTTGTTCAAGAATATTTTCTTGGGGGCAGGAGCTTAGGTGGGTTCATATTAGCGATGACGCTTGTAACTACTTATGGAAGTGCAAGTAGTTTTCTTAGTGGTCCAGGAACTGCTTATAATGAAGGATTAGGTTGGGTTCTTTTATCCATGACTCAATTAGCTACAGGTTATTTTGTGTTAATGGTATTAGGTAAACGATTTGCGATTGTTACTCGAAAATACAAAGCAGTAACTATTGTAGATTTTTTAAAAGAAAGATATCAATCCAAATGGGTCGTTTTATTATCTTCATTTAGTATACTGATATTCTTATTTTCTGCAATGTCTGCACAATGGATAGGTGGAGGTAGGTTAATTCAGTCGCTTACTGGTATGTCTTACCTTTCTGCATTATTTATATTTTCTGCTGCAGTACTTATCTATGTGATTGTAGGGGGATTCCGAGCAGTTGCAATTACAGATGGAATTCAAGGAATTATTATGTTTTTAGGTACATTAATATTGCTAATTGCTGTAATTGTTGCAGGTGGAGGAGTTCCACAAATTATGGAAGACTTACGTGCAGAAAATATGAATCTTATAACACCTTTTGGCGCGGATGGTGGATTAACACCTGCATTTGTATCTTCCTTTTGGATATTAGTCGGTGTGGGAGTTATTGCCCTACCACAAATTGCAGTAAGAGCAATGTCATATAAAAACTCGCGATCACTTCATAGAGCCATTATTATTAGTACGATTGTAGTTGGATTTATAATGTTAAATATGCACTTAATTGGCGTGCTCGGTAGACCAGTAATGCCTGGAATTGAAGTAGGTGATACCGTTATGCCATTACTTGCTCAAGAAGTGCTACCTGGCTGGCTAGCTGGAATTGTATTGGCAGCACCTATGGCAGCTATCATGACAACCGTTAATTCATTATTGTTAATGGTTAGTTCCACGATTATAAAGGATGTATATTTAAATTATATTGAAAAAGAAGCTACAGATAAAAAAGTGCGTGGTTTGAGCATGGGGGTGACTGCCCTTATCGGAGTTATTGTTATAGTTATGTCGCTACAACCACCTGATCTAATTATCTGGTTAAATCTATTCTCGATGGGTGGCTTAGAAGCAGCTTTTATTTGGCCGATTGTATTGGGGTTATATTGGAACCGAGGCAATAAATATGGCGCAATAGCTTCCATGATAACAGGTGTGTCTAGTTATATTATTTTTGAAAGTTTCTTTCCACAACCATTCGGAATGCATTCTGTTGTAACGTCGATAACTATTGCTTTAATAGCTTATATCATTGGAAGTTTATCTAAACAACATCCAGTATCACAAATGAGTTAAATAGTAGTTTCTATATTACTTTTAAATCTTACTTTTAAGTATCTCTCAAAAACGAGCGATACTTTTTTTATTGCTTAGGAAACTATACAATTTGAATGCTATGGATAACTTAGTTACAGGAACAGCCACGTCCAGCTCCAGCGCCCAACGACTAGCGATCCTTCCTCACCTTCGTACGGTAATTAACATCGGCTTTTTACGGTCGCCGTGTTTCCTTTATCTCCTGCGGCTCAGTCCAGTCCGTACGTCGCTAAACGGGCGCTTGCGCTTTTGTTCTTAGGAAAGTCAATTCTTGTGTACAATCCGAATGCTGCGATAGTTGATTTTCATTACAGACGGGCGTTTATGCTTTTGTTCTGGATTAAGAGAAACGCCGGAGTGAGCGTGGAAAATCACTATCGGATTCCTTTATAAAATAGTATCAGACTGAAGTCGTAGGATAAATCCATCTTGAGAGGTTTGTTATTGTTAAAATATTCGATATAATTAATGTTAAGGAGGTAACAGGATGTTATTTTTTAAATCGTCAAAGCAAATAAAGGAACAAAAAAAGTTGATGAACAATCATATTGAGACAATTATTATTCAATCTGGCTGGGCAGACGTTAATATTTATACGCATAAAGAAAATTATATCTCCTTATTTCTAACTTCCATTGAAAATGGACCGTATTGGATTGTTGAAGAGAATCAAGATCAATTACGACTAACAATAGAACCTGGAATAAGAAGGTTGCATTTTCGATTTAATCAAACCATTAAATTAGATGTATATGTTCCCGAACAAAATAATATAAACTGGGAAGTTGAAGCGGACTCTGGAAGTGTTTATTTTTACAAACAAGTTGTTCAAAATATTATGTTGAGAGTAGGATCTGGAAACTTCAAAGGCAACGATCTTACAGTAAATAATGCTTTCGTAGAGGTTGGTACAGGTGAAGTAAATATCAATCATTTCAATGGGGAAAATCTTCAGTTAGTAGGTGGGTCTGGAGATATTAAATTAGTGGATGTTACTTGTAATAGGATTATGTCCAAAATAGGGTCAGGTAGTTTGAGGTATAATCATGTTCGGTATAAAGAAATGATTTCAGAAGGTGGATCAGGTGATGTATTTTTGGAGAATTTTCAAGGGGATACGAAGATGAAAGTAGGGAGTGGGGATATAGAAGTAGTATTAGATGAAAGACCAAATTTAAAATGTGAGTTACAAGCTGGCAGTGGAACAATTATAACCGATACCGGCCATATATCTGATGGGAAAATCCATAAAGATTATGGTGAAGCAAAATATGTATTAGCATTAACCAGTAGGTCGGGTGATGTAGTGGTGAAGCAGAAATTTTAATAGGAAGGAATATATACAGAGGAGTGGTATAGATGATAGGGAGAAAGGCAGAAATGGAACGAATCACAAAATTAATAAACGGTAATGAAGTAAAAGAGATACAGATAGATATCTCGGTATCAAATATTACAGTGGAGCCATATGAAGGGAATGATATTGAACTTACTTATACACAAAAAATCGATAAACCATTGTGGGATATACATGTTCAAGAAGGGATTTTATCTATTCATTTACAACATAAAAATACAATTATACGAAGAACCGAAGACTATAAATTAAAAATTAAATTACCTCGTGAATTTATCTTAGCTGGATCCATAAACAACGGTGTCGGTCATATTAGAATCGCTGAAATTATAATCGGCGAGTTTACTATACAATTAGGATCGGGTGGGGTTCATTGTGAAAAGGTAGAAGCAAATAATCTGAGCATGCATGTTGGGGCAGGGAATATACGGCTTCGACATATACACGCAACAAATCTTGATGCTCAAACGGGAACTGGATCTATCTCAACGAAAGACATAAAAGGGAATACAGATTTAAATAGTGGAGTAGGTAATATAAATATAGCGTTAGAAAAAGATGCTAATATTAAATTAGATTTATCGACAGGTATTGGAAAAGTAATTCGAGATGGATGGTCAGAGTCTAGTTCTGCAATTGGAAATACGAGTATACTACAAAGAGAAGAAGAGCATGGTATATGTGCTGTGACGGGTGTTGGAAACATAAAGGTGCATAAAGAGTCAGAAACAGTTGGTAATTTGTAATCTAGTTGTGGAGGTTATGATGATCATTCGTATGTATGAATCTAGTGATACAGAATGATGTGATGCTGATAAGTGATATTAGGAGGAAAATATTATAATAAAATCGAGGTTGGGCTTGTCATATAAAGTGTGTAAGTCCCTGTTTACTCATAAACCAAAAAAAGGAATAGCTCCCAACTGATTTTTGTTGGCTACTATTCCAAGTTTTTTGTTCTAATTCAGACGCTGGAATTCCATTCTCTGGCTAAGTTAATAAAATATTCAATAGCACTTTCGTTGATAAGCGATCCTTTATTCATTACTTGCTCAAAACTTTCGCCCATTAATATTTTCTTTATAGGAACTTCAATCTTTTTGCCATTTAATGTTTTAGGCAATTCCTTCACTTCAAACATATGAGTAGGCACATGTCTTGGTGAACAGTGCGTTTTTAAGTTATTTTTAATAGAGTTTTTCACTTCATCTGTGAAAGGCTTACTATTTTTCATTACTACAAACAAAGGAGTAATCGAGTCTCCGTTGGTTTGAGGTAAATCTATCATTAAACTATCTTCTACTTCTTCGATTTGATCAACTGCTCGATAGATCTCACTTGTACCAATACGAATACCTCCGCGATTGATTGTTGCGTCCGAACGACCATAGATAATAGAAGTGCCTTTTTCCGTGATTTTTATATAATCACCGTGACACCAGACCCCGCGATAAGTGTCAAAATAGCTATGATACATTCGCATACCATCATCGTCATTCCAGAAGAAGATCGGCATACATGGAAATGGTTTTGTTAGTACTAACTCGCCAATTTCATTAACTAATGAATTTCCATTTGAATCAAAACTTTCCACTTTTGCTCCTAGACCACTACACTGCAATTCACCCGCATATACTGGTAGAGTTGGAGAGCCAAGTAAAAAGGCCGTACAAACATCGGTTCCGCCACTAACAGAAGATACCCAAATATCTTTTTTTACATGAGTATAACACCATTGAAACCCTTCAGGAGGTAACGGAGATCCAGTCGAACTTATGTTTTTTAAAGCAGAAAGATCAAATTCTTCTTCTGGGTGGATATCTTTCTTCATCGAAGAAGTTATGAAACTGGCACTGGTTCCAAATACAGTCATTTTTGTATCCTCAGCAAACTTCCATAAGAAACGTTCATCTGGGTAGGATGGACTTCCATCGTATAAAATAATACAGCTACCATTAAGGAGCCCGCCAACAAGAAAATTCCACATCATCCATCCGGTTGTAGTAAACCAGAAAAATCGAGAATTCTGATCTAAATCGAGATGTAAGTGAGTGGCTTTTAGATGCTCGAGTAACATACCACCCTGACTATGAACGATTGCTTTCGGCTTTCCTGTTGTACCAGATGAATAGAGTACCCAAAGTGGATCATTAAAGCCGACAGGTGTAAAGGTTAGTTCTAAGGGTTTACTAGTGTGCACTGCATCTTTCCATGTTATTGGTTGTTTTAAATTAGAAAAATCTGTATCGGCATGCAAGTAAGGGATCGCAATCGTAGCTTCTAAAGAAGGTATTGTTGATTGAATCTCTTCAATAATCGCCATTCGATCAAAGCTTTTACCACCATATTGATAGCCATCTATGGTAATCATAACTTTAGGTTCAATTTGCTGGAATCGCTCGATAACACTTTGTTTACCAAAGTCAGGAGATGCACTGGACCAAATTGCTCCGAGACTAGAAGTAGCTAGAAAAGCGACCACAGTTTCATAAATATTAGGAGCATAACTAACTACTCGGTCTCCTTTTGTTACACCGATATTCTTAAGTGTAAGTTGAAGAGCAGTCGTATCTTGATAAAGTTGTTGCCAGGAAATTTCTTGCTTTCCTCTTGTTTCTGAAGCATGTATGATGGCAGGGTTGGAATTATCTTTATGCTTAAATACATGTTCTGCATAATTGACTTTCGCTTCTTTAAACCATCTAGAACCAGGCATTGATGTACTTGATATTACATGTTGATAAGGGTGGTGAGAAATTACATTAAAGTATTCCCATATCGTTTCCCAAAAAGAACTAATATCGTCTACTGACCATTTCCACAAAGAAGCATAATCGTTCAAATGAAGTTGTTTATTGTTTGCTAGCCATTGTTGATATGCATACATATTTGATTGTTTAATTTGTTGGTCGCTTGGTTCCCATAATAATGTACCTTCTTCTACTTTCACACTCTTTTCCCCCTTTAACTCTAAACTCTTTATATATTATTATATGAAAACGTTTTCTTTACGTAAAGGGTACTTTTAACCCGCATGTATGAAGATTTCTTCAAGACTACGACGGATAGTCTAAGAAGATTAAAGAGGATAATCTGTACGTAAATGTCCGATTCAAGAGCCTGCAGACCCTGATTTTCTATTACTGCAGAACAGCGGAAACTTCACTGAAAAAAGGCTGATTTTATAATCAGCCTTTTTTCGTAGCTTGTGTCATTTGGTGCCATACAGATCCTTTGGCTTCCTTGCCACCTTGAATTCGTTCAAGCGCCATATTTATTTGCATTCTAACCTCAAATTCAGGGTCATCTACAGCATCTTGAAGTGGAGCAATAGCTGATTCATCTCCAACTTCATATAGAAACATGGCCGCACGCCAACGAACTAATTGGCTTTTATCTTTCAATGTCGTAATCATTTTTGGTGTAGCTTCTGCAAATCCAAGGTCAGAAATACAATCACCAGCTGTACGTCTTACATTAATAGCTTTATCTTCTAACGCTATATAAAGCAAAGGTAGTACTTTTTTATCTTCAATCATGCCAAGGTAGGCCGTTGCAAGACGTCGAATTGATGACTTTTCATCGTGAAGTGCTTTTTCTAACAGATCTAGATCATCGATAGTCGGATCTAGTCGGTCTAAAGCAGCATAGCGATTTTTCCAATTCGGATCATCCATCTTTTCGATGGGTACAGTTTGATAATATCCAGAACTTTGTTCGGTTTTATCCGCTTGGAATGCCAAATTGACAAGTGTTTGAAGTCTTTCTTCGTCATAGCTAGCTTTTAATTCCTCAACAACTTCCTCGCCAATTTCGTCTATATTACCGTATCTCGGATGTTGTTCCACCCACTTACGATCCATAATTACATTTGTAGATGCTGGTGAAGCATCCATGACGGCATTTGTGAAAATCTCAGGTAATCCAAATCGCTTCTCTTCATCATCTTCTTCAAGCTTTACTTGCATCGGAATACCAAGGAACATTTGAATAAAAACATGGACTTCTCCAAAACCATCTTGTTGCTCAGTGGAAGGTGTAATATTTGGAATTTCCAATCCCTCTGTTGTACCCAAAACTTCACGTACTTGTGGCAATAATTCTTCCCACGGTGTCTTCGGATGTCTCGCTAACGCAATAAAATCTACCACACGGTAAATATTTTTAACCCCTGTTAATGCAAATAATTCCTGTACATAGTTAGGTGCATTAGTCAAATCATCTTTTTCATTATAATTATACGTTTCTTCTGGAGGTAGAGACTCACTCAAATTAATCTTCATTGAATGTGGGCTAGGTGTTGGTTCAATAGAAACAATTTTCATAACCAATATACCTCCTATTTATTTGCTAGTACGTTAATAAATTCTCGTAAATAATCTGGTAGATCTGGTGGACGACGACTTGATACTAAATGTTCATCCACAACGACAGGTTCATCCACCCAAGTTGCTCCAGCATTTGTCATATCATCTTTAATCCCAGGTGTACTTGTTACTGTTTTTCCGTTAAGGATATTTGCAGATATAAGCACCCAGCCAGCGTGACAAATTTGACCAATTGGTTTCTTGGCTTGATTCATATTACGAACCATATCAAGAACTTCTGGGAATCTACGTAGCTTATCTGGTGCCCAACCGCCAGGTACTAGAATTGCATCGTAATCAGCATCGTTTACATCCGTAAATGCAAAGTCAGATTCTACGGGCACACCATACTTGCCAATATATTTGTGATTTGCTTCTTTTCCAATAAGATCGACCTGTGCTCCTTCTTCTCGTAACCGGAGGACAGGATACCATAATTCTAAATCTTCAAAGTCATGATCAACAAGTGCTAATACTTTTTTATTTTTTAATTGCATCGTTTTATTCCTCCATTCTATGTATAAGTTTAACAGACGTGGTCTCAGATGACGATTAGAATGATTAAGGATATGCTTAAGAAAGCATAAAAAAACGGTTGGAATAAATCAACCGTTATATTCTGCATATTTAATAAAGCTTTGTTCTTCTTCAATAAGTCCGCATGCAGCACATTGTACCTTTAATTTAGGACCTTTATATAATTGATGAAACACTTCAACGTTTTCATCGGTATAAGCGTTAATTGTTTCACCAGTTTGCGGGTCCATCTTTACCGGAGTGGCATGCTGTTCAATTAAATTAAATCTAGAGCGGTTCGTCTTACAATTAGGACATCGGTATGCATGTGTCACTATATCACCTCCATCAGTAGTATTCCTTTGATGGAGGATTTTATCCCGTGTGGAACAGATACTCTAACTTTTGCCTAGTGATTAATTAGCTAAACCAAGATTTGATCCGTTCCACTATTCCTTGATCCTTTTGGTCATCTTTTTCTACGCTGTCTGATTTTTCTTGGTCTTCGTCATTAGAAAGGTAGATATCTTCTTTATCAATTGCATGATCGTAAGTTAATACGGCTCCAATTTCTGTTTGATGTTCTTGATTACTAATAGTTGTATGTGAAATCTTATATTTATCAGCTAGATCTCTTTCTTGTTTTAAGAATTTATACGCTACGCTTCCATTCATTAATAATGTGGAATTTGGATGTTTTTTCATTTCTGTTTCTAACTTTTCTAATCCACGGTCGGACATCACTTCACCAATTGTTAAAGCAAGAATCACACGTTCACGTAAAGTACCTAAAAAGTGTTTACGTTCAGCCTCTTTTGGTAAACGTGTACCATACATGCCTTCTTGTAAATAGTCATCTACATTTTTTTTCGTCATATGTTTTCATCCTTTATATATCATTACTGCTATTGATAATGTACACCATTATTGTATGTAATAACAAAGAAAATCTATCAAAGAATTTTCTAAAGGAAAAAGCATATATGATACTATAAACGTAATGGAATACAAACTGGTAGGAGGTCTAAGGGAGATGAAAAGAAATAATAAAAGGCCAATTTCATTAGGAAATGGTATCTCGCTGATAGATGGATATGATCTAGATGTAGAGAGTAGGACAGGTATTTATGTTTTGGAGGAAGAAGAACTAACGATTATTGAGACAGGCCCAAGTCCATCAGTACCGTATATCAAAGAAGGAATAGAAGGTTTAGGACATGATTTAACAGGAGTGAAATATATCATTCTTACACATATTCATTTAGATCATGGCGGTGGTGCAGGTCGGCTACTACAATTATGTCCAAATGCAACAGTAATTGTGCATCCAAAAGGAAAGCGACATTTAATTGATCCGAAGAAGTTAGCCGCAGGAGCAAGAGCTATTTATGGAGAAAGTTTTTCTGATTTGTTCGATCCAATTATCCCAGTGCCTGAGGATCGTATTATTATAAAGACAGAGGGAGACAGCCTGACTATAGGTCCAGCCCGTAAACTTGAATTTTGGGATACTCCTGGACATTCGCGACATCATTTAGGGATTTATGATCCAGTGAGTAATGGGATGTTTATTGGAGATACTGCTGGAATTCGTTATGAACAGCTAGTACCACATGGTATTGATTATTTCCTGCCATCTACATCACCTAATCATTTTGATCCTGTTGCAATGAGAGCCTCTATTGAACGCATGCGTAAGAAAGACTTGGATTACATTTACTTTGGCCATTTTGGTGCTACAGAATTAGTTAATCAAACGTTTAATCAAGTTTTATTTTGGCTCGATATTTTTGTAGAGGAAGGCGAGAGAGCCGTTGCAGAGGAGAAAGGATATGATGCGATAGCTAAAGGCTTGCTGGAAAAAGTGCAAGCAGATTTACAGGATAAAGGTATACCAGATGATCATAAAGTATATACAATTATTAATCTGGATCTACAAGTGAGTGCTTTAGGAATTATTGATTATTTACAAAAGCAATTGCGTGAAAAGTAGTCCATTAATTAAAATAAAAAACCCGACTCTACCTAAGCTTAAAAAATTCAGGTGAAGTGGGGTTTTTCTTTAAGTTTATATGATCACTGGCTATGAAGGAGCGACAATCTCTACTTTAATGCGATCAGGATCTTCAAAATAAATAGCGTAGTGATTCGGTCCGCCAGCAAAAGGATGGCGATCTTGATACAGAATAGGGATTTGTTTTTCCTTCAATTGTTCTGTTAGTGTATCAACATGTTCTTTTGATGTGGCGTGGAAAGCGATATGATTTAGACCTACCCTGCGACGGTGATAACAAATATCTAAAAATTTATCTTCAGCCTGGACAAATACAATATAGGATTGATCTAGCTTCCAACTTTGACCTTTATCCCATTTTTGGTAAGAATCATATCCAAGATCTTCTAATAACCATCCCCAGAATTCTTGAGATTGTCGTAAGTTGGAAACATAAATTTCAATATGATGTATAAGTCCTCTCATCTTCGCCAACTCCCTGTTGTAGTAATTGTTTTTCATCTATGACAAGTCCAATAGGGCAATGATCACTTCCTAAAACAGAAGAATGTACTTCCGATTTTTTAAGAGCTGGAATTAGTTGCTCTGAGACAATGAAATAATCGATTCGCCATCCTATATTTCGTTCACGAATCGTTTTCATATAAGACCACCAAGTAAAGATGTCGTCTGCTTCTGGATGAAAATGACGAAGTGTATCGACAAATCCGGCATCTAGTAATCGCGACATTTTACTTCTTTCTTCTTTTGTAAACCCTGAATTTCCATGATTCGTCTTATCGTTTCGTAGATCAATTTCATGATGAGCGACATTCAAGTCCCCACAATAAACTAGAGGTTTTTTCTTATTTAATTTCTGCAAATAGTCAAATAAACGATCTTCCCATTCTAGGCGATCTTCTAATCGGGTTAAATCACGCTTGGAGTTTGGAGTGTAGACATTGACCAAATAAAATGATTCATATTCTAAGGTAATAATTCTACCTTCTGGTTCGTAGTTATTGGAATCGATCCCATAAAAAACATGAAGTGGCTCCCATTTGGTGAAGATGGCTGTACCCGAATAACCTTTTCGTTCAGCATAGTTCCAATATTGATAATATCCATCTAAATCTAATTGAATTTGACCTTCTTGTAATTTTGATTCTTGTATGCAAAAGAAATCTGCGCCCATTTCTTGGAAAAAATCTAAAAAACCTTTTCTAACGCAAGCTCGTATCCCGTTTACATTCCACGATATAAAATGCATATCAGTTCTTCCTTCCTCATTAATCTGTTAGTTATTTTATCATAATTCGTTTTTTCCCTGTTGAAATCACTATTATTTTGTAAAATAACATTTCCCGGGAAATATGTTGTCGAATGGCTTTAGACAAAAAAAGAGAAAAGAAGAGAGTTATTTACTATATTTATCTATTAATAGAGTATGTATCCTGTTAAACGCTAATAAGATATGTAAATAAATGTTAGCTGCGATAATTCCAAACAAAAGAAATATCATGAACTCACGTAAATCAAATGGTCCATCATCAATAACAAATAATACACCAATGATGATGCAAGCTGCTAATGAATACAAACTGAGTTGTAATAAATAACGTACAAAATTAGATGAAATATAAATCCTCTTAATAATCATATCAATTACTAAAGATATAATAGCACCTGCAACAAACGGAGGGATGCTAAACATAAATACGAAACCAAATGTCTCCCAAAAACCGAAGTAATATGTATTAGGTGCACGTTGGGAAACAAATATATAAGAAGCCCATGAATAAAGTGTACTGAATAATATAATTGCCAATATTGTCGTATGTAATCTCTTCATGATATCTATCCTCCTATTACTATCTATTTCATAACCAATTTTATCTTATGTGATTAATGAATCAATGAAAATAATTAAGAATTTCACTTATCGGAGTTAGTTTTTAAAAAATTAAAAATTTAACTTGTATTCTTAGTGTATTAAGCATATAATACATCGTGTAAGTGTATTATGTGGTTAATACACTAAAAGAATCCGTTTGCTGGTTTCAAAGATGAAGGAGAGAAAGCAATGAAATTGCAATTCAATAAACGCGAACCTGTTTATATTCAGGTGAAAAGACATCTAAAAGAACAGATTGCAACTGGAAAATTAAAACCTGGAGAAGAAATCCCTTCACGTAGAGAGTTGGCTAGTCAATTAGAAATCAACCCAAATACTGCTCAACGAGCGTATAAAGAAATGGAGGAAGAAGGATTGATATATACAGAAAAGAACCTTCCTAGCTGTGTTACTTCTGATTCAAAGAAGATAGAAGGAATTAGAGAAGATCTTATTAATAATGCAATTGAACAATTTTTACATGCAATAGAGCCTATCCATTTATCTAAAGAAGAAATTATAGAACGTATTAAGAACCAATATGATGTTACGCGTGGGAGGGATTAGAATGATTGAACTAACGGATGTATATAAGCGGTTTGGAAGAAAGTCAATCCTAAACGGGGTTACGTTTCAAGCAAAAAAGAGTGAAATAACCTGTTTGATCGGGATTAATGGATCTGGAAAAACGACTATACTGCAATCGATCATGAATCTTACTCCAATTAGTAAAGGGAAGATTACCATTGATGGAGATTTATTAAATAAGTACACATATGAAAAACTTACGTATATTCCGGATACCATTACGTTATTACCAAGAATGAAAATTAAGGAAGCATTTATGTTTATGAATGATTTCTATTTAAATTGGAATCAAAAGCGTGCGGATGAGATGTTAAAGTTCTTTAAGCTTGATCGAGAAGATAGAATTATGAATCTCTCTAAAGGAAATAAAGCAAAGGTGAATATGCTTATGGGTCTTGCGATGGATACGGATTATATTCTCATGGATGAACCTTTTTCTGGAATCGATATCTTTAGCAGAGAACAAATTGCTGATGTATTTACTAGCCATCTCGTTGAGGACAGAGGAGTTATTATTACAACACATGAAATTAGTGATATTGAACATCTAATTGACAAGGCTATTTTAATAGATGATGGAGTAGTTGTGAAAGAATTTAATACAGAGCAAATGCGAGAAGATGAAGGAAAATCTGTAGTTGATGTAATGAGAGAGGTGTATCACAGTTGAGGAATTTTGCTAAATTAGTGAACTTTGAATTTAGACGATTTTTGCCGATATTTTTAGCTTTATCCGGAGTTTTGATAGTTGTACAAATAATTGGGGTCTTTATTGTTTCAAATTCTTATAAAAATAATCTAGAAATAAATTATATTTCAGGTTTAATGGACAAATCAGAATATATTAGCCAATATGGGTTGATTTCCATGCACCAAATTACAAACAATATATTCTTTTTAGGTGCGATTGCCTTAGTTGTTGTGTCTTTACTAATCTATTTGCTTTTCATTTGGTATAGAGATTGGTTTGGAAAGAATACCTTTGTGTACCGACTGCTTATGCTGCCAACGAATAGAATGAATATCTTCTTTTCTAAAGCTAGTTCTATATTGATATTCATATTTGGTTTTGTGGTGCTGCAAATCTTAATGATACCGATGCTCCACTTTATATTAGAGTTATTGGTTCCCATAGACTTTCGTCTTGATTTATCTTTAACGGATATTATTTTAGGTAATCAGGCATTGTCCTTGTTTGTACCGACTTATTATGTTGATTTTATTATTTATTATGTCATAGGAATTATATCCATGTTCGTTATCTTTACAATGATTCTTATGGAAAGAAGCTTTCGGTTATTAGGTTTTGGAATGGTTATTGTATATGGTGGTTTAATTATTTTGTTACTTATTTCTCCTGATATTCTCCAGGTATTAACGAATGATTATTTTTATTGGATGGAAGTTCAAATTATGCGAGGGGCATTACTCATACTGATTGGTGGATTATCGCTTTGGTTAAGTAACTACTTATTGAATAAGAAAATAAGGGTGTGATCTTAAATGAATCATTTAAAAAGGTATTGGGGTATTTGGAGTATATTATTAGCCATTGTAGTCATTATTACAACTTATTATGCACAAATTGATCATACTCCAATAGGTTTAGAGTGGAAAAAAACTTCAGGTGATTATTCTGAATTAGACAATATGGATATTGTGGGTTCTACTTCAACAGTAAATCAATCCGTAATGTATAGACTATCAACAAATAAATCAAAAGATAATCTTCAACAAGATATTGTAGGAGCTAATTTTATTGATTCGAGATTAAATATTTATAATCACCAGCAATTGAATGAATATATAAATGAATACAAATCATTTATGCGAGGAAAACCATTATTTATTGAATTATATGAGGAAACAAATGAGTATGTTATTTTTGCGGACATTAAAGAAGAGAAATTGATGGTGGAAGTATTATACAAGGAAAATAAGGAAGTTAATAAGATGGAATTTCCACTGGAACATTTAGAAAGTGCGTATGTGCATATTTCCTCTTTAAACTATAACGATAATCAGTTATATATGATTCTTGGTTATGAAAAGGAAACCAGCGAAAATGGATTTCCTATCATGAATTATAAATCCATTCGAATAGACCTTGATCAAGAAAAAATAGTTGAAGAAAAACAAATAGTTGAAAATAACAATAAGCAAAAGGAAGTTGAACTAGAATTCTTAGATAGCTTTATACAAGAAAACAAAGAATACTATTTAATTGTGGAACGTACGTATAATCTAATTGAAGAAAGCGCTGAATCACAAAATTACCAAAATACAAATACTGCTCATAGACTATATTTATATGACGCAGAAGCAGGAGAGCAGGTAGAATTACCAGAAATAATTACAGAGAATTCTGCCCCAGTTTTATATGAAGGAAATGTTTTATTCGTGAAAGAAGAGGGCGGTAAATTAAGTATGGAATTATTTGATATTGATACAGAAGAGATAGAGACAGTAAGTCAGGTGGAAGTAGAGAGTCCATATAGTATTCCAATGTTAGAAGTGCGAGGTGAAAATGCATATCTATTATATTCTCCAAATGAAGGTAGAAACAAAATTATGTTGAATGTTACCAATATTAATACTTTCTACAATGTATTTACTGGAGAGTTAATCGTAAATCAGTCAAAAATAGAAGGTGAAGTTTATGCAGATTGGATGGAATTTTATTAATTATTACTGAAGCCTTTTAAAAATGTATGTTTGCATTGATACAGGTGACGATGCAGGTATACGATAATTCACATATATTATATTGAATCTAGACAAGATTTGTCATAGATCAACTTCCAACAACCCATGAATAGGAGAAACCGAAATCGTCGGTTTCTCCATTTTTTTATGTTCTAGAAATTATAAAATTAAGCAGTAGAACGCGTACGCTAGCAATTTTATTCTGTATAGATAAAAAATCGCCTATATAATAAGGATGTTATTAGATGGAAATTTTTAGGTTATCCAAATTTTTAACTATTTGGCACGATTTGGGACTATTTAATAAGCGATGGCATCTAAACGAAGCTCAGTCCATTTAATGGGCATTAATCGCTATTAATCACGATTAATCCGTTTTGACGAATTGGTAAATTATTTATATTCTAAAAGACGTGATTGTTCAAATAATTTGGAGGTGAAAGCATCACTACGATTTTAGATGTTGCTGAAAAGTTAAAGGTAGATACGGATGAGTATTACTTTAGAAGACCAACAAAAGAAGATGGGGGTCCCGTTTGGGAGCTAGTTAGAGAGATAGGAAATTTAGATTTAAATTCATCGTATAGTTATGTATTATGGTGCGAAGTTTTCGCAGAATCTTCCATCGTCGTAGAGCATAAAGAAACACAACAAATTGTCGGATTTATTTCGGGATTTATGCATCCTGAAAAGGAAGATACCCTCTTTATATGGCAGGTTGCCGTTTCTTCAACACAAAGAGGAAAAGGATTAGCAACCAAGATGCTACTTCAATTACTTGAGTGGAACGAGTCGGTTAATTTTATTGAGGCAACAGTTGCCCCTTCAAATAAACCATCCAATTACTTGTTCCTAGGATTAGCAAGAAAAATTCATACAAACTGGAAAATAAGCGATTATTTTAAAACAGATCATTTTCCAGCTAAAGATGAAGAACATGAAGAGGAACTACTTTTTAGAATAGGGCCAATGAGAAAAAATAAAAATAAAAGGATGATATAATGACAACGATTGTTGATAAAGCCCGGAATGATATGGCAGTATTTGAAGAAATGGAATCAGCGGTAAGAAGCTATAGTCGCGGATGGCCAGTAGTATTTGAAAAAGCGAAAGGCTATAAGCTGTGGGATAAAAATGGAAATGAGTATATTGACTTCTTTGCTGGGGCAGGTGCACTAAATTATGGCCATAATCCAAGTGAAATGCAAAAAGTCATGATTGATTATATACAAAATGATGGTGTTATTCATAGTCTTGATATGGCTACGGCACCGCGTAAAAAATTCTTAGAGTCATTTAATGAAATAATTTTAAAACCACGTAATATGGATTATAAAGTAATGTTCCCTGGTCCTACAGGTACGAATACGGTTGAAAGTGCTTTAAAAATTGCTCGTAAAGTAACAGGACGAGATACGGTAATTGGTTTTACAAATGCGTTTCACGGAATGACAATCGGTTCCCTATCGGTTACAGGTAATTCCTTTAAACGTAATGGAGCTGGAATACCGTTAAATCATGCAATTTCTATGCCATTTGATCAATATGTAGATGAGCAAGATTCAATTGCATATATTGAACGTTTCCTAGAGGATTCTGGAAGTGGAGTAGCACTACCAGCTGCATTTATTCTAGAAACAGTTCAAGGAGAAGGTGGAATTAACGCTGCCCGTCTTGAATGGGTGAAAAAAATAGAAGAAATTTGCAGAAAATGGGATATTCTACTAATCATTGATGATGTCCAGGCAGGATGTGGAAGAACGGGTACATTCTTTAGCTTTGAAGAAGCAGGAATCAACCCAGATATAGTTTGCCTGTCAAAATCAATTGGTGGAGTTGGGTTGCCAATGGCAATCACATTGATTAAACCTGAATTTGATCAATGGGGACCTGGTGAACACAACGGTACATTCCGTGGAAATAACCTTGCATTTTTAGCAGCTACAGAAGCATTAAACAATTGGAAAACGGATGCATTCTCTCAAAATATTAAGAAAATGAGTTCTCTATTCCAAGAGAGAATGAAACGCATCGTAGAAAAGTTTCCTGAATTAAATGCAGATTTAAGAGGTAGAGGCTTAATGCTTGGTATTGGGGTTCATGTAGATGGACTTGCAGGCGAAATTTGCGCGGAAGCATTTTCTAGAGGTTTAATTCTTGAGACATCCGGAGCGAAGGATGAAGTTGTTAAATTCCTTCCGCCATTAATTATTGATGAAGATGGTATTGAAAAAGGAATGGACATCTTAGAAGAAAGTATTCAAGCAGCACTAGAGAAATAAGGAGGAATTTTAATCATGATCGTAAAATCATTAGAAGACATTCAAGGTACAGAGGATCATCAAAAAGGGGAAACATGGGAAAGCAGACGTTTTGTTTTAAATAAAGACAATGTTGGCTTTAGCCTTAACGATACGATTATTAAGGCAGGAACAGAAAGCTACTTCTGGTACAAAAATCATATTGAAGCAGTGTACTGCATCGAAGGTGAAGGGGAAGTAGAGAAAAAAGATACTGGTGAGGTATGGCAGTTGAAGCCAGGAACGATGTATCTTTTAAATGATAACGATAAGCACTATTTACGTGCAAAAACTCAAATGCGTATGGTATGTGTGTTCAACCCTGCGTTAGTAGGAACGGAAACACATGATGAAGATGGGGTATACCCATTATTAGCTGAATAATAAAAGATTAAAAGGACCCTGACTTCTCAAAGGAGGAGGAGGGTTCTTTTTTTTTGAAAATAAAAGGGTTGTAAATTGTGTCAAAAAAGACTACAATTTATATAAACTATCCAGTCAGTTTTAATAAAGAGGTGTAATTATGGCTCCACGAATTTCTGATGAAGAAAAAGAAGCACGCAGAGAACATTTATTGGAATCTGCTTTGGAGTGTTTCTCCGCCAAGGGATACTATGCATCAACAGTCGACGATATAGTTCGATATTCGAATTTAAGTAAGGGATCAGTCTACAACTACTTCAAAAGCAAGGAAGAAATTTTTATTCATTTGCTTCAGAAAAAACGTCAGGAAATGGTAGAAGAGCTTACGATTAAATTAGCAAAAATCGATAGTCCACTAGAAAAACTGAAATATTGGATCCGAGAAGATATTCCGTACAGTCTGGAAAAGAAAAAATTTATGCGTGTACATGTTGAGTTTTGGTTATATTCCACAGACTCACCAGAAGTTCAACATATTTTAGTTGAACGGTTTGATGATATGTTTGGATTGACGAAAGAGATTATTGAGCAAGGACAGAAATTAGGGGAAATCAAGCCAGATATAGATGCTGAGGCAGCTTCATCTATGTTTTGGTCCTTGCATGATGGAATTTGGTTACACGCTGTTATTGGTTATGACGAGGCGAAGTTAGAGGCAAGTATTAAAGAAATGGAAAGCGTGCTTATCACATATTTAACAGCAAATGCCTAAATTTGGAATCATTTTTGATGGTTCCTCATATATTAAGAAACTGACCGGTCATTTTAATAAAGGAAGGTGAAAGCAATGTTAAAGAAATTATTTAGATATCGAAATAACAAACAAGATATTTATATGAAGAACGAAGAGCATTTATTACGCGAGAAATTATCCGTGCAATATGACTATATTCGTTCAATGACAAGATAAAAATCAAGAGTCCACGCAGTTACGTGGGCTCTTTTTTGTCTCATCCTCTTATATTTACAAATTGGTCAAATGACTTTTTCTCCAATACTCTCTCGTATAAGAGAGTGAATACCATCTTCATCTCCTTGCTCAAATAACTGTACAATTTTACTTCCTACAACAACGCCGTCGCAAGCGGCAGAAAGTTCTCTTGCGCGTTCGGCAGTGGATATACCAAATCCAGCTAATACTGGTACATGGCTTATTTGCTTCAGTTTTTCTAAAAAGTGGAACGCATCATTCTCGTGTTGAGCGCGTTCACCTGTAGTACCAGTCACAGATACGGCATATAAAAATCCTTCTGATCGTTTTGCTATTCTTTCCAGACGGTCTTCTGTACTTGTCATGGCAGCTAAACGGATAAACGCGATATCGTGCTGCGTTAACGAAGATGCTACATCGTCCTCCTCTTCCATCGGAATATCCGGAATAATGATGCCGTCGACACCTGCTTGAGAGCAATCTCTAGCAAATTGTTCAAATCCATATTTCCATACTGGGTTAATATAGGTCATTAGGACAACAGGGATGTTTCGCTGTGATTTTTCGCTTTCCAATGCTTCTAATACAGAACCTATCGTAGTCTTATTTGCCAGCGCGCGTTGTCCTGCATCTTGAATGACAGGCCCATCTGCTACCGGATCAGAAAATGGAATTCCAAGTTCCACTGCCGAAGCACCTGCTTCTTCTAAAAACTGAATACGTTTGTTAAGGTTATCAATGCCACCATCTCCAGCCATAATATAAGGTACAAATATAGGTTTTTTGGCTTGTGTTTTTTCTTTCAATACAGCATCGAGTTTACTTTTTCCCATTATTGTTCCCCCTCCAGTCTTTCTTTTACTTGCTCGACGTCTTTATCCCCTCTACCAGATAAGCAAATAACGATAGATTGCTCAGGATTCATTTCCTTAGCTAACTTTGTAGCATAACTAACTGCATGTGCGCTCTCTAATGCAGGAATAATGCCTTCTGTTTTGGATAAGAGTTGAAAAGCTTCAAGTGCTTCCTCATCTGTAATCGAGGAGTATGTTACTCTTTTCGTCTGGTGAAGGTGACTATGTTCTGGTCCAATTCCTGGATAATCAAGACCTGCTGAGATAGAGAATGCTTCTTCAATTTGTCCACAATCATCTTGAAGCAGATACGTAAATGTTCCATGCAACATACCTGGAGAGCCACCAGTAAGGGTCGCTGCATGTTGTTTGGTATCTAATCCTGCTCCTGCAGCTTCTACACCGAATAAAGTCACTTCCTTATCATCGATAAATGGGTAGAACATGCCCATCGCATTACTTCCGCCACCAACGCATGCGACAACAGCATCGGGTAAGGAACCTATTTTTTTCATACTTTGTTCTTTGGTTTCTTTGCCTATCACGGATTGAAAGTCGCGAACAATTTTTGGGAAAGGATGAGGTCCAACGACTGATCCGATAATATAATGAGTGTCATTGACATTATTTACCCAGTAGCGAAGCGCTTCGTTCACAGCGTCTTTTAAGGTTCCACTACCTTGGGAGACACTGACTACCTCCGCCCCTAGCAATTCCATGCGAAAAACATTTAGCTTTTGCCGCTTAATATCTTCTTCCCCCATAAAAACAATACATTCTAATCCTAATAAAGAACATACTGTTGCTGTAGCTACACCATGTTGTCCTGCACCAGTTTCAGCTACAACTTTTTTCTTGCCCATTCGCAACGTGAGTAGTGCTTGCCCAATTGTATTATTGATTTTATGAGCACCAGTATGATTTAAATCTTCACGTTTTAAATAAATTTGTGCGCCGCCTGCATGTTCCGTTAACTTTTTAGCGTGATATAATGGGGTTTCACGTCCGATGTATTCCGTTAAATATGTTTGAAGTTCCTCGTTAAAACTCTCATCTTTCAACGCATCTTCATACGCTTTTTCTAATTCAAGTACTGCAGGCATTAATAGTTCTGGAACAAATCTTCCGCCAAACTCTCCATATTTTCCTTTTGTATTTGGAAATGAATAAGTAGTCATCGCAATACATCCTTTCTTTGTACGTTAGTAATAAATTGCTGGATCTTCTTTGCGTCCTTTTTTCCATTTGTTTCTACTCCACTTGAAACATCAACACCAGCGGGATTTACAGTTTTTATAGCTTCACGTATATTCTCTGTATTCAACCCACCAGCCAATATTAATTTGCTAGTAAAAGGTTGGTCTTTAAGGATATTCCAATTAAATGTTACCCCGTTTCCTCCGCGCGATGATTGCAGAGGGGGACTGTCGATTAATATATATTTTGCAGATGATTGATTTGCTTGGTTTAATCCCTCTGTAGTAGCTGGAAATGCTTTGATTATCGGAATTGGAATCCTCTTTTGATAGTCGATAGACTCATCGCCGTGTAACTGGACAATATCAAGATTCACCCTCTCGATGATGGATAGGATATTCTCTAAAGGCTCATCTACAAATACCCCAACTTTTTGAATGGTCTGAGGAAGTGTATTTGCTATTTCCTCAGCTAGAGAGGTGGATAGTTGTCGCTTACTCGGTGCAAATACAAATCCAATCATATCAGCGTTAGCATCTACAACTGCTTGAGCAGTATCAATGGAAGTTATTCCGCATATTTTTACAAACATCTATATACTCCTTTCCACAAGAGGAACGCGTAGATTATTAAAATCAGTTTCTAATTGATTCGACCTCATAAATGTTTCTCCAACTAAAATCGCTTTTGCTCCAGATTCAGCAGCTAGTGTTGCATCACTAGCAGTTCTCATGCCGCTTTCACTGATGATAATCGTTTTATTGGTATCAACTCGTTGAGCCAATTGTTTCGTAGTTTGTAAATCAACGTCAAAAGATTTTAAGTTACGATTATTTATGCCAATGATTGCTGGGGATATCGTTAAGGCATTTTTTAATTCTTCTGCTGTATGCACTTCACATATGACCTCAAGTCCTTGCTTTGTAGCATAATTATATAATTCTTGGAATCTCTCTAATGGTAAAGCTGCTAGAATTAACAGAATAATAGAAGCTCCTGCATCTTTTGCATCATCAATTTGAATTTCATCGATAATAAAATCTTTACAAAGAACTGGAATTGAAACGGCTTCACTTACTTGTTGTAAATCGTTTAATGAACCTTTGAAAAAACGTTGATCTGTTAATACAGATATGGCTGATGCACCTGCTTGCTCATACTTTATAGCTTGCTCGACGGGATCAATGTCCATTTGAATTTCTCCTTTTGATGGAGAGGCGCGTTTTATTTCGGCGATAATAGATAATGAGCTTGCTTGATTGATTAGTTGAATAAACGAGTGCACTGGTATATTTCTACTTCCGAAATCGATTTTCTCTTGTTTTCTACTGTTAACTTCCGTTTGCTTTTCCTCTAAGATTTTTGCTAGAAAAGTCATTTAAACCACCTCGCTAACTTTCTTACTGAATGTGATTAAGTTATTGAGTTTGCTTAATGCTGATCCAGATGTAATACTTTCCCGAGCAAGTTCGACACCGTCATAAATGGAATCCGCTTTTTTGCTGGCAAACAATGCAATACCTGCATTGAACAATACCGTATCTAGATATGCACTATCTTCCCCTTTTAATACAGAAAGTAAGATATTTGCGTTTTCTGTTGCATTTCCTCCTTGAATTTCATCGTTCGGATAAACAGATAATCCCACCTCTTCTGGATGAATGGTTTTTTCTTCTAAACGATCATTCTCTACGAGGATATATTTATTTTCTCCTTGTAAAGAAGCCTCGTCTAAACCGCCAGCCCCATGAATCACAATTGCTCGTTCTCTTCCAAGTAGTTGTGCAGCTTTTGCCACCATTTGAAGAGCTTCTGGATCATAGACTCCAATATATTGAGAATCTAAGTGGACAGGATTTGTTAATGGGCCGATGAAATTAAAAATAGTAGGTATTCGTAAATCTTTTCTTACTTTGCCCACTTGCTTTAGTGTCGGATGTACATGTTGAGCAAATAAGAAAGCAATTTGATTTTTATCTAACATTTCATTCACTTGTTCTTTAGTAAAAGCAAGAGATACGCCTAATTTCTCTAAGACATCTGCACTTCCTGTTTGACTAGATACACTTCTATTTCCATGCTTTGCTACGGTGACACCAGCTCCAGCTAATACAAAGGCAGAACATGTACTGATATTAAAACTATTAGAACGATCTCCGCCCGTTCCGCAATTGTCCATTACTGGTTGATGAAAGTTTAGTAGGAAAGGAGAATGTTCTTGAATAACTTGAGATAATCCAGCTACTTCCTCAGCGGTTTCTCCTTTCATTTTTAAGGAGATAAGAATGGCTGCTAGTTCCGAATCAGATACTTCTTGTGAGAAACAATGTTTAAATACTTCTTTTATTTCTTCTGTGGATAAATCTTGTCGTTCAATAATTTTATGAAGTGAGTGCTTCATTATTTTCATCCTCCTGTAAGGCTTTGATTTGGATTAAGAAATTCTTAATGATTTGCTTTCCATCCTTTGTACCGATTGATTCTGGGTGAAACTGCATTCCAAAGAGTGGTAGTTGTTTATGTTCGATTGCCATAATCTCATTATCATCCAGAGATCGTGCTGTCACTTGGTAATCGGCAGATAGACTTTTTCGATCAACAATAAGTGAATGGTAACGCATGACCTGTATTGGATGTTGAAGTGAATGTAATAACTGTGAATCTTTTATTGAGATAGGTGACGTTTTTCCGTGTTTTATCACTTTGGCTTGTTTTATTTCTCCCCCTAAAGCTTCTGCAAGTACCTGATGTCCTAGACAAATACCGAGTATTGGGAATTCTCGATATACTTCCCGTACAATCTTCAAGCAATTTCCTGCTTTTGTCGGAGAACCTGGTCCAGGAGATATAATAATTGCTTCAGGATGCATGGCTCGTATTTCATTAGGTGTTATTGCGTCATTTCGAATAACACGGACTTCCTTATTAAATTCAGAAATATATTGATAGAGGTTATACGTAAATGAGTCGTAGTTATCGATTAATAAAATCATGATCGTCCACCTCCATAAATGATTTGGCTTTATTTAGCGTTTCAATATACTCACTTGTAGGTATGGAATCATAAACGATTCCTGCTCCTGCTTGTAAGTATGCTTTGTCATCTTTAACGATCACCGTTCGAATAGCTAAAGCCATGTGAACATCTTGTTGAAAGTTAATAAATCCAATACCTCCTCCATAAGGACCTCTTTGGTGTTGCTCTAACTCGTTGATTATTTGCATTGCACGTATTTTGGGTGCTCCGGATACTGTTCCAGCTGGTAAACAAGAGATTAAAGCATCAATACTAGAGTAGTTAGATTTTAAAATGCCAGTGACTTCAGAGACCATATGCATGACATGTTGATATTTTTCTATTTTCATATATACCGGAATATCAATACTTCCGATTTCACATACCTTTCCAAGGTCATTTCTACTTAGATCTACAAGCATTTGATGCTCCGCTCTTTCTTTTTCATCAGCAAGCAATTCCTCTGTGAGCATGAGATCAATTTCGTTCGTGCTTCCTCTTTTTCTTGTACCTGCTATTGGATTCGTGATGATCTTCTTGCCAGTTGTTTCGATGAGACTTTCTGGTGAAGCCCCAAGAATGAGGTAATCATTAAAATCCATATAAAACATGTAAGGGGAAGGATTCGATTGTCTCAGTTGTTCATAAAAGGAGAGGGAAAAGGTTTCTGGATTTTCGACCTTTGCCTTCATTCGCTGAGACAATACAACTTGAAAAATATCTCCGTCTTCAATATGTTTTTTTGCAGTAGCTACATTTTTTTCGAATACGTCTTGGTCCATCTCTGGAGTAAATGAATATCTCGCTGGGATGGGGACTGTCGCTGCTCTTGCTTTCTTTATTATTTTTCTGAGTTGGCCTAGACGTTCCTGTAAATCATCTCGAGAAGTGGATGAATCCGTATCAATCACAAGGAGGTAGCAGGTATCTTGTTCATGGTCGAATATGATCGTATCTTCAAATAACATCAGATGTATGTCTGGCATGTTTCGTTCATCGGGTAATCGATCTCCGATGTGTTCAAAGGAACGTATCGTATCGTAGCCGATATATCCGATTGCGCCACCATAGAATGGAATGGAAATATCGATTTCGGCTTTAGGTAGATGGTGTTTTATATAATGTAAGGCATGTTGTTCTACCCATTCATCTTCGTCATTCGTATAGTTGCAAATCTTGGTACGGTTATCGAATCCTAGAATTTCTTGGTATGGATTCATTCCTAGAAATGAAAAGCGTCCTTTTTCTTCATGCGGAAAGCTGCTTTCTAATAAATATTTTTTTGTGCTAGTTAGTTGGGTTAGTACTTGAATAGGTAATAATCGATCGATTGGTTGTTTCTCAACTACATAATGGATACTCATGTCTTCGACTCCTTATTTAAAAGTAATTGAATAAAAAAAGTCCCCTATAAACACAGCTAGTGTGCTTATAGAGGACGATAGGAACCGCGGTGCCACCTCATTTGGAAAGAAATCTTCCCAACTCGTTTTCAGATACGGGAGAAGTTATGCTCCGATATCCTATCCGTATAACGGCGGAAACCCGTTTTTCCCTACTAGTCTAATGCTTCAAGAAAACTCTCGTAAGTCCATTCAATACTCTTCGGCGTGCTAGAATTTCACCAACCTCTAGCTCTCTGTAACGATTCCTGAATATTTACTCCTCTTACTCAATGATTTTGCAATTATTTAGTTGTATGAATACAAAAAAGCCCCTAATCCTAAAAAGGACGAGGGACCGTGGTACCACCTTTATTAGCTGAAGTTCAGCTCACTTTGAAAGTAAGATAATAAATTATCTACTTAGTCTCGATAACGAGAGACGAATTCGCCAAGGCCTACTTCAGTTAACGGTTCGGTTTGGAGCTCAGAAGTCCATTCCTTAATAAAATATCCCGCTGATTCTCACCAACCATCAGCTCTCTTTAGGGTTTTTATTAAGTACTCTTCTTCGTCAGTGCCGATTCATCAATTTGTTGAATTTATCTTACCGGATGGGACAAGTAATTGTCAATAACTTTTTTAAAAGTTTTTTTAAGGGCTACTTATTTAATCAAGATACCCACCAATTGATAAATGCATTCTCGCTTAACCTCGAAAAGTTTCAAATTTGTCATCGACAGAAATTCGTTCTTTCTGTGGCGGTATTTCTTCAAAATAACCTAAATGAAGAAAACCAACGATTTTTTCATTTTCTTGTATATTTAATTTATCTTTCACGTTATCATCGTAAATATGCGGGTTTGTTTTCCATACGACTCCAAGTTTTTCTTGCCATGCAAGTAACCAGAAATTCTGAATCATGGAAGCAACAGCTCCGTAGTTCTCGTCCCATTGCTTTGGAATATCAGACTCTTCCATAATTACAACGAGAATGGCATTAGGTTCATTTAAATAATTTTCTCTGTTTTCCTGTCTTTCTACAGGGTAAGTAGATGCAACTTTTTTTGCGAAGGTAGGCAAGTGTTCTTGACTAACAAATAAAAAGCGCCATGGCTGTCTCATTCCATGTGTGGGTGCCCAGATTGCATCCTCTAATAGCTCTTTTATCTTATCTTCGGTAACTTCTTTATTTGTGTAACCTTTTTTTATGGCACGTCGTTCTCTAATAAGTTTTGCTAATTCCGTTCTTTCCATACCCATACCCCTATACAATTTAATTGATAATTATTATCAATTAAATTGTAACGGAAGCGCACATTCTTTGCAAATTTTGAATAAATTACTTTACAACTAACTTGTAAAAAGGTAAAATGAACTAATATCTTTTTTTGGTTGATATTTGCGAAATTTAACTGAATAGTAAATATTGTTGCGCAGTAGCTATATAATCTGTGCTTTTTTCATACATGTTTATATTCAGCGAAATTTGGTAATGAAAGTAATATACACGAAAGAAAGGAGCATAAGGATGGAAAGAGTTACTTTAGAACAAATATTTGTTCACCCAATCACAAAGAAGTATTTACAGCGTTCTGGGATTGCCCATGCAGTGGCGGTGGCGGAATATGCGTATATTTTTTCTAAGCGATTTGCTGTAAATCCAGATCTTGCTACAAAAGCAGCGCTCTTACACGATATCGGTCACTATACATGGTATCGTAATGGCGAATGGGATTATGATCTCTATAAAGAAAATGATATTCATGCGATTAAAGGTTCAAGTCGTGCTCATAAACTTTTAATTCGAAATGGTGAAGAGCGACATGCAGCTAAAGAAATAGCTATTGCTATTTTACTTCATACCGACTCTTATCTGCCAGAAGGGGAGTTGCAATTAAATTCACTTCAACAAGTTGTAGCAATGGCAGACGAAGCTGATGAAGAGTATGGTGGTAATCATCATTATAAAGAAATTGATCCCGAAATAGCACTAAAAAGAATTCGAGCACTAGATAAACAAATTGATGAGGCTTTAACTAAAGCAGATACCTCTTCTAAGCATGCATAAAAGATATGCTTGGAGTTTGAGGTTACATATTTTTTCTGCGTCTAAAAAACGCCCCCTAATTTTTAGAGGACGTTTATGATTTATTTCTCCAGGTATTCTTCTAACGTAATGTCTTGATTCATGATTTCTTCTGCTGCTTTATGTCCTACATAACGTAAATGCCAAGGTTCAAATTGATATTTAGTAATATCTTCTTTACCTTCTGGGAATCGAATGATAAAACCATAATTTGCGGCATTTTCTTTTACCCATTTTCCTTCTTTTGTTTCACCAAACTCCGTTACTAGATTAAAGTTAACTTCTGGACTTGTTACATCCATAGCCAGTCCGGTTTGATGTTCACTCTCTCCAGGTCGAGCACTAAATGTGTTTGCATGCTTTTCACCATTTTCAGCGGCATTTGCTGCAAAAATGTTATCTTGGCGGTCGTATGATCGGTATCCAGATTGTGCGTAAAGCTCTAAATTTTCTTCTAGCGCATCTGCAAACAATTCTTCTAATGCATCAGCGGCAGCTTGGCGCATATATTTTTTTGGAATGTCCTCCGTGAATGGGAAAGGAACATTAGGTATAACTAAATCATCTGGAATATAGTCTGCAGGCAATGAAAATTCTTTATTTACAAGAGCTAGTTGATCGTATGGGTTTGAAATGATTTCCGTACCCGCATCTGTAAATGCAGGTTCTGTCGGTGCTGGTAGACCTTCACCTGGTTTATACGAATTTTCGGATTGGATAACTTCCTCTATTTTTTGTTTGGTATCCTCATTATAGACCCCAGAAACGAGTAAATCCTCTTGTTGTAGTTGAAAATCAGTTATTGCCCAAGTCACCTGTTCGTTATAGTTACCTTGTTCAGAAAAGTTGTACCCTAACTGTTCAAGAAAATACTGAAGAGCATCTACCTCTTCTCCTTGATCTAGCTTTTGTAAAGGGGTTTCTGGTAACTCTTTATTATTTTGATTAGCTGTTACATCCTCATCATTTGTTGGGTTTTCTAAAGTTTCTTGTGAAGATGAATGGTTATCATCATTAGATTGGCATGCGCTTATGAAAAGTAGTAGTACACCGATCAATAACAACCAAAGCAAACGTTGCATAATTAACTCTCCTAACCCGTACTATCTCTTATTCTTTTCCAGGTGAGAAATGTCCGTCAACTAAAAAAAGCTTAATAAAGGATAAGGACATCACCTTGATAAGCCTTATTTATCATTATTACTGAGTGAAAAAACCTCAAATGATGGAAGACTTACGTTATATATGTATATATATTTTATTAACGCGTAATTAGAAATAATTTTGCAGATTATATCTTCTCATATTTTTAGGGGATTGAGTAGCTAAAACAATAAGTTAGTAATTTCTGAATTTATAGCAAATAGAAGGGAGGTGGAAAATTAGATGAAGGATGTAGTTTTGAGCCAGTGGCAGTTATTACCACAGACTCAAAACGAATTTGATTAGTCTTATGATTTCTCAGCAAATAATTTAGCAATACCAATAATCGTTTTCGTAGATTTTTCCATATTTTGAACAGATACATACTCATATTTTCCGTGGAAATTCTCTCCACCGGTAAAGATATTTGGAGTTGGTAATCCCATATAAGAGAGTTGGGATCCGTCTGTTCCTCCACGTACTGGTTGAATAATAGGTTCGATATCTAATTGTTTCATAGCCTCACTAGCTATATCGACAATATCTTTAACCGGCTCTATTTTCTCGCGCATATTGTAATACTGATCTTCCATTTCTACGTGAATAGCATTTTCTCCATATTTATGTTGTATATCAGTAGCGAATTGTCGTAACGTATCTTTTCGATTTTCAAACTTATTACGATCATGATCGCGAATAATGTAATAAACTTTGGTTGTTTCTACGTCACCTTCGATAGATATTAAATGATAAAACCCTTCATATCCCTCTGTATGCTCGGGAGCTTCCTGTTCTGGAAATTTCGAGATAAATTCAGCAGCAATCTTTCCTGAATTGACCATCTTATTCTTTGCAGTACCTGGGTGAACACTGTTCCCAGTGAAGGTGACTTTTGCGGCTGCAGCATTAAAACTTTCATATTGAAGTTCTCCTAAAGGACCACCGTCGATCGTATATGCGTATTTAGCGTTAAAACGGGATACATCAAATTTATGCGGACCACGTCCAATTTCTTCATCTGGTGTAAAAGCAACACGAATAGTACCATGCTCTATTTCTGGATGTTGGATGAGATACTGCATAGCTGTCATAATTTCAGCAATGCCCGCTTTATTGTCAGCTCCTAAAAGTGTCGTACCATCAGTAGTAATTAATGTATGTCCTTTATAGGAAGAAAGCTCTGGAAATTCCTTAGTTGATAGCACAACTTGAAGCGTTTCATTTAATACGATATCCCCGCCGTTATAATCAATGATTTGCGGATTAACGTTCTTACCAGTAAAATCCGTAGCAGTATCTACGTGGGCAAGAAAACCGATCGTCGGAATATCATTTTTCGAATTTGCTGGTAATGTAGCCATGAGATATCCATATTCATCGACTTCGATTTCTTCCATGCCAATTTCTTTTAGTTCATCTTTAAGATAGTGAATTAAATCCCACTGGCCAGGTGTTGATGGAGTAGTACTTGAATCTCCGTCAGATTGTGTGTCTATTTTTGCATATGTAATTAATCGATTGATAAGTTGTTTTTGCATGTTGAAGCTCCTCTTCGTTTTCTATTAGTTTATCATATATTGATTATTTAGATATCTGTATATTATTTTATAAAATGATATGATAGAAAATAAAATAGATGCTGGAGGGATAATATGAAAAATTTAATTAGTGTACAGCGTTTGATGCGTAGATTTTCGCAAAATCAGATTGTAATTGTGGATGTACGATTTGATTTACAAGATCCCGATGCTGGAAGAAAAGCGTATTTGAAAGAGCATATACCTGGTGCAATTTATATGGATTTAAATAAGGATTTATCTGGGAAGGCGGGTAAACATGGAGGTAACCATCCTTTGCCAGATTGGGAATTATTTGCGAATAAGCTAGGCCAGATAGGGATAACCAATGAAACGATCGTTGTCGTTTATGATCAAGGAAATGACATGTTTGCGCCTCGATTTTGGTGGTTAATGGATTATGTAGGTCATGATAAAGTTTATATTCTAGAAGGAGGATTGGACCAATGGAAAGAAGAAGGTGGTGTGGTAACAACAGAAATACCTTCTTTAACTCCAGTCACTTATCATCCTCGAATGAAACAAAATCGTACCGTTGATATGAAGGAAGTGCGCGATAAAATTACTAATGGCAACACGGTATTAATCGATTCTCGTTCCTATCCAAGATATCTGGGAGACGAAGAGCCGTTATATCGAAGAGCAGGACATATTCCAGGAGCAGTCAATTATTTTTGGAAAGATGTACTTACGAGTGATGGTACAAGGTGGAAAGATAAAGAGCAGTTAGAAAATTTGTTTGCTAATCTTTCAAAAGATGATGAGATTATTGTTTCTTGTGGCTCAGGTGTTTCTGCTTGTCCAAACATACTTGCGTTAGAGGCAGCAGGGTTTCACAATGTGAAATTGTATCCTGGTAGTTTTAGTGATTGGATATCATATGATGAAAACGATGTGAAAGTAGGAGAGGAGACCACGTAATGTTAAAACGGTGTGGCTGGGTTACTGACGAATCCATCTATATTTCTTATCATGATGAAGAATGGGGAGTTCCTGTTTATACGGATGACAGGTATCTATTTGAAATGTTGTCGTTAGAAGGAGCTCAAGCAGGGTTAAGTTGGATTACGATTCTAAAAAGACGAGAGAATTATAGAGAAGCATTTGACCATTTTTATCCGGAAATTGTGGCAACCTATTCGGATGAAAAAATAGAAACATTACTATCAAATGAAGGTATTATTCGAAATAGAAAAAAGGTAAGTTCGGTGATTAATAATGCCCATAGATGCATGGAAGTCGCTAAGGAATTTGGTTCTTTTCATAACTATATTTGGAGTTTTGTGGATGGACAACCAATTATGAATACGTGGGAAAACGATAAGGAAATTCCTGCTTATACGGACCTTTCCAAAAAGATGAGTAAAGATATGAAAAAAAGAGGTTTTCGCTTTGTAGGTCCAACTATCTGTTATTCATTTATGCAAGCAACTGGAATGGTGAATGACCATACAAAGCAATGTTTCTTATACCATGGTAATCAAGAAAATAAAGATTAACTCTTTCTTCAATTGTTTTTAAGCTAAAAACCGAACTACAATCCAGTCACATCGTTCACTCCTTCTCGAATTTTTACTTCGATTCGTGTAGAGTTAAGCTGGAAAGTAGTTCGGTTATTTGTTTTATTTAAGTTTAAATACTTTTAATTGATTGTTTAAATCAATTGCGAGTTCTGCAAGACTGTTGGCACTGCCTGCAACCTCTTCCATTGAACTAGAAGTTTGCTGAGCAGCAGCAGATGCTTGTTCCACACCAGCAGCTGATTCTTCTGAAGTTGAGGCAATTTCTTCGATAAGTTGATTCATATTAGTACTATTTTCAACGATATTTAATAGATCTGTCGTAATATATTCAATTTTATGCACCATGTCATTAACACCATGTTGAATTGTTTTAAAGTTGTTCCCAGTTGATTCGATTTGACTTGTTCCTTCTTGAACTTCCTTGTAGCCGTTATTAAGGGAACTAACAACTTCTTTTGTTCCGTCTTGGATATTAGAAACAATAGTGGTGATTTCTCCTACAGAATTTGATACTTGTTCAGAAAGTTTTCTGACTTCATCTGCTACAACAGCAAATCCCCGTCCATGCTCGCCAGCTCTTGCAGCTTCTATGGCAGCATTTAATGCTAATAAGTTCGTTTGTTCAGAGATATCTTTAATAACGGATATCAGATTCGATATATCTCTTGATTGATGATCTAAACCTTTAACCTTATCTACAGAAACTTTCACAATTTCATCAATTCGGTGCATCTGCTTCATTGAATTTTGCATTAAAGCGGTTCCCTGGTTGGTTTGTTCTAACATCTTTTCGGTGGTACTAGTAATCGCATCTCCGTTTTCACGAGACTTGTTAACTACCTCTACAAATTCTGACATCTTACCAGACAGGTCTGAAGCGCCATTTGCCTGTGTCTCTGCTCCAGCTGATAATTCTTCCATCGTCGCAGCTACTTGTGAATTCCCTTCTTTCACTTCCGTTGCAGCTTGGGTAAGATGATCGCTACGTTCTAATACGGAAGTACTTGCTGAAGAAACCTTCGTTAGGATCGCTTTCATATTGTCTTTCATTTGGTTAACGGATGCACTTAATTGACCAATTTCATCTTTTCCGTTATATTCCATTCCTTTTGCTGTTAGGTCACCATCTGCAACTTTGGAGGTGATTTGTACAACTTGTTTCAGATTTCTAGAAATTTGCACACTAACTATACTAAAAATAATTATCCCTATGGCAATGGTAAAAAGGTTAGCCATTGTAAGTGTCGAGGAAACACTATCCATACTAGTTTCTGCAGCTTCTGAAGCTTCTGCTTGAGCTTCCTCTCTTTCTGATATGAATTCGTTAACAATGTCAACATTACTTGTACGGAAACGATAGGTTGTTTCTCTTAGTGTATTCGCCATTATATTATCATTGTTTTCTATGGATGGAATGACCTTTTCTTCAAAAGTACTATTAATCGTATCATCAGATCGTTTTAATTGACTTATTTTAAAGAATTCATCTTCCGTCGTTAAAAAATCTTCCACTTCTACTATTAATTGATCTACTTGAGTTTTATACTCATTAAATCGATCAACATATAAATTATTACTCGTAAGTAAATAGTCTGCAATTTGGACATCTTTACCTTGAATTGCTAGTGATAGTTGATTTAGCTTATTTACTTGTTCGCTATATGTATACACTGCTTCAGCGTCTTCCTTAGATTGTTTCACTTCTTGGTTCACAAAAAACCAGGCACTGAAAGTAAAGAAGATAACAACTAAGAATGATAATAAATATTTTTTACCAATACTTAAATTATTAAAGGCTTTAAAATTAATGGAGAACCGGTGCTTTGGTTTTCCTTTATTATCTTTCTTTTTTATGTTTAAGAAATTAAATGTTCTTTTACTTTTGGTAGTTTCTGTATTTCTAGATTTCATCTTTTTGTTCTTTAGAAATTTCATATTTTCCCCCGCCCATATTATGTTTTATATAATATCGGTAAATAGGTAGAAAGTATGAAGAGAATTGTTAAAAATTTATGAAAGATTTGATATTATAAGCTAATAAATCGTATGAAACTATCAAATAAAGTATAATTATTGATAGATTAAGAGAAAGGGATGAGAAGACGATGGAATATGTTACTTTAAATAATGGCTTAAAAATGCCTCAATTAGGTTTTGGAGTTTGGAAAGTTCCAAATGAAGAAGTCGTTTCACCAGTAGAACATGCATTAAAAGTAGGTTATCGTTCAATAGATACAGCAAAAGTATATGGAAATGAAGTAGGGGTAGGAGAAGCTATCTCTAATAGCGGTATACCGCGTGAGCAATTGTTTATAACTACCAAAGTGTGGAATAGTGATCATGGGTATGATAATACATTAAAAGCGTTCGATGAAAGTTTAGAAAGGTTAGGTTTAGACTACGTAGATCTTTACTTAATCCATTGGCCAACTCCAGAATTTGACCAATATGTAGAAACTTATAAAGCTTTAGAAACATTATATAAAGACGGTAAAGTTAAAGCAATTGGTGTTTGTAATTTTGATATTGAGTATTTAGAAAGAATACTTAATGAATGTGAAATAGTACCGGTACTTAATCAAGTAGAATGTCATCCTTATCTACAACAAAAAGAACTTCGGGATTTTTGTGAGAAACACAATATCTACCTAGAGTCGTATAGCCCTCTAATGAATGGTAAAGAGGTACTTCAAAGTGAAGAACTACAAAACTTAGCAGAAAGAAAAGGTAAAACTGTTGCTCAAACAATTCTACGTTGGCATCTGCAATCAGGAATGATAGTTATTCCTAAGTCAGTGACACCTAACCGTATCGAAGAAAATCTAGATGTATTTGATTTTGAACTTACGGATACTGAAATGCAGGAGATTAACGAATTGGATAGGAATTTAAGAAGCGGTGCAGTACCAAGTGAAATGAATGTAAGATAAATTGTAATACGAATAATAAATAATTCATGTCCTGATATTACTTGAATCATTAAATAACACCTTCGAACTGATACATTCAAACGATGCAATCATTCGAAGGTGTTATTTTTGAGAAAAAACACGTTCTACTGCTTTTGCATATTCAGTAAAATAAACTGGTATTTCTGATTGGTTTAAACCGCAGTACATATATTTTACGATCGATTGATTATACCACTTTTGTTGATCGTAACCTGCATTAAAATTTGCCCAGATACTATCTCCCAATAAAGCGTATTCTTTTTCAAGTTCAATTAAGTTGTCTAATTTATCGGCGATAATTAAATATTTTACTTCCTTAGGGGAGTTTTGGATGCTTTTTATTGTATGTTGTTTGCGTTCTTTCCAAGATTTGGATTTATCTTCTGTATGAGCAGCAACAAGTCGAGCAATTTCCTTTCCGAACTCATATTGGATGTCATCGATTGTAACAGGAGTATCTTCAACAACGTCATGAAGATAAGCTGCACATACCAGTGCATCCGAACAGCCTTCTAGCTCAAGCCTTTGAGCAACACGAATTGGATGTGTGATATATGCTTCGTCCGAATTTTTTCTGGTTTGCCCTTGATGTGCCTTTGTTGCAAAGGTTTTTGCCTTCTCTTTTAACATAGTATCCTCCGAATATAGATGTTTAGTATTTATAGCATATGAAATAAACAACTTACTGTTATATCATAATTATCATTTTATTCAGTGAAATTAATTTATTCTATTATTTAATAGTATCTTAATTGTTGCAAGGATACAATGATATTTTTAAAGTAAAGGTAAGTTACCATTTTCATGTATTTTAGTATGGATAAATGAATATTAAATTGCCGAAATCCCTTTACAATACAAACTTCCAATTCGAATTTCGTAATACACGAATGTACTTCATTCATGTAGAAAAAGTTAGGTTGGATTATAAGAAAAGCTCTTTCTTTCTTTTCAGCACATAAACCATTACACTAGAGGTAATGAAATTAGATTAGCGGAGGTAACATCAATGGAAAAAGGAATTAATCAACGTAAGACAGAACATATACGTCTTTGCCTTACTGGAAATGTAGAGGGAGTAAATAAATCAACAGGATTAGAAGGCATTAATTTTATACATAACGCATTACCGGAAATAGATTTCGCAGATATTTCTTTGGAATCAAGTTTTTTGGGGAAACAATTGAAAGCGCCGTTTTTAGTAAGTTCAATGACTGGGGGATCGGAGCTAGCGACAAAAATTAATCAGAACCTTGCTATTGCTGCAGAGGAAAAGGGATGGGCACTGGCAATTGGTTCAACGAGGGCTTTCTTAGAAAGCGATCAACATAAGGAGTCATTCCTAATCAGAAATCAAGCTCCTACAGCACCATTGATTGTTAATATCGGAGCGGTTCAATTAAATTACGGCTATGGTCCAGAAGAGTGTCAACGAATTATTGATAAGACAAATGCAGATTCTATTGTCCTTCACCTTAACAGTTTACAGGAAGCGGTTCAAGATGGCGGAGACCTGAATTTTAAAGATTTACTACCAAAAATAGAGCAGGTCTGCAAACAAGTAAAAGCCCCGGTGGGAGTAAAAGAAGTAGGTTTTGGGATTGATGGTGAAGTAGCTAGACGATTGTATGACGCAGGTATTTCATATATTGATGTAGCCGGTGCTGGAGGTACATCTTGGAGTCAAGTGGAAAAATTACGTTCTAAAGATCCTTTAAATAAAGCGGCAGCAGAAGCATTTAATAACTGGGGAACTCCGACAAAAGATTGTCTTGTGTCTGTACGTGGAGAATTACCAGAAGCTCCTCTAGTGGCAAGCGGCGGAATGAAAACAGGTGTAGACGCAGCGAAAGCAATTACGATTGGTGCCGATGTCGTAGGCTTTGCTAGACATTTATTAAAAGCTGCTATGGAAACACCAGAAGATGTTATTCGGACTATGGAACAGCTGGAGTTAGAATTGAAGATGACGATGTTTGGAATTGGAGCTGTTAACTTAGAAGAGTTAAAAAACACGTCTCGGGTATCAATTATGGGACAATCATTAATGGATAAGTAATAAATGGAGTTGTAAAAGGAAATCCCTTTTACGGCTCTTTTTTTATAAATTTTAAGTCGAACTTTTTAGTGATTAATTAAGTAATGATGAAAGTGATTCAAATACATAAGAATAGGGAATTCAATATAAAAAAGAAGGAGTGAAGATAGATGGTGTGGACAATGCAAGATTATCCCAGTTCTATGAAAAATCTGGATAAAGCGACAAGAAAAAAGGCAATTGATATTGCTAATTCTATGATTGATGATGGTTATAAGGAAGGTCAAGCAATTCCAATAGCGATTGAACAAGCGAAAGAGTGGAAGCAACATGCATCTCAAAGTGAAATTAACACTTACCAAAGCCAGGGTAGTCCAACTAAGCGATCCGAAGAAGGGAAACAATCTACAAGTAATCCTGAGCGATTGGAAGAAGGGGAAGAGGTTTATAAGCATGATGATGGTTGGGCAGTAGCTTCGGTAGGTTCTGATAGAGCAAGTGAAGTATTCTCGGTAAAAAAAGAAGCCATTGCTAGAGCAGTGGAAATTGCACGGAATAAAGGCACTTCACTAACCATTTATAAAGAGGACGGTACTAAGGAAGAAAAACGGTCTTATGCTGAGTAATAACAAAGGTAATAATTATTTGTACAGCTATAGCAGCAAAATAAAATTGACAGTAAGAGGATAGCGCAAGTTCCTTTTACTGTTTTTATATGGAAATCAATTCTAAATTTCTTGTGTATGGTAAGAAACTTAGGTTGATTTTACAAAAAGCCTTTTATATAATTGATATCGTACTTAATAATGATAATCATTTTCAATTGAGTCGAAAATAAACTAAGATATGAGGATTACGATATGAAGTTATGGATATTAATTATTATTACTGTAATCTTGTCATTTGTTTCTCTTTTCATAGGAGCAATTGATATCAAGGTAACGGATTTACTAGATTGGGAGTCTGATAAGACCCAAACATTCCTCATTAGTCGGGTACCTCGTTTAATGGCAATTATTTTGGCTGGTGCAGGAATGAGTATCGCAGGATTAATAATGCAATCGCTTAGTAGAAATAAATTTGTCTCACCAACTACTGCGGGTACTTTAGATGCAGCTAAACTTGGAATATTAATATCCATGTTGTTTTTTACAAATGTTACATACACACAACAAGTAGTTTTTAGTTTTGCGTTTGCCTTAATTGGAACGCTCGTCTTTATGCAAATATTAGATCGTATTAAATTTAAAGATGCAATATTTGTTCCGTTAATTGGTATCATGTATGGAAATATTTTATCTTCAATTACAACGTTTTTTGCATATGAAGCTGACCTGCTCCAAAATATATCATCTTGGTTAATGGGGAGTTTTACATTAGTCATTGCTGGTCGTTATGAGTTGTTATATGTAAGTGTTCCAGCTGTTATTTTGGCATATATATATGCGAATAAATTTACAGTTGCGGGCATGGGTGAAGAATTTGCAAAGAATTTAGGATTGAGTTATAAAGTTGTACTTAATATCGGACTTGTACTTGTCGCTATTATTGCAACAACTGTTGTACTTACTGTTGGTGTCATACCGTTTCTAGGATTAATTGTTCCAAATATTGTTTCTCTGTATTTAGGAGATAACTTAAGGAAAACAATTCCACATACAGCAGTAATGGGAGTGGTGTTCTTACTAGTATGCGATATTATAGGACGTATTGTAGTTCATCCGTTTGAGATCCCTGTAAACGTAACTGTAGCAGTTATCGGTAGTGCGATCTTCTTAATCATGTTATTTAGGGGGAGAGCATATGCGAAAAAATAGTACTAAGCTGATATTTTTAGCAGTAATAGGACTACTCTGTATTTTATTTTATGCTTTTTATGATATTAAGGGTGGCTTTGATTATGCTTTCCCTAGAAGAATGAATCGAGTTCTTGCAATGATAGTAACAGGTATTGCTATTTCTTATGCGACAGTTATTTTTCAAACGGTCACTCGAAATCGTATTCTAACACCATCGGTTATGGGGATAGATTCCATGTATGAAGTGGTTCAAACCTTAATCTATTTCTTTGCCGGTTCTATGTCGATGTGGGTCTTGAATAAATACTTGAATTTTGGGGCTGCATTACTCGCAATGGTTCTCTTTGCTTTCCTTTTATATCGCTTCTTATTCAGAGCAAATAAGCATCCAATATATTTATTATTATTAATAGGGATGATTATAGGAACCTTTTTAGGCAGTTTTGTAACATTCTTACAAGTGCTGATTGATCCAGTCGAATATTTAGGATTGCAATCATTATTATTTGCCAATTTTTCTAGAGTAAATGTTGAAATTTTATATATTGCTGTAGGAATACTAGTAATTTCATTTATATTTGGCTACTTTATGTTAAATAAACTAGATGTGATGTCACTAGGTCGAGAGAATTCTATCAATTTAGGTATTAAATATGATCGAATGGTGATGCAAGTATTGATTTTATCATCTATATTAATTGCCACATCAACTGCTTTAGTAGGTCCAATTACTTTCTTAGGATTAATCGTGGCGAACCTGGCTTATCAATACCTAGCATCATACAAACATACGGTATTAATTTTAGGGGCAAGTTTAATTAGTATAATCGCTCTTGTAGGTGGACAGTTTTTAGTTGAGCATATTTTTGAATTACGAACAACATTGAGTGTAATTATAAACTTTGTTGGTGGGATTTACTTTATTTACTTATTATTAAAAGAAAGTAGGTCGTCAAAATGATAGAGATGAGAGGTCTGACTAAGAAATTCGCAAAAAAGAAAGTTGTTGATGATGTATCAGTAACAATAAAGGCGGGGACAATTACTTCTTTTATTGGACCGAATGGAGCTGGTAAATCTACTTTATTATCTATGGTCAGTAGATTAATGGACTCTGACTCGGGTGAAGTATTATTGGATAAGAATGAAGTCAACAAATGGAAGTCCAATGAATTTGCGAAAAGAGTTGCTATATTGCGACAAGCAAATTTTATTAATGTTCGTCTAACCGTGCGTGAATTAGTGTCATTTGGTCGTTATCCATATTCGAAAGGTCGGTTAACGAGTGAAGATGAACAATACGTGGATCAAGCAATTAAATACATGAATTTAGCTGAAATGGAAGACAAATTTCTAGATGAGTTATCTGGCGGGCAAAAACAAAGAGCATTTATTGCCATGGTTATTGCACAAGATACAGATTATATTTTACTCGATGAACCATTAAATAATTTAGATATGAAACATTCCGTACAAATCATGAAGATCTTACGGAAACTAGTTGATGAATTAGGTAGAACGGTAGTAATTGTTTTACATGATATTAACTTCGCATCTGTCTACTCGGATCAAATTGTAGCGTTGAAAGACGGGAAACTTATAAAAAATGGACCAACTAATGAAATCATAAATTCCTCTGCTTTAAGAGAAATTTATGATATGGATATACCCATTCAAGAGCAAAATGGATGTCGTATTTGCGTTTACTTTAACTCACACACAGAAGTAAATTAAAACATCGTACCTAGAGATAAGTATTTAAGATTGAGCTTTTCTCTAGGTTTTTTATAAGTCAATAAATAATAATTGTGACAAAAAGTTAAAATAATATTACAAAGAAGTAATAATTATATTGACGGGAGTTCTAAAGGCGATTATACTAAGTGTAGTTATTGATAATGATTATCATTATCAATAAAATAATACATACATAGAGGAGAGAAGTACATGAAGAAATGGCAATTAGCTATCGCACTTATAGTTTTAGCTTTAGTATTAGCAGCATGTGGATCATCAGATGAAGGAAGTGCATCTGAAGAAACTACTGATAATAACGCATCAGAGGAAACTACAGAAGAGAATGAAAACGCTGCATATCCGATGACGGTTTCTCCAACTGTATCTACATCAGAAAGTAGAGATGGTACTACTAATAATTTTGATGATGTTGAGTTTAAATCTATGCCAGAAAACATTGTCGTATTTGATTATGGAATGTTAGATACATTAGATGCCCTAGGAGTAGAGGGTATTACAGGGGTGGCTAAAGATTCCACACTTCCAGAAAATCTTTCTAAATATGAGTCAGATGACTACACTAGTGTCGGAACATTAAAAGAACCTCGTCTTGAAGAAATCGCTGCATTAGAACCCGATGTAATCTTTATTTCAGGACGTCAATCAGCTTTTTATGATCAATTAAAAGAGATTACTCCGAACGTCATTTTTATCGGTACACAACAAGATGACTATTGGAATACATTCTTAAAATCTGTAGATATTGCAGCGAAGATCTTCGATAAAGAAGAAGAAGCTCAAGAATACCTGGATAAATATGATGCAGCTTTAGCAGAACTAGAGGAAGTAGCTGGCAATTATGAAACAAGCCTTGTAACAATGTACAATGAAGGAAATTTATCTGGTTTTGCTACAAATTCAAGATTCGGATACCTTTATGAATTATATGGGTTTGAGCCTGTAACGGAAGATATTGAATCCTCTTCTCACGGTTCTAACTTTGGTTTTGAAGCAATTCTTGATCTCGATCCACAAGTAGTATTCGTTATTGATCGTACTGCAGCAGTTGGTGGAGATTCCAATATTGAATCTGACCTAGAGAACGATATTATTAAACAAACTACAGCATATGAGAATGGAAATATTATTTACCTAGATGGACCACTATGGTACCTAGGCGGTGGCGGATTACAATCTGAACTAGATAAGATTGATGAAGTCCTTAATGAACTAAAATAATTGCTTATTACGTGTCCGAAGTTCATTCATATTATTTATGAATGAACTTCGGACTCTTTTTTTGTGTTTTTACATTTTTTGTATTGCTCGAGAATCTCATGAAGCAAGTAGTTTTTCCTTTTCTATACGGTTGTGCTACAATTACGTCTAGAAAAGGGGTGCTTTTGATGAAGATAGAAGTTTGGTCTGATTTTGTATGTCCATTTTGTTATATTGGAAAAAGAAGACTAGAAAAAGCATTAGATCATTTTGAACAAAGCAATGAAGTGACAATAGAGTATAAAAGCTATCAATTGGATCCAAATGCAAAGCATATTCCAGGGAAAAATTTCTATGATACATTTTCTGAATTAAAAGGAATGCCGCTTGATCAAGTGAAAAATATGAACCAACAAGTAAAGGAACAAGCTTCTGAGATTGGCTTAGATTATAACTTTGATGATATGAAATATTCAAATACATTTGATGCCCATCGTGTTGCAAAGCTTGCAACAAAACAAAATAAAGGGAAAGAAATAACAGAACGTTTCTTGCATGCTTATTTTACAGAATCAGAATTACTCAGTGATCACCAGACTTTAATAAGATTAGCTGAAGAAGTGGGATTAACACCTTCCGAAGTGGAAGAAGTGTTGAATACCGAAAAATTTACTAATCGAGTGAATGAAGATATTGATATAGCAAGACAAATTGGAGTCCAAGGGGTGCCTTTCTTCGTATTTAATGAAAAGTATGCAGTGTCCGGAGCACAGCCTGAAGAAGTATTTCATGAAGTACTTACCAAAGTGTGGGAAGAAGAGAAACAAAATCCCGTATTGAAGACAATCCACACTGGGAATAGTAAAACTTCTTTTTGTACAGATGAAGACTGTGGAGGGGAATAAAACTTTAACCCCTCCATAATTAAAAGGCTAAGTGATTGGGAGAAGAACGACTCACTCTACTAAATAGAATTTTGACTTTTTATCGTAAAAGTAAGTAAAATTTGTTATGGAACTGTAACCAAATGTTTGTTATCCCCGGTATAAGGCTCTTTTTATTTTAGGCAGATAATTCTGACAGTTGATAACGTAAATGATGTATGATTGAATGAAACCAGACTTACTTAAAGAAATGAGGGATGTAGCGATGAAAAAATGGACGCTATTGATAATATTAAGTTTAACCATGTTCCTAGTAGCATGTAGTGACGATGAAGAAGCAAGTAATGAACAAGCTAATCAAGATGAAAATCAAGAGCAACAAGATCAACAAGGTCAACAACAGGAACCTTTAGAAATTACAGATGAAGAAGTGGTTGATAAGAAAGAATCTGTTGTAGTTGTAAATGGTACAGAAGTAAATGGAACTACGTATAACGCTGCGTATTCTCTTGTAAAATCAATGATGCATCAATCTGGACAAGATACAAGTGATTTAGAAGCATTAAAGGATCAAACGGTTGATTTTCTTGTTGAACAAGAACTAATGCTTCAAGAAGCGAATAACGCTGGAATTGAAGTGACAGATAAAGAATTAGAAGAAGAATTAAAAGCTTATAAAGAAAGTGCAAATGAAGGACAATTTACTACGATGCTAGAGCAGTTAAACATGACAGAAGAAAACTTCAAGCATCAATTAAGATATGATTTAACTACGATGGAATATGTAGAACAAGAATTTGAAGTAGAAGTAACAGATAAAGAAGTAGAAGAACTATACAATCAAATGACAGAGCAAAGTGAAGGTGAAGCTCAAGAACTTTCTGAAGTGGAAGATCAAATCAGAGCTCAAATCGAACAACAAAAACAACAGCAACAATATGCTCAAAAAGTAGAAGAACTTAAAGAATCTGCAGAAATTGATAAAAAGATATAAGAAGACAAAGGCTTAAACGCCCGTTCAGCAATGAATAAACTGGAACACTTCGCAATGAGATAAAGGAAACACGGTGAGCTGGTAGCGATTTGATGTCAACTTATCGTAGTGGAGAATTGTGAAATTTACACGTTACTGGGCGCTTAAGCCGGACGTGGCTGGTTTATTATTTAGTTATTCACAGCACACAAATCTTACAATATCCTATCTATGAACAAAGGCCTATGCGCCCAATAAAACCATCGCCAACATTATGGCGATGGTTTTATTATGTGGTCAATTTTCTTTAAGAGTTTTTCTATTTGTGCTGGTGTTCCAATTGAAATACGCAAGAAATTTTCTAGTCCAGGTTTTTGAAAATACCTTACAAGAATTCCTTGTTTTTTTAACTCTTGATATAACACTTCAGCATTTACCTCTTTATGAGATACAAGCAAGAAATTAGCTTGGGATGGGAGAATATCAAAATGTCTAGTTTCTAATTGCTCTTTTAAATAGGATCTAGATTCAATAATTTTAGTAGTAGTTTGCAGGAAATAATCCTTATCTCTTATTGCCTCTATAGCACCTGCAATAGCTAATCGATCAACGGTATAAGAATTAAATGAATTTTTTATTCTTTCTAATCCAATTATTAATTCAGGATTACCGATAGCAAATCCAATACGCAGCCCTGCTAGTGATCGAGACTTTGACATGGTTTGAATAACAAGCAAATTTGGAAATGCTTCGACTAATGTTACTGCACTTTCCAATGCGAAATCGATATATGCTTCATCAATAATCACCACTTGGTTAGGATTATTTTCAAGTATGCGTTTAATTTGGTCTATCTCTAAGAAAATACCAGTCGGAGCATTAGGATTAGGGAAAATCACTCCACCTTCTGAATTATAAAAATGTTCTACAGGTATTGTATAGTCGTCATTTAACGGAATTACATCCGTAGATATATTAAATAACTTAGCATAAACTGGGTAGAAACTATAAGTGATTTCCGGATATTTAATCCTATTTCCCGGTTCAAAGAATGACATGAAACTGAAAGCAAGCACCTCGTCGGATCCATTTCCAATGAATATATGATCTTGACTTAGCCCATACATTTCTCCAATTTCGCTTCGTAATTCATCAACAGTTGGAGAGGGGTATAACCTCAAATTCTTTGATGCCTCGTCTATAGCCTGAATTACCTGGTTAGACGGGGGATACGGATTTTCATTTGTATTTAGTTTAATAATCGTATCATCATTCAATTGTTCTCCAGGAATGTATGGATCTACTTGTTTAGCTAAGGAGCTCCAGAATTTACTCACGTTGTTGGCCTTCTTTCTCGACGTGACGTTTATATAGCTCTTTTTTGATATCCTCTAACGTAACTCCTTGTTGTTCCATGAGTACTAGTGAGTGATACAGAAGATCTGATAACTCGCTTGTTAATTCTTGCTTATCTTCGTTTTTAGCAGCTATAACAACTTCCGTAGCTTCTTCCCCGATTTTCTTTAATATCTTATCTACTCCTTTTTCAAATAAATAAGAGGTGTATGCACCTTCAACTGGATGTTCATGACGTTCCTTAATTTTAGCTGACACTTGCGGAATAATTTGCAGCAACGCAACATCATTTTTATACAAATCTTCATAAAAGCAGCTTTCTTCTCCTGTATGACATGCTGGACCTTGTGCATCTACAAGGACAAGAACCGCATCTGCATCACAATCAAAGGATATTTGTTTTACTGTCTGCTTATTACCTGAGGTAGCCCCTTTATTCCAAAGCTCCTGTCTTTTTCTAGAGTAAAACCAGGTTTCGTTTGTTTCGATTGTTTTGGTGATAGAATCGCTATTCATATAAGCCAAGGTTAATACTTGGCCAGATTGATGATCCTGCACAATTGCTGGTATTAATCCTTTCTCGTCAAATTGTAAATGTTCAATGGAGATTGATTTGGTCATTTCGAATTCCTCCTTACTGAAATTTCCTGTTCGTTCAAATAGGTTTTAAGTGCAGGTATCTTAATTTCATCATAGTGAAAAACAGAAGCTGCTAGGGCGGCATCTATTTCATGTGAAAGTACATCTTTGAAATGTTGGATATTTCCAGCTCCGCCACTAGCGATTACTGGTATATTAACTGCTGTTGCTATAGCTGTTGTTAAGGGGAGATTATAGCCATTTTTTTCTCCATCTGCATCCATAGCATTTACCACGATTTCACCAGCACCATAAGATTCACCTTTTTTCGCCCATTCAATAGCATCAATTCCAGTATCCTTTCTCCCTCCATTGATAAAAACATTCCACTTTCCAACTGCGATCTCTTTTGCATCAATAGATAGGACCGTACACTGGCTTCCGAATTTTTGTGCTGATTCGAAAATAAGCTCAGGACGTTGAACAGCCGCACTGTTTATTGATACTTTATCAGCTCCAGACCGAAGAACTTGATGGATATCTTTAGTTGTACGGATTCCTCCACCTACCATAAAAGGGATAGCGATTTCTTTTGCTACCTTTTCAACAACATCTAAAAATATTCCCCGCTGCTCATTGGAAGCCGTAATATCATAGAAGACAAGTTCATCAGCACCTTCATCATTATAGCGTTTTGCTAATTCAACCGGATCAGCAACATCTTGGATATCTAAGAATTTCTTTCCCTTAACTACTCGCCCGTTATCAACATCGAGGCAAGGAATAATTCGTTTAGCGAGCATCCATTTCACCTTCCAATATATCTTGTAGTTTTATGGAACCGTCGTAAAGTGCTTTTCCGATAATTGCACCATAAAGATTCATCGTTTTAAGTTGTTGAACATCTTTTTCTGTAGTAACTCCCCCAGAAGCAATAATGTTCATGGTCGTAGCTTGTTGAACTGCATCTAGTTCTTGGAAGTTAGGGCCACTCATCATGCCGTCTTTTAAGATATCCGTATAAATAATGGTTTTTACTCCGATTGATTCTAACTGTTTGATAAAAGGGATTGCTTCTACCGTACTATTCTTTGTCCAGCCATCCGTTGCAATAAAACCATTTCTCGCATCAATCGATACTGCAATTTTCTCAGCGTAACTTTCAACGGCGGTTTGTAAAAAGACCGAATCTGTTATTGCTGCTGTTCCAAGAATCACTCGGCTTACACCTGCTTGGATATACTTATCAATGACTTCGAGGGACCGGATTCCGCCTCCTACTTGAATCGGAATAGAGAGTGCTTGAGCAACATCTTGAATAATGTTAATGTTATTCGATTCTCCTGACTTTGCTCCGTCCAAGTCAACAGTGTGTAAATACTCAGCACCGGAAGCTTCCCATTCTTTCGCCATTTCTACAGGAGAGTTGCTATATATAGTTTCTTGATTATAGTCACCTTGCCTTAAACGTACGCATTTCCCGTTTCGTATATCAATTGCTGGAAAGATAATCATCTAATCATCTCCTCATATCTTTTTAGTAATTCAATTCCAAACTCGCCGCTCTTCTCTGGATGAAATTGCATACCGGTTATATTCCCTTTTTGAACGATAGCTGGAATTAGCTGTCCATATTGAGAACTAGCAAGTAAAGTATTCTCCTCGAAAGAAGAAACTGCATAGGAGTGAACGAAATAGACATAAGGATTTTCTAACTTAGAATCAAATAGTGGCGAAGCTTGTTGAATGTCTAATGTATTCCAACCCATATGTGGTACTTTAACTTCACCAGAGATTCGTTTAATGGATCCTTTTAGCAGTCCTAATCCTTCCCAATCTCCGTTTTCAAGGCTTTGTTCATAAAAGAGTTGCATACCTAGGCAAATCCCTAATATTGGTTTTCCTTTTTGCGCTTCCTCTTGTATAACGGAATCTAATTGAAGCTGACGGATTGCTTCCATTGCATCTTTGAATGCTCCGACACCAGGTAAAATAATTGAATCTGCTTGTTTGATTTCTGCTGCTTCTGTTGTAACAATGGAATGTTTATTCAATTTATCTAATGCAAATTGAAGACTTTTTATATTTCCAGCGCCATAATCAATAATTGCAATCAATGCTATTGCCCCCTATAAACTTCCTTTTGTTGAAGGTATTCCTTTTTGGTTTAGGTCGATGGAACAACCTTGACGGATCACACGCCCGAATCCTTTAAATATCGATTCAATAATATGATGAGAATTAACTCCGTATAAAAGATTAATATGGAGTGTTACTTGAGCGTTGCTTGCAAAAGCTTGAAAAAATTCCTGAACTAACTCTGTATCAAAGGTACCTACTTTTTCTTTTAATCCTTCTACGTTGTAAACGAGGTAAGAACGTCCACTTATATCGAATGCAATCGAAGATAATGCTTCATCCATCGGGCTCATGACATTGGCATAGCGGGTAATTCCTTCTTTATTCCCTAAAGCTTCACGAAGTGTTTGACCGAGTACAATACCAATATCTTCTACAGTGTGATGCTGATCTACTTCTAAATCTCCGTCGCATGATAAGTCTAAATTTATACCACCGTGTTTCGCTAAAAGGGTTAGCATATGATCAAAGAAACCTATTCCTGTTTCGATAGTAGATGTTCCTTCTCCATCTAATTCTAGAGTTAAATGAACAGATGTCTCATTGGTTTTTCTGCTTAAAGATGCTTTACGCATTGTCATTCTCCTTTCGAATACGGATTGCATTTGCATGTGCTGTTAGGCCTTCCGCTTCTGCAAGTGTAATTATTGTATCTGCAGCTTCTGCTAATTTGTTTTTAGAGTATTGGATTAGACTCGTTTTTTTAACAAAATCATAGACTCCAAGTGGAGAAGAAAATTTAGCTGTGCCATTAGTGGGTAATGTATGACTTGGCCCGGCAAAATAATCACCTAATGGTTCGCTAGAATAATTGCCGATAAATATTGCACCGGCATGCTTAATTTTTGGGCAGAGTTGTTCTGAATCAATCGTCATTAATTGTAAATGTTCTGGTGCTAGTTGATTGATAGTGTTAATCGCTTCTTCATTGTTATCGCAAATGATGATCTTTCCATTTTGAGAAATAGAAGCTTCAATGATTTCTTTTCGTTCTAATAAAGGAATTTGACGATTTACTTCCTCCTGCAATAATTTCGCAAAGGAACGGTCAGTAGTAATACAAAGAGAAGATGCTTCTTCATCGTGTTCGGCTTGTGAAAGTAGATCTGCTGCAACATAGGGAACAGGAGCACTGGAATCTGCAAAAATACAAATCTCGCTAGGTCCGGCTATCATGTCAATCGCTATATCTCCAAATACCCATTTCTTTGCTCTGGTAACATATATATTACCTGGGCCGACAATTTTATCGACACTAGGAATCGTTTCAGTTCCGTAGGTAAGTGCTGCAATTGCTTGAGCTCCACCAACTTTATACACCTTAGTAACTCCCGCAATTTTTGCTGCAGCTAAAACTACTGGATCTATTTCTCCATTTTTATTAGGTGGAGAGGTAATGATAATCTCCTTCACTCCGGCGACCTTTGCTGGAATTGCATCCATTAATACCGTAGAAGGGTAGCTTGCTTTTCCACCAGGAATATAAATCCCTACACGATCAAGCGGGTTTACTTGTTGACCTAGTTTCACTCCTGTTTCTGGAGTAATTGACCAGTTGGATTCTAGCATTTCAGATTGATAGCGTTGGATATTTCCAGCTGCGGTCTCTAAAGCATCTAATAATGTAGAATCTACTTTTTTGATCGCTTGTTCCCATTCGTTACTCGTAACCTCAAATGAATTTAGATTAACTTGGTCAAATTGAAGCGTATAGTGTTTTAATGCTTCATCCCCTTGTATTTGGACTTGTTCAATAATGCGAAGTACATCTTGATCGACTTGTTTGTTCCGAATAGTAGAAGACTTTGTATCCTGTTGTTGCTTCCATTGATGTAAAGAAAGTATTTCCATGTTTTTCACCCCACTACTGTACTTAATCGATTAATGATGCTTTGTATTTCAGCAGAACGTGTTGCGAAGCTAGCTTTATTCACGATTGCTTTTGTACTAATTGTCTCAATATCTTCAAGAATTTCTAACCCATTTTCTCTTAATGTATTTCCTGTTTCGACAATGTCTACAATATAATCTGCCAGTCCGATTAGGGGAGCTAGTTCAACAGATCCATTTAGTTTTACGACATCTATCGATTGGTTTCTTTTACTAAAATATCGCTTAGCTACAATTGGATATTTTGTTGCAATAGTGATTTCATTATCGGAAGAAAGTGTTACTCCTTGCTTAGCTGCAATAGAGAACTTACATTTACCAATGCCAAGGTCAAGTAACTCGTAAACTTCTGCTTGGGATTCGATGATATTGTCTTTACCGACAATTCCGATATCAGCCGCACCTTTTTCAACGTAAATAGGTACATCCATTCCTTTTAGAAATATGACCCGTGCAGTACGATCTTCATTGTAAAATACAAGTTTTCTTGACGTTGCATCTAGTTCTTCAAATGTTAACCCTGCAGCTTGGAGTAACTTAATGGTTTGTTTCGCTGGTCTTCCTTTCGCTAGAGCAATGGTAACAGGTTGCATTATGTTCACCTCTTTTTTAATACATGTTGTAATGTTTGATCAATGGATGAAAATGTTGTTTGTATATCTGAACTCTTTAGTTGGTAACTATTTGAATCTACTAGTATGATGTTTGATGCTTTTATTTTGGACGATGATTCTGTTGGTTGTATAATGACTTTTTTATTTGCTTGACGGAGCCTTCTTGCTAGTAATAATGCATCTTGTCGGCAATTAGGTTGATACTCGATAAGGAAGTCTGCCTGTGTAATTAATGGTTGATCGCCTGGAGTAATCAAAGTTAATAACTTATCAATTTCAAAAGCAAACCCTACTGCTGGTATTTCGTTTTCAAACTGTGAACTGAGATGATCATAACGACCTCCCATTAAAATAGGTTGACCAATTTGTTCTGTGAAACCTTGAAAAATAATTCCAGAGTAATAATTCATATTATTAATTAATCCAAGATTAAACGATATATATTCTTCTATCTGATCGTCTTTTAATAGTGAATAGACATTGAATAATGTATCTACAACTTGTTGCATTGTTTCATTGGTTACTATTGCTTGAGCCCTTTTAATCACAGTCGAAGGATCACCGTACAACATGGGAATTAGCTCTATTTTTTGTTTTAAGTCTTGATCGATGGATAAGTGATCAAGAAAGCTAGATGTTTCTGATATATTTTTGGACTGAATTAACGCATGTAATGTTTGTTGCTCTTGATCCGTTAGATTTGCCTGTTCAAGCAATTCTTTATAGATACCAGAATGGCCAATTTCTATTTTAAAAGGAGCAATCTTCAAATCTTTAAGACTATCAATTGCAAGAGCGATCACTTCAGCATCGGCTTCTGGACTCTCATCTCCAAAGAATTCAACCCCTGCTTGTGTACGATACGCTTGTTGAGTTTCGTTAAACCGAAATATATCCAAACAATAGGAAAATCGTTGATAATGACTAGTCATATCTGTTTCAACATATTGACGTGTTATAGGTATGGTCACATCTGGTCTTAATACAAGTACTCTACCTGACGAATGAATTACTTTTACCATATCATCTTGTTGAACGGTTCCTTGTACATTGCTATACATATCATAATCTTCAAATAGAGGGGTTTCGATTTGGTCATATCCATACGTATAAAAACGATTTTGTATTTGTTTTATTACATTCGCTTTTTTTAGAAAATCTTCAGGAAAGGATGTTCGATTACGGAAATTGTAATTTATCATCATATCCTCCTTTTGCTATAATTTCTTTAGTATTTTACCGCTTTATCACTTTATCTAAGTAAAGTTATATAGTATTATATAAATAATCAGAAAAAATGTCAATGGAGGGTTAAAAATGTTTGATTTTCATATGCATAGTAATTTTTCCGCGGATGGAGATTTTGAAATGGAGGCAATGGTGCAATCTGCTATACAAAAAGGACTAAAAGAAATTTGCTTTACAGATCATTTAGATATAGATTATCCAGATAAAGATTGGGATTTTACATTTGACCCGGTTAGATACACAGAGACAATCGAACAATTACAAGAAAAGTATCAAAACAAAATAACCATCCTTAAGGGAGTAGAGGTTGGGGTGCAACCGCATGTATTACATGCGACAGCTGATTTTGTAAACAGCTTGCAGCCTGACTTTGTTATTTGTTCCATGCATGCAACGAGGGGTACAGACCTGCATTCTGGTGAATTTTTTCAAGAGAAATCAATAGAGACTGCTTTCCGGCAATATTTTGAAGAATTGTATGCGTGTATACAGAAATTTGATTCATACCAAGTATTGGGACATGTTGATTTGGTGAGACGATATGCAAAGCAGACAAGTAAGGATGAATGCTTCGACATTCTTGAATCCATTTTGAAGCTTGTAATTAATCAGCGTAAAGGTATTGAATTAAACACTTCAGGATTTAAGTATGGGTTAGAGGCAGGACTACCGAGTAAAGAAATTTTAGAACTGTATCATCAACTGGGAGGGGAGATACTAACTATTGGTTCGGATGCTCACCGTCCAAACGAAATATCACAAAGCTTCCGTCAATCATTAGAACTATTGCAATCCATTGGATTTAATTATATTACTTCGTTTGAAGAGCAAGTACCCAAGTTTACTTCTATTGAGAAAGTAAAAAATATCTAGAAAATAATCGTATTGGTGTTTGTGATTGTGAAGGAATGGTATAATAACGTGAAGAAATTAAACCTATTACATTCGAAGTGAATGTTGGTAAAGTTATAAAGGAAGATATATCGTGGGTAAAAAATCAATTATCAGCTTAGTAGTCGGCATAATTATATTAATAGGTGTGATAGTATTTATGTTCTTATATCCTGGTCATACTCGTTCTGAGATTTACGAGGGAGAGCCGACTGTATTTATTCATGGATACAAAGGTACAGAGCACTCCTTTGGGTTCATGTTGGATCGATTCGAAAATAAATATGGTTGGGGAAATAAAGGATTCGTCTATTATGTTACTAAAGATGGTCAAGTACTGGATTATAATTTAAATAAAGGAAGGTATGCTCCTACATTTGTACAAATAGTGTTAGAAGATAATCGGGCTAGTTTTGCTGATAGTGCGCAATGGATTTCTTCAGTACTGCTGCACATGAAGTCAACATATAATATAGATCGGGTTAACTTAGTAGGTCATTCAATGGGGGGCATCATTGCTCTAAAGTATACGATGGAATATGCATCACAAGGATATCCAGAAGTAGATAAGCTTATAACCATTGGTAGTCCTTTTGATGGGATATATAGTGAGGAGTATTTCCAAATTCATAATGATGAGGCAGCAGAAGACTTAAAACCAGGATCTAATGCGTTACAGCTTTTACAGACATTGACATTTCCAAGTGATGTAAAAGTATTAAATATTGCAAGTACGGGAGATTCTGTAGCCGTGCCACAAAGTGTAGGAACTTTACGAAGTATTATACCACCGGAGAATTTTAAAGAAGTAATTATTGAAAATCAAGAGCTAGGGCATAGCGGTTTGCATGAAAGTGTGAAAGTCGACAAATTGATCCATTCTTTTTTGTGGCAGGAATCAGATGATTAACTTACAATAGAATAAGATTCAAATGGACGTATCATAAATAGTAATTGAATTGTTTAAAGGAATGATAAAAATGAAAGTCAGCCATCATCTATATGATCAACTATCACGTATCACTTCTGAGGAAAATGTGATGGTCGATGAATTAATCAGAAATCATACGTATACGAAATTAGGCGGGAAAGCTGATGTATATATAACACCTGAATCGTACAGTGAAGTACAAGATATTATTAAATTAGCGAATAAAGAAGATGTCCCGTTTACAATGCTAGGTAATGGGTCCAATCTGATTGTAAAAGACGGCGGAATACGCGGGATAGTAATGAATTTACAAAAACTTGCCTCAATTTGGAGGGAAGAAGATAAGATAATTGCGCAGAGCGGAGCGCGTATTATTGATGCATCTAGAACAGCATTAGCAGAGAGCCTTGCTGGGTTAGAATTTGCTTGTGGAATCCCCGGTTCTGTAGGTGGAGCACTCTATATGAATGCGGGTGCCTACGGTGGAGAGATAAAAGATGTTTTAGAAAGTACGATTGTGGTGACAAAAGAAGGGGATATTCGCACATTGACCGCTGTGGAGTTAGACCTTGATTATCGTACCAGTAATATTCCAGATAAGGGATATATCGTACTGGAAGCAACCTTTGCATTAAAAAAAGCAAATTCTTCCGATATTAAAGAAGTTATGGATGATTTAACGTATAAAAGAGAATCAAAGCAACCACTTGAATATCCATCTTGTGGAAGTGTTTTTAAGCGTCCGCCGGGGTATTTTGCAGGGAAGCTAATTCAAGATAGTGAGCTACAAGGAACACAAATTGGTGGAGCTGAAGTATCAAAAAAACATGCTGGTTTTATCGTTAATAAAAACAATGCCAGTGCTACAGAATACATTAATTTGATTCGTCACGTGCAAAAAACAGTTAGCGAAAAGTTTGGTGTTCAGCTTGAACGTGAAGTAAGGATTATTGGAGAAGATCCGGTAGAATAATAAAAAGTGCTATCCGTTTGATTTTAACGGATAGCACTTTTTTCTTGTCTTTTTCGTTTGAAGCGATCGATTTAGCCTCTAAAACGATGTAAGAATTCTTGAAGTCTATCATTTTCAGAGTGCTCAATCACTTCACTGGCTGTACCTTGCTCGGCGATAACCCCTTCGTCTAAGAATAGGACTTTATCAGCTATATCAAGAGCAAAGTCCATTTCATGTGTTACAAGAACCATCGCCATATCATCATTTTTTGCAATGTCACGTATAACATTCAGAACTTCTCCAACTAGCTCTGGATCAAGTGCAGAGGTAACCTCATCAAACAGCATGATCTTCGGACGCATAACCAGTGCACGAGCCATCGCAACACGCTGCTTTTGACCACCGGATAATTGGCTAGGGTAGTTATCTACTTTATCCCCTAAACCAACACGTTTTAACATTTCAATAGAACGTTTTTTTACTTCTTCTTTTGGTTCTTTCTTTACATTAATAGGAGCAGTCATGCAATTTTCTAGAATTGTCATATGTGGAAACAAATTAAAATGTTGAAATACCATTCCGATATCTCCACGTATTTCGCGCAAATGATTTTCGTTGGCGGGTACTAATTGCCCTTTCTTCTCCATCTTCCAGAGGTTTCTTCCTCCTACAATAATATCTCCGTCGGTTGGTTCTTCTAATGTCATAAGCATTCGAATAATCGTTGTTTTACCAGAACCACTCGGACCAATCACAGCAACTTTTTCAGCTGGATGAATATCTAAATTAATTCCCTTTAATACCTTTACATCACCAAAGGACTTATGGATATCTTGAAATTTTACTATCGGTTCTGTCATTATGTTAAGGCTCCTTTTTTCTTAATTTGGTTTTTGTCGAAATTGCGGTTGTATTTTAATTCCAATTTTTTAATAAGCACTGCTGACGGATAGCTTAATAGTAAGAAAATAATACCTACTATTGTAATTGGCTCCAAGTAAGACCAATTTTGCGCTCCGTAAGTTCTTGCCATTAACATAATACCACCTACACTAATCGTTGATGTAATAGGAACTTCTTTAAACATGATAATAAAATAATTACCTAACATTGGAATCGTTGGTGGAATCGCTTGAGGTAAAATAATTTTCCGCCATTTATCCAAGGTAGAAAAGTTTAAAGAGGTGGATGCTTCCCATTGTCCTTTCTCAACACTTTCAATTCCGGATCGATAGATTTCACCTATATAAGTACTAAAGTGAATACCTAAACCTAACACTGCACATACAAACGGATGTAGTGTCATGCCAATAACAGGAACACTAGGGAACGCAAAGTAAATAAAGAATAATTGAACAAGCGGAGGAGTAGAACGTATAAACTCCATTGTCCAAGTAACGATAAAATTAAAAGGTCGGTTTTTTACTCGTCGAGCAAATGTCCAAAAGAACCCAAAAATCATTGCAAAGAGGAAACAAGAAATAGTTAAACCAACAGTAATTCCTAATCCTTGTAATACAAATGGCAAAGCATCCATGAATGTTTCCCAACTCCAATAATTCATTAGTTAGCAACCCCTTTCTTTGCAATTTTTTCTGCCTTTCTGGTAAAGAAAATCAATGGTAATGCTAAAACAAAGTAGAATATGAGTGCTACAAAGTAGATAAGTCCTCCCATTTCCATACTACTTACATTTCGGAGAGATTCTCCATGGTACAATATGTCTTGAAGTCCAATTAATGAAACAAGAGAAGTTCCTTTAAGTATTTGGATTGTATAATTTCCGAACTCTGGTAACATCATTCGAACAGCTTGAGGAAAGATAACCAGACGCATTCGTTGGAATCGAGACATGTTTAATGCAGTAGCAGCTTCGCTTTGTCCTTTAGAAACTGCTAAGATAGAACTCCTAACAACTTCTGATAAATACGCACCATAATTTAATCCAATAGCGATTACACCAATCCACCAATTATCTAATGAATTAAACCCAAATAACATTGGTAGAGCATAGTAAAACCAAAATAATTGAACAATTAAAGATGTTCCTCGAAAGACTTCAACATAAAATCCTGTTCCTTTCCGAATAATAACATTATCAGATAGACGGCACAGCCCAGCTATAAATGCCATAAGATAAGAAAAAAGAGCAGAAGCTAATAATATCGTAAACGTTACTCCAATCCCTTGAAGCAACTTTTCAGATATATCCATTAAAGTAGAAATTGTAATCACTCCTTTATCATAAGTAGACTTCGTTCCAAAAAAATAGGGCACGCTCCCTCAGGCAAGGAAACGGACCCTATGGAGTCTGTAATTCAACTCACATTTCTAGTGTTATACTTCCCCATTACAGAGTTGCTCGGTAGTTACTGAACCATCTTCTACAAAGTTGTTTTCTGGGTGGAAGCCGTTTTGTTCAAGCAATTCAGCTACTGTTCCATCTTCTTTTAGTTCTTTTAATTTCTCATTATAAGCATCACGTAGCTCTTCATTTTCTAAACTGAATGCTGCAGCACCATAACTAGGAACTCCATCAATAGGTGGTTGTTCAAAGGATTCTACAAGTTCAATTTCATCTGATTGTGCATTATCATAAGCCATGCGAACTGTCATTTCTGTACCTGTGGTAGCATCGACACGTCCAGATTGTACAGCTGCTAGAGTTGCTGGAATGTCTGCCGCTGTTTCAATTTGACTTGGATCGACTCCCATTTCTTCTAAGTAGCCAATTTCAGTTGCACCTTCCATAACAACTACTTTGACATCAGGATTATCTGCTATATCTTGATAGCTTTCTAAACCGTGTGGATTTCCTGCTGTTACTACTAAACCCTCTCCATATTGCATAGTAGGTTCACTGAACAAAGCATTTTCACAACGGTCAGGTCGAATCGCCATTCCGGCAGTAATTGCATCGAATTGACCAGCCTGTACGCCAGGAATTAGTTCTTGCCAGTCAGAAAGTTTACCCTCTACATCATCAATTCCTAATTCTGCAAAAACTGCAGTTGCAATATCAACAGAAGCCCCAGTTAATTCACCATTATCATCTTCATATGCATAAGGAGCTTCGTTTGCAAAACCTACTTGAACAGTTCCTCCATCTTGTAAGTCTTCTAAACTTCCACTATCTGAACCGCAGGCAGCTAAGAAAACGAGCGTTGCACTAAGTATTAATACCGTTATTAACTTTTTCTTCAACTTAATTGACCTCCTAGTATTTTTATATATTTATAAGAAAAAATAACTATGAATACGGTTTTGAATCTATTATCTCTAGTAAAATATCACCGCTTCATAGTCTAAAAAAAAGAATGCGGTGTTCGCCCAACATTCGTTACTAAACATGTTACAGAGATATGAAAAACTTCTCAAATGTGGTATATTCTGATAATTTGGAATTAAACTGTATATTTTTTAGTTTAAAGAATTTAATACGGTTTATACAGAGATATACTTATTTATAATGATAAATGCTTGGATATACACAGAATTTGCTCGAGAGAAGTGGATGGAATAAAAATATTGTGATTGAAAGAAATTTGTATATTCGATACCCTAAAAGAAACAAGCGTAAAAAAGCGAGGGATAATATGTCTGGTTCGATGATAACTGTCATCATTGTTTCTGTAGTGGTAGTTGCTATGGTAATTGGATTATCGTTGCTAACCCTTTCTAAAGGGTATGGGTATAAGCATAAGGTTGATCCGCTTCCAGATGAGGAAGAAAATGATGAGAAGGAGAAAAAAACGAATAACGATTAAAAAACAAAACCATTCATGATACCAACTTAAAGATGTTCAAGTAAACATGAATGGTTCTTTATTTATCTGGAGGCGGCCTATAGCCTTTTTGAAGTTCATTTATACTTAATCCGAATGTCATTTGAAGATGAGGATAATCCTTAAAGTGCTGCCAATCGCCTCCCCATTCAAAACCAATTTCTTTAGCAATTTCAGCTACTTCAAACCAGTCGGATTCACCATTGTTATTACCATCGTAGTGTATATCCCAAAGCACATTGCCGTTATTATTTTTAATAGCATAATCAATTGCTAGTCCATAATTATGATAGCTTTCTCCACCTTGAGCATGTGTTACAACGGTTCCTTCTGTGGTTCGTCCTCTTGCATAAAGTTCATCCTGTCTCTCTTTGGAGCGGACTTCATCCGTTATCATGACATCGATATCTTTCTTAGAAGCTTGATCAACCAGTTCGTTTTTAGCTTTTTCCACTACGGGGTGAAGTTCAGAAGCTTCAGTTGCTCCTTCCCCCACATAAATAGTTTCGGGTTGATTTGCTTCCTGATAAATCATAAAAACAATAGCTACAAAAAGGATAATGGGCACCCAAGTAGTTATAAAGTGTGTCAAGCCTCTCATTAAGCTTATTACTCCTTTTTTGACAAATTGAATGTCTCTAAAAGAATAACATGAATAGACTTGTAGAATAATTAAATTAAACCTATTGAAGAAAAATTGTCACGATTTATCTATTTGATGGAAATCATTCCAATTTACGTTTAACTTGCCAATGAGACGTATAAAGGTGATTGATTATATGAAAGCGTAATCATATAATGAAGTGAGGCTCATCATAATTTTCGATTCTGAAATTACTAGCATATACTTCTTAAGAATCGTGATTTACGAATAATGACACAATTCGGCGATGATTAAAAGGGGGAGTAAAATGTATTATGTAATTGCTAGTTTACTAGGATATATATTTGGCTGTATACATGGTTCCCAAATCGTAGGTAAACTAAAAGGAATTAATATTAAAGACGGAGGAGTGAAGAATGCAGGTGCATCGAATACAACCATTTTATTAGGGTGGAAGTATGGAATTGTCGTAGCACTCATAGATATATTTAAAGCAACAGCCGCCATATTTCTATTATTAATATTACTTCAGGGAAATGCCATACCCACTCAAGAACAACATATTTATATCTATTTAACCGCATTATTTGTTATTATAGGACATAACTACCCAATAACGATGCAGTTTAGTGGTGGAAAGGGAACTGCTTCTCTTGTCGGAGCTTTAATTGCAATTGATTGGCGAATAGCATTAATTGGGATTGGAGTACTAATCCTATTTACGATCGCTACGGATTATTTGGCGGTCGGAGTTTTGAGTATGTATATCTCATTCCTTATAACGACGTACTACATCTTTGGTTTAGCTCCATTTTTTATCGTAGTTGGGTTATCTGTGTTGAGTATTTATAAACATATTGAAAATTATAAGCGGATAATAGGAAAAGAAGAAACAAAACTATCCAGTATGTTTGGTAAAAAAGCAAGTTAGAGATGGGAATGGAGGTATATCTTTGTTTGAGATTATTATATGGATTATTATCGCACTATTATTTATCGCTAGTTTTATAGGTATTATTTTTCCAATTATACCTTCAGTTCTAGTAATCTGGATAGGTTTTATCCTTTATCAATTTGTTTTGAGCGGGGATCAATTAAATACTCTATTCTGGATAGCAATGATACTTATCACTATTTTATTATTTGGTGCTGATATTATCGCCAATAGTTATTTTGTACGACGTTTTGGAGGCAGTAAAACAGGGGAACGTGCAGCTGCAGTTGCGGTAATTATTGGATCTTTTATCACCCCTCCATTTGGAATTATTTACGTACCTTTCTTCGTGGTATTGATAGTTGAAAAAATCCAAAATCGAACGTTAAAAGAAGCATTCCGATCAGCAATTGGTTCTCTTATTGGCTTCTTGGGAGGTTCGTTTGCAAAGATCGTCTTGCAGCTAATTATGATTATTTGGTTCTTTATTTTAATCTTGTTTTAAGAAAGGGAGTTAAGAGTAGATGAAAAAAAAGGCATTATTAAATATCGATTATACAATTGATTTTGTAGCAGAAGATGGTGCACTTACTACTGGAAAACCTGGACAAGCCATTGAAAGTAAAATTGTACAAATAACGAAAGCCTTTGCTGATCAAGGAGATTATGTGGTTTTTGCTATTGATGCACATCAACCTGACGATGAGTATCATCCCGAACAACAACTATTTCCTCCCCATAATATAGTTGGAACAAAAGGTAGACAATTATTTGGAGAGTTAGAAACACTTTATCAACGTATAAAAGAACAGGAAAATGTCTATTACTTTGATAAAACAAGATATAGTGCATTTGCTGGTACAGACTTAGAACTAAAGCTAAGAGAACGTGGAATTGAAGAAGTTCATCTTGTTGGAGTTTGTACTGATATATGTGTTTTACATACAGCTGTAGATGCATATAATAAAGGATTTCGAATTGTCATCCATCAGGATGCAGTGGCTAGCTTTAATCAAGTGGGACATGAGTGGGCGCTCGGACATTTTGAACAGTCGATTGGTGCAGAGGTAAGATAGTCGCACACTTGACTTTCATAGCGTCTGACTATATATTTAAAACATAAATGAAACGTGGACGGAGACTAGTACTTTTATTTATCTAACACAGAGAGGAAGAGAATGCTGAGACTCTTCTATAGATAATTTTAGGAACCTATCTCTAGAGTTCGCCATCGAAAGGCTCTGCTATAAGATGTGCGCGGTGAAATCCGTTATCTACGTAAAGTGTGTATCCGATTTTGGATGCAAACAAGGGTGGTACCACCAGACCTCGGTCCCTTTTACGGATGGAGGATTTTTTGTGTTTTTTAATACATTTTAAATGAGTTAATTTCATAATTGGAGAGTTCCTATTATACAAGAATAATGTTCCAATTATAGAATATACTGGGCTTTGATTGGAAGGGAAAGTGTCGTCTTCGAATTTTATACAAGATCATATTATGAAATTGATTCAAATAGATGAAAATGAGGTGTAGGAAGTGGGAAAGAAAAATAAACAGTTCGTAGAAAAAATTACTGCGATGGAAGATGATTTTGCACAATGGTATACCGACGTTGTAAAGCAAGCAGACTTGGTAGACTATGGACAAGTTAGAGGAACAATGATTATAAAACCGTATGGTTATGCAATTTGGGAAAATATCAAGAATGAATTGGATCGTATGTTTAAAGAAACGGGACATACAAATGTTGCCTTTCCTTTATTTATACCAGAAAGTTTGCTTCAAAAAGAGAAGGATCATGTAGAAGGATTTGCTCCTGAAGTTGCATGGGTAACCCATGGTGGAGAAGAAGAATTGACCGAACGTATTGCGGTTCGTCCAACATCAGAAGTGCTTTTCTGTGATTACTATTCCAATAATATTCATTCGTATCGTGATCTTCCAAAACTTTATAATCAATGGGGAAATGTAGTTCGTTGGGAAAAGACAACACGTCCATTCTTACGTTCTTCTGAATTCCATTGGCAAGAAGGTCATACTGCACATGCAACAGATGAAGAAGCAACCGAAGAAACAAATCGCATGTTAGAAACCTATGCAAAACTTGTAGAAGAGTATTTAGCTGTCCCAGTCCTAAAAGGAAGAAAGACAGATAAAGAAAAATTCGCTGGTGCAAAATTCACGCTTACGATTGAAGCATTGATGCATGACGGGAAAGCTTTGCAATCAGGAACGTCTCATCATTTTGGAACCGGATTTGCAGAAGCGTTTGATATTAATTATCTTGATAAAGATGGCAAGAGTCAATTTGTTCACCAAACTTCTTGGGGATTATCGACGCGTATTATGGGTGCTTTAATTATGGTACATGGAGATAATCGTGGACTTGTTGTTCCTCCAAAAATTGCTCCAACCCAGGCGATGATTGTTCCGATTGCCCAACATAAAGAAGGCGTACTTGATAAAGCTTACGAACTACGTGATAAATTAGCTAAGGTTGCGCGTGTGGATATTGACGGCAGCGATAAGATGCCAGGGTGGAAGTTTAATGAGTATGAAATGAAGGGTATCCCTGTTCGTGTAGAGATGGGTCCAAAAGATATCGAAAAAGAACAGGTTGTACTTGTACGACGTGATACGGGTGAGAAAGAGTTCGTACCAGTAGCAGAAGTAGAAACTCGTTTAGTTGAATTGCTTGATGAGGTTCAATCGAATTTATATCAACGTGCACTAGATCATCGAAATGAGATGACTACTGTTGCAAAAGATATGGATGAATTTAAAGAGAAAATAGAAGAAGGCGGATTTATTAAAGCAATGTGGTGTGGAGATGTAAGTTGTGAGGAATCCATTAAAGAAGAAACAACCGCAACTTCTCGTTGCATTCCTTATGAAGAAGAAAAAGTAGCAGATACTTGTGTATGCTGTGGTAAAAAAGCAAAAGAATTAGTATATTGGGCTAGAGCATACTAAGCTTTTGTAAATTAAAGTTGTGGCTTGGATAAAAGTATTATTGTCCCAGCCACAACTTTTTAATTGTCTAGCTGTGATAAACGGGCGCTTGCGCTTTTGTTATTACCAAATACCTTGCAATACAAGATAGTAAAATATATACTATTTATATATCTTGTATAACAAGGTATAAGCAATCATGACATGCATTCTAGATAATATGTGGAGGCTATATAATGTCACAAACACAAATGATGAAAGGGATACTAGATGGTTGTCTGCTCGCAATTATTCATGGTGAGGAATGCTATGGATACGAAATGGCTCAGAAGTTAAGCAAGTACGGATTTTATCATGTTAGTGAAGGAACAATTTATCCGCTGCTTCTGAGAATGCAACGAGAAAATCTAGTTCAATCTGTAAAAAAAGCATCGACAGCTGGACCGCAAAGAAAGTATTATTCATTGACAGAAGAAGGGGAAAGGGAATTAGCAGAATTTATAACAAACTGGAATCAACTACAATTGAGTGTGAATGAGATATTACAAAAAGAAAGTGAGGATTAACCATGAGTACGGAATTGTTAAGTAAAGAAAGTGTTCGTTTTATAGAGAACCTACGATTATATTTATTTGCAAGCGGCAAAAAAACCGAAGAAATCGATGATATTGTAGAGGAATTAAAGGGTCACTTATTAGAAGCCGAAAAGTCAGGGAAGAATATCCATCAAGTTGTGGGGGATTCCCCAGAAGAATACATGCAAATGATCTCAAAAGAAATGAAAGTGGATATAAGATCTTGGATGATGTATTTACCATTAATTTTAATTGGAGGCATTTCCTTTAGTATATTTGGAAATTTATTGGAAGGGAGTAGTTTTACATTAAACTATAGTTTAATGCAGATCATAGGAATTGTGTTACATGGTATCTTCTTTCTAACGGGAACCGTGATTGCTTTTCGTTATGTTTCAAGAAAGCAAACGTTAGGAGTAAAACAATATGTGATTATTACAGTACCAGTTATTCTTAGTATGTTGTTTTATATTGCGGTGCTGTTTATCAACCATATATATCCATCCCCAATGTATCATTTTAGTCTAACAACAAGTTTAATTGTTGCATCACTTGCGGCTATAGTGGTGATTGGTCTATCCATATGGGCGAAAACTGCTATTCTACCGTTTGTGTTAGTTGCGTTGCATTTGCCAAGTTATCTACTAATGTATACGAATATCAGCGAAGATAACCGATTAATTTTTGGTATGTTAATTAGTTATCTACTGATTGGAGTCTATTTCTTTTTTGAATTCAGGCGAATGAAGGATGATACTAAAGAATGATAGAATAAAAGTATAAATTTTTTGTTGGTGTATATGGAGTGAGTGAATCTGTAATATGGAGGGCTAAAATGAAGCAGCTTTTAAATCAGAAAATGGAAGAAATTATTCCGTCCCTAATCGATATTAGTGACCATTTATATTATCATCCAGAACTAGGTGATCAAGAATTTAAGTCAATGAAGCTCCTTACGAGTCTTCTAGAAAAGCATGGATTTCAAGTGCAAACAAATATTGTAGAAAGACAGACTGCATTCCATGCAACTTTTTCGGGGGCACAAACTGGACCAAATATTGCTTATCTAGCAGAATACGATGCATTGCCAGGTGTTGGACATGGATGTGGCCATAATTTAATCGGAACAATGAGTGTTGGAGCTGCTATTGCTCTAAGTAAGCTCATGTCTGAAGTTGGAGGAACGGTGCATGTATTCGGAACACCTGCTGAAGAAACGAATGGAGCCAAGGTTCCGATGAGTGAACAAGGTATTTTTGATGAATTAGATGCCGCAATGATTCTTCATCCTGGAGATGTATCTCATGAAAGTGGTGATGCTTTGGCGATGGATGCGTTACAGTTTAGCTATACAGGTAAACCTGCACATGCAGCGGCTGCGCCTGAACAGGGAATTAATGCCTTAGACAGCGTGATTCAGTTGTTTAACGGCATTAACGCTCTACGACAGCATGTAACAAGTGATGTTCGAATGCATGGAATTATTACAGAGGGTGGTGTAGCAGCGAATGTCGTACCGGAAAAGGCGACCGCTCAGTTTTATATTCGTGCAAAGGATCGTAATTACTTAAATCGCGTGGTCGATCAAGTGAGAGATATTGCAATTGGAGCTGCAGCTATGACAGGTGCATCATTAGAAATAACAAACTATGAGTTAAGCTATGATAATATGATTACCAACCAACGATTATCAGAGGTATTCACGAAGAATTTAAAAGAAACAAGTGAACTTCCCGTACATCCTCAAAAAGAATCCTATGGATCTATTGATATGGGAAATGTAAGTCAAGTTGTACCAGCAATTCATCCTTATATTGGGATGAACAAGTCCGGGATTATTGCACATACAACAGAGTTTGCTGATCAGACGATAACAGATGATGGACATAAAACGTTATATGATGGTGCACTATCGCTTGCGAAGACAGGGTATGATTTATTAACCGATAAAGCGTTACTTCATTCAGTTCGACAAGAGTTTACTCAATTGAAGAAATAAAGCACGTGGGGTAGACAATACAGTTTGATTTTAAAAAAAGCTCGGTGAGTCTGCGATTTGCTAAAAAGCAGTCGTTGACTCACCGGATCTCTTTTTATCGTAACAAAACTTCAATATCTTTATTTAACGTATTGGGGTTCTTTTGGGGAGAAAAACGTTCTATAACATTTCCATTTTGATCAATAAGGAACTTCGTGAAATTCCATTTGATTTGTCCACCTAGTATTCCTTTCTTCTCTTCGGTTAGGTGCTTATAGAGCGGATGGGCTTCTTTACCTTTCACATCAACTTTTTTAAACATTTGAAAAGTTACTCCATAGTTCTTTTGACAGAATGCTGAAATTTCCTCTGATGCTCCAGGATCTTGATTACCAAACTGGTTACACGGAAACCCTAATATTTCAAAATCATTATCTTGATATTGTTTATATAGTTTTTGGAGATCTTCTAACTGTGGGGTAAAGCCACATTGACTTGCAGTATTCACAATTAATATCACTTTACCTTTATAATCGGAAAGTCTTTTTTCTTCCCCTTCAATGGTAGTTACTGTAAAATCATGTACACTCATAGAAAAAATCCCTCCTATGTAAAAGATTATAACAACGCCCCTTATAGAGGTCAAAATAGAAAGGTTAGATTATTATGCAACATGTATTACGAGATGGCACGAATATAATGGTAAGGTATTTAACGAAAGAAGATTTACCTGTGATTACCCAACTACAGGAAATAGTAATTGAAGATTTAATTGATAAAGATCGATTAGAACCTTTGTCAGAGGAGGAATTTCTTACAATTCTCGCAGAAGATAAGTTAATGATTGGCGTGTTTGATCAAAAGAAATTAATCGGGTTTCGAGCTTTTTTGAACCCGAAAAATGATGAAGAAGGGTTAGGGAAGGATATCGGGCTACTCGAGAGTGAATACCCACGAATTGTTTATTCGGAAATATCCAATGTTCACCCAGATTATCGAGGAAATGGTTTACAGACATTTATGGGGAAATCATGGATAAATTCGTTGGATGAAAGAGATTTCCGGTATATTTTAGCGACAGTAGCTCCTTTTAATATAGCTAGTTTAAAAGATAAATTTGCCTTAGGGATGAGGATTTATCAATTAAAGAATAAATATGGTGGTAAACTCCGCTATATTTTCTGTAAAGATTTACGAACTAACGATAATCAAATAATAGATATGGTAACAATTGAAATGGATGATACCCAAAAACAACAGCATTACCTAAGTGATGGATATGTAGGAGTGAAGATGATTCAAGGGAAAGATACATGGTATGTTGAGTATGTTAAATATAAATAGAAAGGGAAGAGTTAATAGATTAAAAAAAAGAGGATGAGACAAAAGTATTTATGCAAAAGATAAATCCGAATGATTAGCTTTGGAAAGCCACTTCAGAAATATACTGCGCTTATCCTAAGGCGGCTGTTGGGCCTCCGGATGCTTATGCATCGAGGTCTTAACTAGGCTTTGCTCCCATAGGACAAGGAAGACTTCGATAGCATTGCATCGCACGCAGAAAATTGGTTTATATTTTCAAGGAGTCTCCATATATTTCTTACGCTTATTCTTGCTTTCATTCGTCTTTTGACCAAAACTTTATGTTATGTCCCAGCCTCTATCTATAGTTACACTTCTTGTGTTAAAGATTCACCGATTGCGAGTAATCTTTCTTCGACTTGCGTTCCAGTAAGTTCATGTTCTTTCACATATAAGTTACGAGGAGTAACACGACATTCATGTGTACAACCGCGTAAATATTTATGCTCATTTTCCTCTGAAGCCAGTATTTGTTTATTACATTCTGGATTCGCGCAATTTACATATCGTTCGCAAGGTTCGCCATCAAAGTAATCTTTACCAACGATAACATGTTCTTTACGATTCACTGGTACACTAATACGCTCATCAAAAACATATAGTTGACCATCCCAAAGATCTCCTTGTACTTCAGGGTCTTGTCCATAAGTTACAATTCCACCGTGTAATTGAGCAACGTCTTCGAAGCCTTCTTTTACCAACCAGCCAGAAAACTTCTCACAACGTATTCCACCTGTACAATAGGTAACGACTTTTTTACCTTCTAACATGTCCTTATTTTCTTGCACCCAATCAGGAAGGTCACGGAAAGTTTTGATGTCAGGACGAATTGCACCACGGAAATGGCCTAAATCATATTCATAATCATTACGTGCATCCAATACAACTGTATTTTCATCTTGTAATGCTTGATAAAAATCTTTTGGTTCTAAATATTCTCCTGTTGTTTCTAATGGGTTTACATCATCTTCAAGACGTAAAGTCACTAGCTCCGGACGAGGGCGAACGTGCATTTTTTTAAATGTATGACCCTCATGAGGATCAATTTTAAATGTCATATCATGGAATCGCTCATCATTGTGCATGTGATCCATGTATGCAGTTGTTTGTTCAATGGTTCCTGATACGGTTCCATTAATTCCTTCATTTGCAACTAAGATACGACCCTTTAAACCAATTTCTTTGCAATAGCGTAAATGTTCTTCAGCAAAGGCTTCGGGATCATCAATAGTCACATATTGATAATACAACAATACTTGATATTCTTGATTTGATTCCATTTTCTTTTACCACCTATTCATTCATATTTGCAAGATATAAATGTTGGTAGGTATCAATACTATTTTTTATCTTGCAAATAAACATTGTAGCATGGCTTCATTGCTTTTTCAATTCCTATTATATAGACAGAAGCATAGTCATGATGGGAATTTACACCATACGATGAAGTATAAAGCGTATCTGCATGAAGCAGAGAGTTGAGTGTGTTGATTAATATGATGGTAACATCCGATGAAATTTTAAATTCTGTGATGAATTTAGATTTTACGAAGGATTGTACCATAATAAATAAAGAAAGTGGGTGAGTTGATATGGCAGATAACAAATCAGGATTACCAGATAAGGTTGTAGAAGTGATGGTGGATAGTATATTTAAAAAAAATGGAATTAATAAAGATGATGTAAAGAAAAACTTATCTGATGAGCAAAAGCAAATGTTACGAGAAATGGTTGAAAACTTAAAGCAACAAGTAGAAGAATTTAATCATAAAAAAACAACGTTAACTGACAAAGAAAATGACAAAAAATAAAAATAAATAAAACACCTAGTATAGGTGTTTTATTTATTTTTTAGATTACTGGTGCAGATGTACAGTTCTTCTAGTTTAAATTACCATAAAGTATTTTATAACCACTAGAAAGGAGTGTTAGTATATGACAGTTTTTAGGAGCTCAAAACAAGATGAAAGACATTACGAAGATAGACATTATGAAGAAAGACACTACGACGACAGAAAACAATATGACTATGTAGAGAGTGAATCTTGTCATTCAGACTGTGATTCAACTTATGTTGATAGTTATTCATCATCACACCCATTTGACTTTGATAATGACGCAACAGTTACACAACGTGACGGGGATTTTTCATTTCTAGAACAGGAATCAGCAGAATTAATCTGGGTGAAGGAGTCTTGTGACATTACAGTAACTTCCACAGATACCCAATTAGGAGTATCCCTACAAGTTGCACTTCAACTTGCAATAGCAGTTGTCATTCGTCTTAGCATTGGGGACACTGACCGTAGTGAACAAGTTGCTCAAGAATTGACACAATATCTTGGTACGAGTCAAGTAAATAAACAAAAAGTCTATATTTATAATACAAAAGACGCAACCGTAACTACAACAGATACAGACTTAGCAATAAACATCCAAATATTACTGCAATTACTTGTAGCTATTGTAATTATGATCGATATCTTGTAATTAAATTCTCAAAAAAAGTGAGGTGAATAAGTATGTCTAAAAAAGAATGGAGAGCTTTAGATCATTGTGATGATAAGCGTTTTGATGATAATGCAGATGTAGACCAAGAATTCGATGGAGTATCTGTTACAGAGCAAATCTCAGATGAGTGGATAATCATTAAAGATTCAGAGGGTGTTAGAGTTACTACAACTGATACGCAAGCTGCAATTTCCTTACAAATCGGAATTCAAGTAGCTATAGCAGTAGTACTCAGCATTACCATTTTTGATTCTGATCGTTCAGACGATGTTTTCCAAGACTTAAACCAATTCTTGGGAACGAGACAAAGTAACCGTCAAAAGACAATTGTAGAGAAATCAAAAAATGTTACCATCACAACAACAGATACAGATATTGCAGTTAATATACAATTATTAATTCAAGTGCTTGTAGCAATTGTGATTAATTTAGATATCTTGTAATAGAAGTACAAAATATAAATTTTTGTGTCAAAAAATTCTTATCATTCATGGGTTCCTGTTATGTTGGAAAAATTAAAAAACAGGAAGGATGAAAGAAATTGGCTAATTTGACAGAGCGCCAGGCAAGGTTGTTATCTCTTCTTCAAAACTTGCAAAACTTAAATACAAACGCATTAACGAATACTGATTTTTCAATTGATTTTCCGAGTATCGATGTAGGTATAGATTTGGGAGGAATTAGTATTGGTAGCGGTGGGAATGGAGAGAACGGAAACGGTGGTAGTCAACCAAGTAATATTCGACAAGTATTACTTGGCTTATTAAATGAAAATGTGGAAGTCGCTACTCCATTTGGAATCGTATCAGGACTTCTACTTTCTGTACAAAATGACTATATTGTTCTAATTGATAATGGAGAACAAGTGCTAGTTTTAATTGAAAAAATCGAAACAGTAAACGAATCTTAAAAAGGAGAGATAATAAATGAATAATACGTTTACAGCGGAATTAGCTTCTCGTGTAGGATCAACAATTGAGATTGCTACAGACAATAACCTTATTGAAGGCATATTAGCCAGTGTTTCACTTGGCGTGGTTCTTGTGATTGAAACTGGTGGTTATAGTGATAGTAACAGACGATATATTGCTTTGAATGCAATTAATTTTGTCCGCTTTTCTAGTGCGGCATAAGTTAAGATACTAGTCAAAGATATACTACGGTAACATTTGGTTGGTTGGCGAGTCTATTCGTAGTTTCAAATTAAAGGGCTCGCCTTTTCCATCCTATCAGTAGATTATTCGTTTTCTAATTTAGGTATTTTTATGAAGCATTATCTTACCTAATTATTATTTCACATCTCTTATGCACAAAGTTTAATCTGTCTTGAAATTTTGTTCCATAAACTTAACATAGTCTCTCCATTTGAAATGGTTATTTTTGGTGATACTTTGATCATGTTCTCTTACATTGTAAATAGTAAAATCATGATAACAAAAATTTCCTAGATCAAATAAGGAATGGAGTACTGTCACATCTTCATATAGTCTACCCTCTTCAAAAGGAATTGTTGGGAATCCATGAATTGCATTTAAACTGGATGTACGATAAATTCTTGGACCTAGAGGTAAGGAGTATTTAAATAATTGATGTTTATGATAAATTTGTTTTCCTTTTGCGTGCGTTGTATATATGACTTCATCATTAGGGAGTTGCTTCCATTTTCTAAAATTACCATAAAGAAGAACATCCTTTTTTCCTAAATGGCTTAGATAATTTTTAATGGTTGATATAGCGTTGTAGTCTAGCCAATCATCCGCATCTAATTCTAAAATAAAATCGCTAGTAACAAATGAGAGTAATTTGTTTAATGCGTTCGCTTTACCTTGATTCTTTTGAAAGTAGGTACGTATACGTTGATACTTGTTCCATTGATTAATACGGGAAGCTGTGTGATCCGTTGATCCGTCATCCATAATAAGAATTTCATCTGCTGGTTCATTTTGTAAGTATGCAGATTGAATTGCAGCGTCAATATAAGATTCTTCATTATAAGCACAAATTAAGACAGCGATTGAAGGAGCTTTTTTTGGGTTAAGTTTATGACTATAGGAATGAATTACCTTTTGTTTTTCTATTTCAGATCTAAAATTGTTAATTTTTGTTGGTTTGATATTTAAAACCTTCGATGAATTGAAATTTTCTTTACTTAACCATAATGGGAAGACTGCTTCTTGAAATACAAGGTGCTTACTTGAGTGAAATGGATATTTTATTAATGTTGATACGGGAACAAAGGCAGGATAATTAATCGTAACATTTCTGTATTCTTTTTCGATATGATGTATTGTGTCTTTTGTTATCGGGAAATCGCTCTGTAAATAATCTGTATTGTATAAAAATAATACTGTTGTTGCTTTTGATTCTTCAATTACATAATTAAGCGTTAAACCTAAATCGTTATCTATAGGAGAGATTTGCTCTAATAACGGATGGTTAATATCTTTCGTCAAATTGTTACTTTTTAAACTAATACATCGAATTTCTAAAATTTGTGAGTGTAGGGGTTTTAGGGATTGCAATGTATTTAGAAGTGTTTGTTTATTTATGCTATTAATAATACAAACGAGAAGAGTGTTCAATTTATATTCCTCCATTCAAAATTAAAATTTATGTGCTGACTTAGAAAATCATGCTTAATTAATGGTAATTTTTCATTAAATCTTTAGTAGTTTTTAATGGAAGCTTGAGCTTGGAAATATCGAATAATGTCAGATTTTGCGCTAAGATAAACGCTTGCAATTTACTGACAAAAAGAGTAAAATAAAGTTGCAAAAGGAAATTGGAGTTTCAGAAATACTTTACGGTCTCTTTTTCAAGATGGTGTAAAAGTATTTAGGATTCAATTTACTTGCAGATCTTGTTAAAGGAGGTCATTCTAATGACTGGTAAAGTAAAATGGTTTAATGCAGAAAAAGGTTTTGGTTTCATCGAGCGTGAAGATGGAGACGATGTATTCGTACATTTCTCAGCTATCCAAGCTGATGGTTTCAAAACACTTGAAGAAGGTCAAGACGTTGAATTTGAAATCGTTGAAGGTAACCGTGGCCCACAAGCGGCTAACGTAGTTCGTTTATAATTTAATCATTAAAATACAATGAGGGCTGCCAATTTGGTAGTCCTCTTTTCTTTTATATGAGAAGTTGTGCTGGTAAACTAAATAACTGAACAGCTTTGTTTTATATTGCGTTATAAGGGAAGTGTTTTTTATGGATAAAAATGAAGAAGTAATTCGTCGATATCAAGAAGATGAAAAAAGAATGGTACTCATATTTGCTCAATGGTGCATTAATCATCAACTAGATCCATTTACTGTTTATGGAGAAGCGTATCCAACACAAGTTAATAACTCGATTCTTAAAGAAGTAATTGATTGGACAGTTGACTCCTCGGAGTCAGATGTGATTGATACAGAGATGCTTATCCAGATTCTTCAAGCTTATGGTAATGATGATCTAGCAATGGTTATATCTGAAAAAAGCCAAGAAATGAAGCAGAAATAACGGCCTCATTTCTTGGCTGAAAAGTTTTAGATAAGTTGGCTTGACCACTACTCGATATAATTATAATTTGCCAATACTCATCTATAATGTCATCTCGGACCTGTATGCGAGGGCTTTGATTAACGCTTGAGTTCCACTATCCTGCTCACCCATATCTGAGAGTTGTTCATATAAATCAATAGCTAATTTTAAGCCAGGAGTATCCAATCCGAACGCTTGAGAAGATTCAAGAGCAATTCTCATGTCTTTAATAAAATGTTTTACATAGAATCCGGGATTAAAGTCATTTTCAAGCATTCTTGCACCTAATTTTGAAAGAGAAAAACTGGCAGCAGCACCAGTGGAAATAGTCGCCAATACTTTTTTCGGATCAAGTCCTGCTTTTTTTGCATATAATAAGGACTCACAAACCCCAATCATGTTGGATGCAATCGCAATTTGATTGGACATTTTAGTATGCTGGCCAGTTCCTGCTGGGCCTTGATAAGATATATTCTCCCCAAGAACTTGAAAAATAGGGAGGACGTAATCATACACGCTTCTTTCTCCGCCTGTCATTATAGCAAGTGTTCCACTCTCCGCTCCAATATCTCCCCCTGAAACAGGTGCATCTAATACGTGCAACCCATGTTTTTCACTGACCGAAAAGATTTCTTCAGCTAATGATGGCTTGGAAGTAGTCATATCAATTAGGTAGGAACCTTTATTGCAGTTTTTTATTAAACCTTGCTCACCTAAGTATACTTCTTCTACATCAGAGGGATAACCTACCATTGTAATAATTACATCGCATTGTTTTGCCAATGTCGGTATATCTTTATCCCATTTTGCCCCTATATTTAATAAATCATCAGCTTTGGATTTTGTTCTTGTAAATATTCGTATACTATATCCAGCATTGAGCAGATTTTTTGCCATGCTTTTCCCCATAACTCCAGTACCTATGAAACCTATCGTAGTTGTGTTAGCTGATAACATTTACATTCTCCTTATTTTAAGACTTAATACAACCATTCTACAAAAAAACAGGGAATCCTTCTTTACTTAACAAAAAGTAAAGAATTAAATAGTCTTGTCAGTAATTGGGATGTTTGAATAGGAATCATTCATATAAAATCACACATAGTATAACTAGCCATTATTTTATTTTAACAACGTAGCATGTCCAAAAGGGGGAGAAAAGAAATGATATCCAAACAACAACAACTTCAATGTAAGGAAGCATTGTTGCAAAGGCAATCGACATTAATTGAACAAGTGCAAAGACATACGTTTGGATTGGATGTAGAGTTTGCGCGTGAGGATGTCGGAGAACTTTCCAATTATGATAATCATCCTGGAGATACTGGGACGGAATTGTTTGAAAGAGAAAAGGATATTGCTTTGCAAGAGCACACGGAAAAAGAACTGGAAGATATTAATGCAGCATTGCACGCAATAGAAGAAGGAACCTATGGTATTTGTACAGTATGTGGAGAAGATATACCACATGAAAGATTAGAGGCGATACCAACCACTGATCGTTGTGTCAAGCATGCAAATGAAGGTGGCAGAGAAAGATATCGTCCCACCGAGGAGCAATCGTATAGTCCTAATCTCAACCCAGATGAAAAATATGAAGATGAGCAAAATGTGTATGATAGAGAAGATACATGGCAAGATGTCAGTCGCTATGGAACGTCAGACACGCCTTCGGATCTATATGGGGATCAAGAAAATTATGATGATATGTATGCTAATAGTGAGGAGCTAACAGCAGATATTAGTGATTTTGCTGCAGCTGATATTTACGGTAAATATGAAAAAGTAATGCCTAATCACGAAAAGTATGAAGCTGATTTGGATGAAGAGTGGTATTAACAAGTTTAAAAAATAGAAAAGGAATAACTCAGAAATAAAAGAGGTGGAACAAAAGGATTTATTCAAAAGGATAATCTGAATCAATAGTAAAAGCCGTTTCAGCTTCAGAAATATACGCTGCTTATTCTAAGATGGCCGGTGAACCTCCGAATGCATATGCATCGAGGTCTCACCTATGCCTCACTCTCATAAGGATTATCCGTAAATTTCTTGCGCTTAAGCTAGATTTCCTTCCGTCTTTTGAACAAAACTTTTGTCAGTCCCAACCTCTTTTAAAATAAAAGCTTAAGATTTATTCTGCCTGAAATTCATCTAATTTTAATGTAATGGAATGTACTTCACCATCACGAACATATTCGATTTTAACATGTTCTCCAGCTTCTCCATTCTCATAGAGATGTTTACGTAATTCTATAATGGACGTTACTTCATTACCGTTGATTTTTGTAATTACGTCAAATTGTTCCAGACCAGCGTTGGCTGCTGGTGAATCAGCTTGAACATCTGCTATTACCATTCCGCCTTTGATATCATCTGGAATATCTATCTCAGCACGATATTGTGCAGGCACTTGATTTAGTGGAGCTGTACTAATTCCAATAAGTGGACGAGACACTTCGCCTTCCGTTTCTAACTGTTCAATAATTGGTAAAGCCTCATCTGCTGGAATGGCAAATCCGATTCCTTCGACACTACTCTGAGCAATTTTCATGGAGTTGATGCCAATAACATCTCCGTTTTCATTAACTAACGCGCCACCACTGTTTCCAGGGTTTATCGCAGCATCCGTTTGAAGTACTTCGGTAATCCAATCCGCTCTACCATCACTATTGGTATCTACTTCTACAGAACGATTTAACCCACTTATAATTCCTTTCGTAACTGTATTTACGAATTCCATCCCAAGTGGATTTCCGATTGCAAGCACTGTTTCTCCAACTTGAGTATCGGTACTAGAGCCGAAATTAGCTACAGTATCTACATTCTCGCCATCTATCTTAAGTACGGCTAAGTCACTTAAAGAGTCTACGCCGAGTACTTCCGCGGAAACACGATGCTCTTCATCGATAACTACTTCTACTTCCTCTGCACCATCAACAACATGTTGATTGGTTGCAACATAAGCCGCGTCATTTTCTTTTTTATAGATAATACCAGAACCGGTTCCGGCTTCTTGACTGCTCTCCCACACACTTTGCTGTTGTTTATTAATTACACCAACAACAGCTTTGGAAACTTCATCGATATTTGTGGATTTTTCTGCATCATCAGAAGCTAAAGTCTGAACAATATTATTAGATGATTCATTATTACTCTCTGAATTACCTTGATTACTTTCGACAGAAGTATCTGAAGCAGGAAGTATATTGTTACCTACTAACATCAAGATAATAAGTGAAGAGATAATCCCGCCAATGGCTCCTCCAGAAAAACTTCGTAACCAACCTCCTCCACGTTGTTTGTTTTTTGTAGCTTTTGTTGTAGAGGGGTTTCTAGTATCGTTTTCTAATGTAGAAGCTGTCTCATAATGTGATGATGAGTAATCATCATAATGACCTTCATCACTATTCCCGTTTTCTATATTTTGTTGCTCTTGATCAAAATTTGAAGGACTTTCTTTATTCTCCTCTTCTGGAAAATTTCTTTCTTCATCATTATTATTGTCTCTATAAGTCATGTAAAGCACCTCCAATGAATGTTGATACCTTTATTATAGGTGGTTTGAAAGGTAATCATTTGGTACAAATGTGGAAAAAATGTGTAATGATAACTTCGATTGTAATTTTCAAATGAATTATGTAAGAATATATATAACTATAAAAGGAAAAGGTGAAGGTCAATGACAGTTCATATTGGTCTAGTTGAAGATGATACAAACATTCAGAATATCGTTTCCGCGTATTTAAAAAAGGAAGGATACCAAACTACAATTTTAGATAATGCGGAAGATGGTTGGAAACTTTGGGAGAACAACCCACCTGATATGTGGATATTAGATATAATGTTACCGGGAATGGACGGGTATGAATTTTGCAAAAAAATTCGAAATGAAAGTGATGTTCCGATTATCATTATTTCTGCAAAAGATGAAGAAATTGACAAAATACTTGGGCTTGAATTAGGTGGAGATGATTATTTAACAAAGCCGTTTAGCCCTAGAGAATTAATAGCTAGAGTGAAGAGATTATTTAAACGTTCAACCTCACACCGCCAAGATGAAATAGAAGAGGACCGTGTAAAAGTTGATCAGCTGCTAGTTTATAAAAATGAACGTCGCGTATTTTTTGAAGGAGAAGAATTTGAAACAACAACAAAAGAGTACGATATGCTGCTACTGCTTGCAGAAAACCCAAACAGAGCATTCTCAAGAGAAGAACTGCTTATGAAAATTTGGGGTAATGATTATTTTGGTAGTGATAGAGCAGTTGATGATTTAATTAAACGAATTCGTAAAAAAATGGGCAATATCCCACTAGAAACCGTATGGGGTTTTGGATATCGCTTAAGAAAAGATGAGGAATAACAATGAAGCTTCAGTCGCAATTGAACGCAGCTTTCACAGCGTTGCTTTTAGTTATTATGACCACGGCGGGCTATATCATTTATTCGTTGATTTTGGATTTACTCATTCAAGACGAAAAAAGACAGCTAGCAGAAACTGGGGAGCTATTGGTTAGTTTTCTTAATGAACAATATAATAACGATGTAAATAATTATCAAAATATAAATGATTTCTTACAAGAACAGGACTTACAACTATTTTTATATGATCGAAATTTAGATACCGTATTGTTTTCGACAATGAATATTTCGGTCGTAAATGAATTTTTTCAACAAAATAATTTTGCGAATAATGATGAGTTTTTATGGCAATATGGTAGTGATCGCTTTGTCACGTCACGTATCATTTTCTCTCCGGAGCAAACTGGATTGGAACTTATCTTGTTGACTCCGATGCATGATTTACAAGTAGTCCAACAAAATTTCTTTGTTCGACTTCTCTTGGTATTTCTTGTTGGGGCGGTAGCTGCTGTTATACTTAGTTATTTTATGACAAATAAGTTAGTGACACCATTGTCTCAATTAAAAACGGAGCTAAAAAAGGTAGAAAATCGTCAGTTTGATCGGATGAGCAGGGTGAAGGCAACTGGTGAAATTAAAGAAGTAGAGCAAAGTGTATATGAAATGGCTCAAACATTGGAGCAATATATGAAATCACAACAAACTTTCTTCCAAAATGCCAGTCATGAGTTAAAAACACCATTAATGACGATACAAGGGTATGCTGAAGGTATAAGAGATGGGATTTTTGATGAAAAAGATACAGAAAAAGGATTAGAGGTAATGGTTACGGAGGTTAATCGTTTGAAAGGGATTATCAATGAAATGATTCTGCTAGCAAAATTAGATACAGATCCTGCAGAATATTCACCTTTTCCACTTGAAGCAGATCAATTTATACATCAAGTAGTTGATCGAGCACATCCTATAGTCAATGAAGAAGGGATAGAATTAAACCATCAAGTGGAGAACGGGGTTATCCTATTTGCTGACGAAGAGAAATTACTTCGTGCTCTACTTAATATAGTTTTCAATGGAATTCGTCATTCTAAATCGACGGTAAATATTCAAGTTTATACCAAGGATCATAAGGTAATGATTGATGTAGAAGACGACGGAAGCGGTATTACAGAAGAAGATGCAGAGCATATTTTCCATCGGTTTGTAAAAGGAAAGGATGGCGAGACAGGCCTTGGTCTTGCAATAGCTCGTGCAATTATCGAACAAGCAGGTGGTAATATATCTGTATCCAATTCTGAAATTGGCGGAGCGAAATTTACGATTCAATTGCCGAAATATCAGTCAACAAATCATAATAGACAAAAACCAAAGCAACTTCCAAAGTAGTCTGGATTTTTGCAAAAATACCTATGCATTAAGATGGAGGAAATGAAAATTTGAGGATTAGCAGCTCATAATTGTTCGATCTCATTCAAAGGCCTTTATGTCTTGCTATGATGGTCCCTCCAACCAATATAGGTAGAACGAAAATCACCACTGTAAGAAGTTTCACTTTATTTGAATGTATGATATAATTAATTGGTTATTCATTTTGAAGATGATAGAGGAGCGTAAAATTTATGCAATTAAGAAATGATATTCGCAATATCGCAATTATTGCGCACGTTGACCACGGAAAAACAACGCTTGTGGATCAGCTATTAAAATATTCTGGTACTTTCCGAGACAATGAGCATGTTGATGAACGTGCAATGGACTCTGGAGATATAGAACGTGAACGTGGAATTACAATATTAGCTAAAAATACAGCTGTAAAATATAAAGATACAACGATAAATATATTAGATACACCTGGGCACGCTGACTTCGGTGGAGAAGTAGAACGTATCATGAAAATGGTAGATGGTGTTGCCTTAGTAGTAGATGCATATGAAGGTACAATGCCACAGACACGATTTGTGTTAAAGAAAGCATTGGAGCAAAAGTTAACACCGATGGTTGTGCTTAATAAAATTGATCGCCCGAATGCACGCCCAGAAGAGGTTGTTGATGAAGTACTTGATTTATTTATTGAATTAGGAGCCGATGATGAACAATTAGAATTTCCGGTAGTATATGCATCAGCTATTAATGGAACTTCTGGTTTAGAAGCGGAAGAGCAAGAAGAAACAATGGATCCTGTATTCCAAACGATTTTAGAGCATATTCCAGCGCCAATTGATACAAAAGAAGAACCTTTACAATTCCAAGTAACACTACTTGATTATAACGACTATGTTGGACGTATTGGAGTGGGACGAGTTGTTCGAGGAAGCATAAAAGTTGGCCAGCAAGTGGTAGTATTAAAACAAGATGGATCGCAAAAATCCTTCCGCGTTTCCAAGCTATTTGGTTTTACCGGGTTAAAACGTATTGAAATCCAAGAAGCTATAGCCGGTGATATCGTTGCGTTATCTGGAATGGAAGATTTAAATGTGGGAGAGACTGTATGCCCAGTAGAGCAACCAGAAGCACTACCTTGGTTGCGAATTGATGAACCAACATTGCAAATGACATTCTTAGTAAATAATAGTCCTTTTGCAGGTAAAGAAGGAAAGTTCATTACCTCTCGTAAAATTGAAGAACGTTTGATGAAGCAATTAGAGACAGATGTAAGCTTGCGTGTAGACCCAACGGATTCGCCAGATGTATGGACAGTATCTGGACGTGGAGAATTACATCTATCAATCCTAATCGAAAACATGCGTCGTGAAGGTTATGAATTACAATTATCCAAACCGGAAGTTATTATTCGTGAAATTGATGGCGTGAAATGTGAACCAGTAGAACGTGTACAAGTGGATGTACCAGAAGAATACACGGGTGCAATTATGGAGTCACTAGGTGAACGTAAAGGTGAAATGATTGATATGGTCAATCAAGGGAACGGTCAAGTTCGTATCGAATTTAAAGTGCCTTCTCGTGGATTATTAGGTTATACGACTGAATTCATGTCACAAACTCGTGGATACGGTATTTTAAATCACACGTTCGATGCTTACGAACCACTTATTAAAGGTCAAGTCGGCGGACGTCGTGAAGGGGTACTAGTTGCACTTGAAAACGGGAAAGCATCAACTTACGGTATAATGAATCTAGAAGATCGTGGTGTGATTTTTGTATCACCAGGAACAGAAGTATATGCAGGTATGATCGTAGGAGAACATAATCGTGATAATGACTTAACGGTTAATATTACACGTGAAAAACATTTAACCAATGTACGTTCAGCTACGAAAGATCAAACAACAACAATCCGTAAGTCCAGAACTTTATCTTTAGAAGAAGCACTTCAATATTTAAGTGATGATGAATTTTGTGAAGTTACACCGGAATCCATTCGATTAAGAAAGAAAATCTTAAATAAAAATGAGAGAGAAAAAGCTGCAAAGCGTAAAGTATAATAATATTTTTAAAGCTGTAGAACTAGTTACTAAACTAGTTCTACAGCTTTTTTATAAGGTAGTCAATTTAATTTATAGAAAGAAAATCGAAATAAGAGGTTTTTTTATAGTTTAAAGTGGGTAAACAATTTAGTAGTAGTTTTTTTGTCATCGATGCACCTCACTGATAGAAATCTTACCTTTTGAGGAGGATACAATGCGTATTATATACGGTCTATTATTTTGCCTTTTATTTATGACAGGATGTACGGAACAATCCGATCCATCATCAGAAAATTCTTCAGATGTCACAACTCCGAGTAATGAGCAACAAGTAATTGCTTCTCAATTACAAACTCCTTGGGCTATCGAACTAGTAGGTGAAACGATATATTTAACAGAACGTCCTGGTAACATAGTTGAGGTATTAGAGGATGGTGAGTTAACAAGAAAACCAGTTGAATTTATAGATGATTTAGCAGGTGAACCAGAATCAGGTCTTTTAGGTATCGCTTTCCCAGATGATTTCTCATCTTCTAATCGAGCGTATATTTATTATTCCTACCACACAAATAATGGTAACTTTCAACGAATTACAACGATCTCAGAACAAGAGGACACCTGGGTGGAAGAAGAAGTATTGTTAGATGGGATCCCTGGTGGTACCTATCATCATGGTGGGAGAATAAAGTACGGACCGGATAATCTTTTATATATTACTGTTGGTGACGCTTCACAACCTGAATTAGCACAAAACCTCGATAGCTTGGCTGGAAAAGTGTTACGTATGAATCCCGATGGTTCCATACCAGATAATAATCCATTTGAGAATTCCTATGTGTACAGCTATGGACATCGCAATCCGCAAGGGCTAGCTTGGAATGAAAAGGGAGAATTATACGCTACAGAGCATGGTAATAGTGCCTTAGATGAAATTAATCTAATAGAACCTGGAAATAATTATGGATGGCCTATCATTGAAGGCGATGAAACAATGGATGATATGGTAAGCCCTATGATTCATTCTGGAGAGGATACATGGGCTCCATCAGGAATGGAATATGCCAATGGTGCATTATATTTTGCTACATTAAGAGGAGAAAGTGTCAAGAGGTTTAATCCTGCTGATAGTGAAGTAGAAACAATTTTAGAGAATAAAGGAAGAATCCGTGATGTTAAATATGGGAATAATGGTTTATATATAATTACAAATAATACAGACGGTAGAGGTAATCCATCTGATAATGACGATCAGTTACTATGGATTCCATTGGAAGAATAAGTTAGAATTCAATGATTCGTAACCTAGAAGTAAATACACTATAATGTAGTAAGAAATTAAACAAGGGGGAAGAAAATTGGAACTTGATAGTAGAAAAAGAATGCATTTACTAGAAAAAGCTTTAAATTATACACGCGTAGGAATAATCGTTACTGATCCTTCTATCGAGGATAATCCAATAGTTATTGCTAATAAAGGATTTTTAGAACTAACTGGTTATGAAGAACACGAAATAATTGGGAAGAACTGTAGATTCTTACAGGGCAAAGATACGGATAATATTAGTATTAAACAACTTCGTGATGCAATACAGAATAAAGAACCAATTACCATTCAAATATATAATTACAAGAAGGATGGAACCGGTTTTTGGAATGAATTATCCATTGATCATATGTGGGATGAACAAGAAGGAAAATATTTCTTTGTGGGAGTTCAAAAAGATATTACGAATGAAAAACAAAATGAATTACTGTATGAAAAGAGCTTAAAAGAAATTGAAAAAATCTCTACACCGATTGTTCCGATTATGAAAGATGTATCGATTCTTCCATTGATTGGAACGATGAATGACACTAGAATAGAAGCATTAATAACCTCTCTATCGGACTATTTGGAGAATTCAGATCAACATTATTTAATTATTGATTTATCAGGATTATTCGAAATGGATACATATACGGTTTCTCGATTTTTGAAAATACATCAATTTGTGTCTATGATGGGAAAAGACTTACTGGTGGCAGGCATTCGTCCAGATATGGCAATGAAGACATTAACTATTCAAGATACTTGGCAAGGCATGCGAACGTTCAAAGATGTAAAAATGGCAGTTGAATATATAAAGCAAAAAGAACCAGAAATTAACTAATAGAAGAGAAACCGAATGGAATCCACAAGACTTCATTCGGTTTTTTATTTTCATAGGGAACAATCGTGTTTGTATTTACCATACTCCAATTATCCTCGGAAAATCGGCAGTGTACAACAACGGAATGAACCGCCGGACTTAATAATTTCAGAGAAATCTACTTCCATGATATCAAACCCTGCTCGAGCGAGTTCTTTATTCACTCGATTATTTTCAGGAAGGCTAATTATTTTACCGTTACCTATGGAAAGAACATTTGGTGCCATATGAAATTGTTCTTCTTCCGTTACCTCAATCAATGTATACTTTTGCTTCATCGTTTGGTAAGATTGGCTATCCATTCCATCTTTATAGATTAGTGCATATCCATCTTCTAGTACATTGAAAATACAATCTAAATGTAAAATGTCATCTCGCAAAGGTACGGCATGTACCTCATTATTTGGTAAATGAGAAGTTAGCTCACTAATAGCTGGTTTCAAGGTTCTTTTACTTTGACCTACCCAAATATCTTTACCATCTACGATAACGTCTCCACCTTCTATGGAAGCTGTTTTAATAGGAGTAAATGGAATACCTTCTGTGCTTAACCAGTTCTGTAAAACAACACTCTCTTTTTCTCTTATTTCACGTTGCATCTGTGAAACAAAAAACTGATCTTCAATTACAAAACCTATATCTCTGGTAAAAACTTGTTCATTTAAATTTGAGTCTGCTTTAAGTTGAATAACTTCAGATCCCGTTTTTTTCAAAGCATTTATAAAGTCATGATGCTGTGTCATTGCTTTTTGAATATCGATATTATCGTCTGCATAATGTAATTGAGTTTCATTTATAATCTCTTTAATTTTCATATGTTTTGGGGGAACTGTGATGACTTTGTGTAAAGAATCATATTCATTTTTACAATATACGTTGGAGATTGGTTCCATCGCTGTTGTGTTCCTCATTCTTCATCCTCCATTACTTAAACATCAAAATTATTATATTACCATTATAAACATTATTGCTTAATTATTGAAAAAAATCCATATTTCATGTAGTTTTTGTAATTTGAAATATTTAAAAAATACCTTAACGCTCCAACGCTTAGGACTGTTATGTTCTACAGTACCTAGTTTGCATTCTCGTTCCAGAATCTTGAGTGCCTGCTTTATTTTTCCCAATTTTTTTCTGTATAAAACTTCCTGCATTATACAAATATAACCACAATGGGAAAATTGTTTTACTTTATATCAATTAAAAAAGCAGTACATCTCAAAAATTAATCGTACTGCTTTTTGTGCTTATTTTTTATAGTCTTACATACCATTTTTTTATTCTAAACTTCTCCGTTTTTCTTGTCTTGTTCTTTTTCATTTGGAATATATCTAGAATAGTATGCTGCAAATATTAAACATATTAATGCCAAGCCCCATGCTACAATACCACTCCAATAAACCTCAACTTTTGAGCCGATATAGATAATCACAGCACTAAGCAAAATCAATATTAACGTATAATATCTTTTCATGATCGATCATTCCCCCAGGTAAGGCAACCTATATAATTATTGTTTATAATTTAGTATGTGTTTTTATATGATCTTATTATACCAAATGTACCTATCTTCTACATGTTATTTGTTTTTTTAATCATTAAAAATATAACTGAATTTTGCCGAATGTTATAAATTTTAATCGATAAAATGGTATGATATAGACTAGTGAAGGAGTGCTGCGTTTGAAAAGATTATATCGCTTTTTTCCTGTGTCTATAATCACTATTTTTTTCTTATTATTTATGAGTTTTATTGATATTGAAACTGTTGAAAAAAGTTATAATGTTCATGCTGGGCATGCATCATTGTTACAGAAAAAAACGGCTCCAACTATAGAACAAGAGATCAAGGTATCTGCTGTTGGAGATGTTTTAATTCATAGTCCAGTTTATGAAGATGCAAGAGAGCGTGATGGTTTTGATTTTAATCCAATGTTCAAGCAAGTTAAAACCTATCTTGATTCCTCTACGGTTACGATAGCCAATCAGGAAACGATGATAGGTGGAGAAGAAATGGGATTATCTTCTTATCCGTCATTTAATAGCCCATTTGAGGTTGGAGATGCACTCAAAGAAAATGGGGTTGACATTGTAACGATTGCCAATAATCATACACTAGATCGCGGTGAACAAGCTATAACCAATGCAATTGGCCATTGGCAGTCAATAGATATGTTGTATGAAGGTGCTTATCAGAACAAGGAGGATCAAGAGAAAATAAGAGTACTGGAAACCGAAGAAGGCATTTCTATTGCATCATTAGCTTATACATATGGTACAAATGGAATACCAGTTCCTCAAGGGAAAGAATACTTAGTCGACTTAATAGACCGTAAAAAAATGAAAGAAGAAATTATAAAGGCAAAAAAATTAGCAGATATAGTTGTTCTTTCGCTTCATTTTGGTAATGAGTATGAGCACTATCCTAACCAATCACAGAAAGACTTAGCAAAGTTTGCTGCAGATTTAGGAGTAGACGTTATTATTGGACATCATCCACATGTACTGCAGCCAATCGACTGGGTGAAAGGGGAAGATGGTTATCAGACTCTAGTTGCGTATTCACTAGGTAATTTTCTTTCTAATCAACAAAAGTATAATCAACGTGTTGGCGGGATATTTGGATTCTCCATAACCAAGAGGGTAAAAGGGGAAGAAGAAAATATAGAAGTTCATTCTCCGACGTTTGTACCTACATATGTGTACTTTGAAAATAATTACACTAACTTTAGGGTGATCCCCATGTATCAACTTAGGGATGATCAATTAGAAAATGCTCAACAAAAATATGAAGAAACGAAACAACATATAAATCAATATATAAACGAAGTGGAATTTCTAGAAAAAGAATAAATGGAGATCTTTATTGTATCGTTTCCGTTCATTTTGGTATGATTGATTTGTTCAATTGTTGTTTAAAGAGGAGAAATATTGTTATGGAATGGAAAAATATATATCGTGGTTTAGCTATGGGAGCAACCGACGTTGTTCCAGGGATTAGTGGTGGTACGATTGCAGTATTATTAGGCATTTACGATCAATTAATCCAATCATTAAATGGTTTATTTAGTAAGGATTGGAAAAAGCATTTAGGTTTTTTAATACCTCTAGGTATCGGAATAGTAGCAGCAATATTTTTATTAGCTAGTGTAATTGAATGGTTATTTGAACACCATCCACAACAAACTCAGTTTTTCTTTTTAGGATTAATTTTAGGTGTGTTACCGTACTTATTTCACAAAGCTAATGCAAAAACTGACTTTACAGCCAAACACTATGTATATCTAGTGATTGGATTTATCGTTGTTAGTATTATGGCGTTCTTCAACCCTACAGAGGGACAAGCTATAGAGAATATGACTCCGGCAACATATTTATTGTTATTTGTATCAGGTTTTATTGGCAGTAGTGCGATGATCATACCTGGTATCAGCGGATCGTTTATGTTGCTATTACTCGGAGTGTATACTACGGTTATATCAGCAATTAGTAATTTATACTTTGATATAATTATCGTTACAGGATTAGGGATTGCGATTGGTTTTATTGTCATGAGCAAAATTATTGCCTACTTTTTAAGGAATCATTATACTTCGACTTATGCAGTAATCATTGGACTTGTAATTGGAGCAGTAGTAGTCGTATATCCAGGTTTTTCAGATGGGGTATTAGGATTAATCATTAGTGTTATTACATTCGGATTAGGTCTCTTTGTAGCGTATATATTAGGTCGAGTTGAGTATAAACAATAACAGATGGGAGCGTTGAGTAATGGAAGCAATTAAAAGTGTCGAATCGTTTAACGAAATTATTGCTAGTGAGCAACCGGTAATTATTAAATTTTATGCTGATTGGTGTCCAGACTGCAAACGTATGGATATGTTTATCGATGGAGTAATCGAAGAATTTAACCATTACGATTGGTATGAAGTAAATAGTGACGAAGTTGAGGGACTAGCAGAAAAATATGAAGTAATGGGTATTCCGAGTATGCTGATCTTTAAAAATGGTGAAAAAATTGCACATCAACATAGTGCATATACTAAATCACCTGAATCTGTGTCGGAGTTTTTACATCAACAATTAGATTAAAATTACATTAAAAAAGCGACCATTCTTCTAGAATGGTCGCTTTTTTGATAATTCCTAGTTTATAATTAAGGAGAAAATGGCCTTAATTTATATTTATATTTAAATGAAGGAAGGGGCATGATTCATGGCAGAACGTATATTAATTGTGGAAGATGAACAAAAAATTAGCAGAGTATTACAGTTAGAGCTTGAATACGAAGGTTATGAATCTGAAGTAGCTAGTAATGGAAAAGATGCATTAAATAAAATTGAACAAGAAAACTGGGATCTTGTACTACTAGATATTATGATTCCTCAGCTAAGTGGATTAGAAGTGTTAAGACGTGTTCGGAGAGCAGAAAATCAAACGCCGATCATCTTATTAACTGCTCGTGATGAGGTTCATGATAAAGTAAGTGGTCTCGATTTAGGTGCGAATGATTACATAACGAAACCATTTCAAATAGAAGAGTTACTCGCTCGTGTACGTGTGCATTTACGAAAAGTTGTGCAGGCAGCGAATGATAACCAGACTTTATCAGTAGCAGATCTACAGGTGGATTTACATGCGTATGAGGTCACGCGTAACGGTGAAAAAATTGAATTAACACCTCGCGAATTTAATTTATTGGTGTGTTTACTAAAGAATAAAAATATTGTTCTTACTCGAGAACAGTTAATTGAATCGGTATGGGGATACGATTATTTTGGAGATACAAATGTGGTAGATGTTTATATTCGTTATTTACGCCAGAAAGTAGATAAAAACTTTGAGATACCGATAATTCAAACTGTACGTGGTGTAGGTTATACAATTAAGGAAGATAAACAATGATATTTCGAAAGCTAATTAACTTTTTTTCTTCTATAACATTACGAAAAAAAATTATCTTCTTCTCAACCTTTTTTATGTTGATTTTAATATTAATTGTAAACACCGCTATTTATTTCCTGTTTTATCAATCAGCTTCAGAGGGAGAATTGGATCAATTAACCACTCATACAGATACGTTGGTGGAGAAAATTGGGGAAAATTCGTCCGTTTCTCTAGAAGAGATGAAAGATTTATTAACGGCGTATTTACCAACAAATGGAATGATTCGAGTTATTGATGCGAATGAGAACAAACTAATAGATCAAAAGAAGCCAGAATACACTGAAGTGCCTATAGAGTATACGACAACGGAACGAAGAGAAGTTATATCTAGTGATCAAGCAGATGTTGCTATGGTGTCGAAACCAATTATTTGGCAAAATGGAGAAATTGTAACCATTCAAGTCTCCGATCATTTAATTCATATGAGTGAAACGATGCAAATTTTAAGGTATGTGCTATTTTTCTCGAGTGCGATTATATTAATTCCCACTATTATTGCAAGCATTCTTTTAAGTCGCTTTTTATTAAACCCGATTCAAAAATTAAAAGAAACGATGCAGACAAATATTTCAAAAAGAGATTGGAAAAAAATAGATATTGAAAACAGATCAAAAGATGAGCTCTATGAAATGGAAGTAACATTTAATGAAATGATCGATTCGTTGAAAGAAAATTATGAGAAGCAGGAGATTTTTGTATCAAACGCATCCCATGAATTGAAAACACCTATTCAGATTATCAAAAGCTATGCACAGTTATTAAGTCGACGTGGAGAAGGTAATCCTGAATTGCTGCAAGAGTCTACGGAAGCCATCGATTCGGAAGCGGACCGAATGCAGAATTTAGTCGAGCAAATGTTAGCATTAGCTAAGAATCAACAGGAACAAGTTGTTGAAACAGTGGATATGAAAGAACTCTTGCAACAAGTTGCGGACACATTCCAAAAAGCGTATGCTCCAAGAGAGATTATTTTATTCACGGATGAGAAAACCAAGTATATGTGGCAAGGAAATCCTGATCAAATCAAACAAGTTATTTATATATTATTAACCAATGCGCTAAAATACAGTGAGAAAGAAGTAAATATCCGCTTACAACAAAAAAGCGATGAAATGATAGTATCAGTTCAAGACTTTGGAGAAGGATTGGCGGAGCAGGATCAGCAACATATTTTTGAAAGGTTTTATCGAGTAGACCGTGCAAGAAACAGAGAAACTGGTGGTACGGGACTTGGATTAGCAATTGCTAAGGTTATAGTGGAAACCTATCAAGGAGAAATAACTGTCCAAAGCAAGCTAGGTGAAGGCTCGATATTCCATATTCATCTTCCTAACATGGACCAATAAGCTAACAGATTCTCATCAAATTCTAATCTTTTTATTGGTATTTTGTGATGATTGGTATGATAAAGTTTGCATGTAGAGGTGAAGCATATGAATAAACGTACATTGCTCATTGGGGCAGTAGTAATATTAGTTGTTAGTTTGTTTTTTATTTATCGTACAGGAGCTTCTTCCAGTGAGCCAAAGTTATCTCAAGAGGAGATAAAACAACTAGTTAAAGAGCAATATCCTGGAACTCAAAATGAGCCCGATCTGCAATTAAAGGACGGCGAGCCTGTATATCAAATAGAAGTAAGACAAGAAAATGGCAGTTACAAAGTGGTATTAGATGGAAACACAGGTAAGGTATTAGATATTTATCAAAAAGAAGCTGAAAAAGCAGAGAATGTAGAACCAGACGATAACAATGATACAACAACGGATGAAGATACAAATACGGATAATAACCAAGATAATAATGATGATACAGATAAAGCTGATAAAGACGAACCATCATCTGAACAAGGAAACAATGCCATCATCTCATCAGAAGAGGCAAAAGAAATTGCATTAAATCAGTTTTCTGGAACCGTAAGTGAACTGGAGTTAGATGAAGATGACGGAACAATGATGTATGAAATTGAAATAGTTGATGGCAATAAGGAAGCAACTATCGAAATTAATGCCTACACCGGAAATGTTATCGTAATTGAAACGGAAGATGATGATGATTAAGCTACTAATGCATATTGGTAGCTTTTTTTATGGGCTAGGAATTATAAAATTTTGGAGCAGTGGATAAACGTACGAAGCTATTCAGCCACATCCAGCGCCTGTCACCTAATGTCCTTCCGGAAGCCTCCTTATGATACAGAAGACTGCCGAACGTACTTGGTGAGGCTAAGTCGCACTTATGCCCTTCGGTGAAAATCAACATTGATTCGCATCCGCTAATCGTGTTTCCTTAATCTCAAAGAAATAAAGAAGTTCGACCAGTCGAACCACCCCTTGAAAACCAGGGGCGCAGGACATAAGGTGATAAATGGGGCCTTCTGCTTTTTTTATGGCTATATTAAATACCTTTCTATAAATTCTCATGAATTTCTAATCTTTATCAAAGAGTCTTATAATCCTTGTTGGATATGATGTAGTTAACAACAAAAAGGAGGTAATTTTAAATGAAAAAGAAATTGGCAGTACTAGTAGGAGCATTAACAATATCAACAGCGATTGGGGTAGGGTTTTCACAATCGGATCAAGCAGCTTCAGCTTCGGAAAATAACAAACAGCCAACGTTATCTTCGGAGGATATCACTTCTATCGTTAATGAACAGTATGAGGGTGATATTACTGATTTTGAATTAGACAGAGATGACAATCAAACTCATTACGAAGTAGAGGTAATCAATGACGACGAAGAATATGACTTGGAAATTGATGCAGAAACAGGAGAAATTATTAAAGAAAACGTAGAGAAATTTCAACTAGAAAATAAACAGGGGACTAAAAATTCTAACGTGGATAGCTCAAACTTCATTGGTGATAAAAAAGCAAAAGAAATTGCTTTAGAACAATTTTCTGGTAAAGTTGTAGAATTTGAGTTAGATGAAGATGATGGTAAGTATGTATATGAAATCGAAGTAAGAGACGGAAATAAAGAAGCAGATTTTGAAATTGACGCGGTAACAGGAAATGTGTTGGAAATGGATATAGAAACTGACGACGATGATGACGATGACGATGACGATCGTTATGATGATTAATTAAAATTCCTGAAATACGGTGAATAATATAAAAGTAGTCTTCTAAAATAGATCATAATGTAAAAGGGATTGGGGCAAAAGTATTCAGGAAAAAGACAAATCCGAATGATAGGCTATGAAATACTACTTCAGAAATATAGTCCGCTTACCCAGCGGCGGCTGTTGAGTCTCCGGTTGCTCATGCATCGGGGGCTCAACCATTTCTTTCTCCCACAGGACAAGGAAGACTTCAACAGCATTGCATCGCACACAGAAAATCGAATTTGATTCTCAAGGAGTCTCCCGTATAATACTTACGCATATCTTGGCTTTTATCCGTTTTTTGACGAGAAATTTTGTTATCTCAATTTAGAATAGCAAGGTTTCTTTTCTATTACCCAAAAAAGCTAGAGAAATCCGGAAAAGTGGTCAATAGACTGTTTCTATTCCCCAAAAAAGCTTAAGAAATCGGAAAAAGTAGTCAATAGACTGGCTCTATTACCCAAAAAAGCTTGAGAAATCCGGAAAAGTGGTGAATAGACAGCCCTTGATTCATGACTAGAACGGACTTACTAAATTGCCAGGGTTGGCTCGTCATTCAGTACCTAAGAATCATGAACCAAGCTGTCCAATTCCAATTTCAATTCTAATTGATGTTCCTCGTTAATTGTGATCCATAACCACCTGATAATTATTTGTCGTAGTTGCAGCAACACGGGGGTGTTTTTCAAAATATGTTTGTATAAGTTCTACTGCATCTCTTTGTATTTCTTTTATTACTGGTTTATGTTTAAACATATCGTAATTACCACCGCCAGATGCACGGTAATTATTTAATACAACGTGAAATGTATCATCGGATTTTATTGGTTCACCGTGATATCGCATATTGGAAACACGATCACCTGGTGAATTTGATATATTCATCGTATAGTCAATTCCATGCCAGATATCATAATTGTAATGTTGTGGTTTTGGTTCGATATAATTAGGATTGACGGTAATTTGATTATTTTTAATTGTAAAGTATTCTGCGCTTTTTTCCAAAGCTTCTTTTATGTCTTTCCCCGTTAATTCTAATACAGTTAACGTATTGGGATACATATAATTAGATACAATATCTCGCATCGTAACTTCTGAGGAAAATCCTTTTGACGTATTGTTTAATAACGCAGATACGGATATATCAACTTCTGCTGCATCCATTTGTACGTTATGTATAAATTCTATAAAAGGATGCTTTTTAATACGTGCTTGAAAGGGGTCATGAATAATCATATCGCCATCAATCTTCCCGATAGGTTGATCTAACCATGTCTGCGTAGAAGCTTCTAATGCTTCCATGTAGTTAAGTATTTGCTGGTTGGATTTTACACCGGTAAGTTCATGAATAGCACCTTTCTTATTCTCGATTATCCAACTACTATTATTATCTTTGGTCAAGGATATTTCGACTTTTCCATATGCTTGTCCATTGTTTCCTGGTTGTAAAACGATGATATTATTATTAACCTCATTAATGCGTCGATGTTGATGACCAGTGAGCAAAATATCGATGCCCTCAATCTCTTCAACTATTTGATAGCCTTGGTTTTCACCAGTTAAATCTTCAGTAGCTTCTCCTGTATGTAAGTCTTTTTCAAATCCTCCATGATAAGCAGCAATTACAATATCAGGCTGCTCGTTCTCTCTAATGTAAGAAACCCAACTATTCAACGTATCAAATGCATCTTCAAATAATAAACCTTCAATATGCTCAGGAGTCTCCCAATTAGGAATGTAATGGGTAGTCACCCCTACAATTGCTGCAGTTATTCCATTATGAAATGTTTTTATAATATAAGGCGGACCGAATGCAGGTTCTTTTGTTTGGTTGTTTATTATGTTAGCAGATAACCAAGGGAAATTAGATTCATGGATGGCTTGTTGTAAAACGGATTTTCCAAAGTTAAATTCATGGTTACCGATTACTCCTGCGTCTATGTGTAATTGATTCATTATTCCTACCATAGGATTTTGCTTATCTAAATGTTCCTTCACATAATGTGTCATAAGTGGTGTGCCTTGTATTAAATCACCATTATCAATAATAATTAAATTCTCTTCGGATTCTCGATGTTCTTCTACCACGGTTGCATATTTAGCAAGTCCAATATCTTCTTTTTTGTTTGTCCCATACTGTATTGGCATTGCGTGTCCGTGTACATCACTTGTGTATAAAATAGTTACAGCTGATTGGTGCAATCAAAAACATCCTTTCTATAGTACTACTTGACGATAATCGTTAAAAAGTCCTCGAGCATAAAGGAGTTTACTCGAGGACGAAAACTATTAATAGGTTTCTTATACAATTTTACGACGAATTCTTGCAGAAGCAAAATCAATGATGGTTACTACAACTATAATCGCCAGCAAAATCATACCCATTTCATTCCAGTTACGGTTACTGGACGCAAACATAATCATTGTACCAATACCACCTGCGCCAACAATACCAAGTATGGAAGAAGCACGTATATCTACTTCAAAACGATAAATGGCATAAGACAGGAATTCTGGTATGATTTGCGGAAGTACTCCATGGAACAAAATTTGAACTTTATTCGCACCGGAAGCCTCCATTGCTTCGATGACTTGCATATCAATGGATTCGATAATTTCAGAGAACATTTTTCCGAGCATCCCTGTTGAACCGATCGCAATAGCGAGAACCCCAGCAAATGCATTCGGTCCTACTGCTACTACGAATAATATAGCAAGGATGATTTCCGGAAATGCACGTACGGCAGATAAGAAAAATTTCCCAATGACCGATGTGATTTTACCACCCATCATATTGCGCGCTGCAATAAATGATAATGGTACAGCTATCACGGCGGCCATTAATGACCCAGCGAACGCGATAAAGATAGTCTCTAACATACTTCCAGATACGTCACTTAAAGCAGACCAATCAGGACTAAATAACTCTGGGATGACTCGTTGGAAGTTGTTAATTGCTCTTTCGATTGCACGTCCCCAATCAACATCAATGGTCACAAATGTCCAAATATACATTGCAATAACTAGGATGGCGATAATGATATTACGGACTTTTTTCGCTAAAGAATTCTTTGGTTTTGGAGGTAAGGAAAGATTTTTATTTTCCATTATAATAACGCCTCCCTTATTTTCGTGCTGATATACTCAATGATAATTACAACTACAAAAATAACAATAATAATCATCATGGCATTTGGGTAATTATAGAATTGTAATTGCTGATTCAGAATTAAACCAATACCACCAGCACCTACTAGACCAAGTACAAGTGATGCACGAATATTAATTTCAAATACGTAAAGCACGAGTGAAGTGAACTGTGGTAACACTTGTGGAACCAATGCATACCAGATTACCTGAAATACATTTCCCCCCGATGCGCGCATTGCTTCTAGTGGATTCATATCAACAGCTTCAATTGTTTCACTAATTAATTTTGCAAGAATCCCAATTGAAAATACAATTAGTGCTAATATACCAGGGAAAACCCCAATACCAAATAATCCAACAAAAATAACTGCAAGAACCAAATCTGGAATAGTACGTAATATATTTAAAAATGTACGAGATATGTAATATAATGGTTTGACTGTTGTAATATTGCGTGCTGCCAGTAATGATAGTGGCACAGTGAAGAGAGCAGCCACCGTAGTTGCGATAATCGCCATTTGTATCGTTTCAATAATAGCAGGTAGTATTGGCATGATAACTGATGGATTTGGCGGGAAAAACTTTTCAATTACTTGTCCCATATTTGATAATGCATTTCCAAATCCGCTTGTCATTTGTTGTTGTGTACTTATCATGCTATATAAATACATAGCTAGTACAACAAAGAAGATAACAGTGACCTGCATTTTTGTTTTTGCTGGATAAAGAGATGGGATTTCTTTTTTACTTAATGGTTGCTTGGAGTTTGTCACGACTCTTTTGCACCCCCACGTAGGTCATCTTCACGTATGGAGCGACCATAAATTTCTTCGAAGGTACTTTCACTAACCTCCGATACAGGACCGTCGAATACAACTTCACCAGCTCGCATTCCTATAATACGGTCGGCGTATTCCATTGCCATATCAATAAAATGGAGGTTTACGATTGTTGTAATTTTGTCTTCACGGTTAATTTTCTTTAAATAAGTCATTACTTGATGAGAAGTGGGAGGATCGAGTGATGCGACTGGCTCATCAGCTAAAATATATTTTGGTTGTTGCGTGAGAACACGAGCAATGCTCACTCGTTGTTGCTGTCCGCCACTTAGTTCGTCAGCGCGGTTATAGATTTTCTCTGCGATATTAACACGATGCAGACTTTCGTAAGCGAGTGCAACATCTTCTTTTTTATATTGATTAAAGATGGAGCGGATGGTTCCTGTATGCCCAAGACGGCCTGCCAATACATTTTTAAACACATTAGAACGTTTAACGAGGTTATAATTTTGGAAAATCATGCCTGTTTTTGTCCGTAACATTCGTAATTTATTACCGCTATAGTTTAAAATATTTTCATCATCAATGATTAGCTCACCCGTTGTTGGAGTAACTAATCGGTTAATGCTACGAATGAATGTAGACTTACCAGCACCTGATAAGCCGACAATTACAACGAATTCTCCATCATTGATTTTTACATTTATATTTTTTAGGCCTTCTGTTCCATTTGGATAGACAAGGCCGACATCCTTAAACTCGATCATAGTAGTAATCCTCCATTACAAAATAAGTCAAAACACTAGGAAAAAGAGGCTGAGACAAAAGTATTTAATCAAAAGATAATACGAATGTTTTGCTTTTGAAACCTCGCTTTAGAAATATACTCCGCTTATCCTAAGGCGGTTGATGAGCATCCAGTTGCTCATGTATCGGTGTCTCAACTAGACCCTCTTCCTACAACACAAGGAAGACTTCGATATCATCGCACGCAGAAAATCGTTTTTTGATTTTCAAGGAGTCTCCGTATATTTCATACGCGGATTCTAATTACATCCGTCTTTTGATCAAATCTTTTTGTTATGTCCCAGCCACTTTTATTAGTGTAGTCGATTGAAATGCGTTGAATTAAAGTTCGATATTATCTTTGAATTTCTGGTATGTTTCTCGAACAACGTCGTATTCTTCGTCAGATGCTTCATCAATTTCGTCCCAATTATATACATCGTTCATAATTTGAATCATCTCTTCATCATCATTAAAGGATAAGAACGCTTCTTTTATTTGTTGTACAAAATCATCTGGTAGTTCTTTTGTTACAGAAATTGTGTCATTTGGAATTTCGTCTGTGTAACCAAGAATGGATAAATCCTCCATTACAGTTGGATATTCTTCTTCCAGTTCTGTTCTTACATCATCAAATGTCGTAGCAACGTCTGCGTCTCCATTTAGAACAGAAATAGCAGAGTTGTCATGTCCACCGGAAGCAATTGATCCGCCGAAGAAATTACTTTCTAGTTCAGCAGCTGTGTCATAACCAAATTCCTCCATTAATTGGTTAGCTGGAAATAAGTAACCTGAAGTAGACCCTTGATCTGCATAAGCCCATACTTTGCCCTCTAAGTCTTCTAAACTTTCAATACCAGAATCAGAACGCACGACATATTGTGCTTTATAAGTTCCAGAACCATATCGAATGGATTTTAAAATAACTTCTGCATCATATTGTTCACTAGCAAGCACATAACCAAATGCTGGGATAAATCCAACGTGTACTTGATTCGCTCCCATTGCTTCTACTAAAGCGTTGTAATTGGTCATAACTCGTCCTTCTACATTAATTCCTAGCTCTTCTCCTAATCTCTCTGCTAGGGGTTCTACTGTATCTGCAATTGTGTCAGAATCCTGTGATGGAACAAATCCCATTACAAGCGTTTCAGGAATTTCACCTTCAGCTGCTTCTTCTCCATTGGATTCATCATCATTCGTACTTGAATCATCAGCACCGGTATCTTCGTCTGAGCTACCACCACACGCTGCTAAAAATAATACAAGTCCGAGAATAATTAATAAACTGTAAAATTTCTTCATCTTGACCCTCCTATGTAATATAAAGAAATATCTTACAGTTCTATTAAATAATATTTTCAACTAAAAATCTAGTCAATTTCTGTAAATTAACTTTGTTTTAACAATTTAATTTTAGATACATCGGAATTTTTGTATTATTAATAATTGGTTAGTTATGTAATATTTGTAATAATTTATGCTTTTTTGTTGGAAACCGATATAATAAACAAGGGGGAGTAGTATAAGTGAGGGAGTGGAGTATAGATGGAATTGGAATTGGTAACGAAGAAACAAGATCCATCCTTAAAGTTACTAGTTATATTATCCAAAGCGTACAAAACAGTGATGGAACAAGTAGAGTTAGATGTCAAGTCAAGGGGAATAAGTTTAACTGATTTCGCTGTTTTGGAATTATTGTATCATCGAGGGCAACAACCCTTACAAAAAATCGCCGATAAAATTTTGTTAACAAGCGGAAGTATTACGTATGTAGTAAATAAGCTTGAAAAACAAGGTTATCTAACGAGAGAACAGTGTGAATTAGATAAGCGAGTTACCTATGCTGTCATTTCTGACAAGGGTACAGAATTACTCGATTCTATTTTTCCTGGACATTGGGATAAGATCAAACAAATTATGCATGGATTAGACTATCACGAAAAGGAAGAAGCAATCGTATTATTAAAAAAGTTAGGGACGGCAATTCGAGAACTTTAATATTTAGCTATATTATTCTTAATCATGTGTATGGACAACTAAAGAGGTTCGAATGAATTGGATTAAAACAATTCATAGATATACTTCGCTCATCCAGCACAACTGTAGTGAGATCCCTAGCTGCTAAAGCAATAAGGGATCTCACCTAAGTTACCTCACAGAAATCTTCTTGTTTTTTCGAAAATACTTCTTCTGACCACATTTTTGTAAATTATATCCCAAAAAATAACATAGTAACGTAAAGATATATTGTTATTGTTTCAAGTATCTAAAATTAATCACAACCTTACATAAGAGTAATATAAGTTAATTTTTAGGGGATTATAACAGTAACGTTTCAAAATTGTTAAGTTGATGTTTAACATGATAATTTCATGGGTACAAGATAGTACGTAGAACAAATTCAAACTACATCAGGAGGAAATGACAATGAGTAAAGTAGTAGTCTATGTTAGTGAAGTTAACGAACCCTCCAAAAAAGTTATAGAGCTATTGAATGAATATAAAATAACGTTTGAGATGAAAAATGTAACGGTAGATAAAACATATTTGCAGGAATTACAAACGAAAGGCATCTATGGTACTCCAGCTACAGAAATAGATGGAGAATTTATATTAGGTTATCAAAAAAATAAGTTGAAGTATGCATTAGGCTTAGATGATGTTTCGCATTATTCTTCTTTATTTGATGGATTTAACTCTTAATCTATTACGTATAAGATTCACACCTAATTTTGGCCGATCATATACTATTATAAAAAGTACATCACCAAAGGGTGTGTGAATCATGCAACGTCATTGGAACCCACGTCAAATGAATACTTTTCCTGAGAACAATTATAACTATAGACAAATACCCCAACAACAACCTTTATATCAATTAACTAATACTTGGAATACCCAACAACACCCCTCTACCCCATACGAAATTTTTGCAAAACCGGAATTACCATTACAGAGTTTGGTAAATCAGCAAGGGCAGGGGACTACACCGAATACGACTCAGCCTAATCAGCAATTTAACAACGGGGAAGGAGAAAATCCTTTAAAGTTTGATAAGGTAATGAATACAGTTGGACAATTAGCTAGTACGTACCATCAAGTATCACCAATAATAAAAGAATTTAGTACGTTCGTAAAAGCTTTTCGTTAATTAAGCTAACTCGCATAACCTGTATCAGTTATAGGTACAATAAAACTGTTCTTCCATCTAGGGAGAACAGTCGTTTTGGGGAAGCATACAAAAAAGGAGAAATCGTTATGATAGCGTGCTTAATCATACACGGCTACACAGGAGGTCCATATGAGGTAGACCCTTTAGCAGACTTCTTAAGAGAGAATACAGATTGGCATGTAGAAGTTCCTACCTTACCAGGGCATGGGGAACAGCTTAGTCTTAAAAATGCTTCTTACAAAAATTGGATTCAATCGGCAGAAGCAGCTCTTGAACCTTTACAAAAGAAATATGAAAAGGTGTACGTAATTGGTTTTTCTATGGGAGGAATGATAGCTGCTTATTTAGCAGCTAAATATCAAATAGACAAACTTGTGTTACTAGCACCTTCAGGCAAATATTTGAGTTTCAAGCAAATAGGCTTAGATATTGCGACATGTATAGGTGATGGTATCCGTGGCGATTTAAGCAAAAACAAGCTGTATAATCACTATAAGAAGAAGTTAGGTGTTGTACCTTTAAAAGCAAATATTGAATTTATGAAATTGGTTCGCTTTACGAGGCGATACTTGGATAAGGTGAATTCTCCTGTTTTAATTGCACATGGACAACTTGATGGGATGGTTCCATATAAAACTGCGTATTATTTAGATAAGGAAATTCATTCTGAAGAAAAAGAAGTTGTCGTGTTTGAAAGGTCTAGGCATTTAATATGCTTGGGAGAGGATAAAGATACCTTAAATGGGATGGTGTATCAATTCCTCGTTCAACAACAATAAAAAACGTACGCTCTTACCTGGTAGAGCATACGTTTTTTTTATAGGATAATGTGCTGGTAGTAAAAAGGAAATTCGCCTATGACCGATCTAGCTAAAAGATAGATCCACACTCGCTATTTCGTTTTTATTTATCCTTGAAAAATGCCATTACAATAGCACCTTCTCCACCATAAGTAGAGATTAAAGGTCCTGTTTCAGCAAGAAGAGAATCTTTAAATCGATATTTTTGACGTATTTCTTGAAGAACACTATTTGCACGTTCCTCGTCTCTACAATGTGTCATAGAGATAATTTTGTTTTCGGTATTTTTCGTGTATTCACCAATTTGATCAATAAATCGACGAATGGACTTTTTATCGCCACGTACTTTTTCTGAAACTTCAATAGAACCCTCATCAGTAGCTTTCATTAATATTTTGATATTGAGAGTTTTGGCAATTCGACCTTTCATCTTTTCCAGTCTGCCTCCTAGTACGAGGTTTTCTAGTGTTTTTAATACAAATAAAGTCGTTGTTTGTTCCACTCGTTCATGTAAATGCTCGACGAGACGTTCAAATGAATAGCCTTCATCTAACTTTTTACCCGCTTCATGCAATAACAGTGAAATTCCACATGACGCGGTTTTTGTATTGATCACTTCGATAACACGATCCGGTTCTTCTTCCAATAATAGCTCCTTACCAGCTAAAGCATGATCATACGTACTACTTAGTTCACTTGAAAGGCTAAGCATAATAATAGGTCTATCAGCTGGGACTTTCTTATATTCTTCATAAAAATTATGAGGGCTAGGCGCGGCAGAACGAGGCAATTCCCCTAGTTCTTTTACTTTTTCATGATAAGATTCAATCCCCATTGTAACCCCACTTGTATATTGTCCATCACTAAAATGAAGATAGAGTGGGACTACTTTCACATCTAACTTTTCACTTAAAAATGCTGGAATATCAGCAGAACTATCTGTCATTAGTTGAATATGCATCTCTTCACCTGCTTTTATATTAACTGAACTTCATTATAACAGTTAATGTATAGTAATAATACGATTTTAGTATTTAATGAATTTATTTATGACGTTTTGTTGAAATCGTTACCTGTTTTTTTCTTGAGATACTTACAATAAATAAAAATAATCCGAAAATGATAATTGTTCCACCGAGTAATTGTGCCCAAGTCGGAGTTTCTCCCAAAAAGATTACTGCTAATATACTCGCTCCAATTGGTTCGAAAACAATTGCCATGGAAATTGTTGCCGTACTTAGCCATTTTAATGACCAATTGAATAAGGAATGGCCTAAGAAAGTAGGGATTATTGCTAAAGCAATGAATATCCACCAATGATCGGCAGGATAATGAAAAAAATCTTCTTGTTTTATAATATTAAATAGAATAAGTGTGACAGTACTGGCACCGTAAACTACAAATGTATAGGTAATTAAAGAGACATGCTTCCGTACTTGTTGACCAGATAAAAAGTAAATGGTAACTGCTACCGCACCAAGCAATGCTAATATATCTCCAAAAAATGCATCCCCAGAGATTTGGAAGTCATTGAAACCGATAATGATACTTCCTATAATCACAATAGCAATGCTTATTATAGTTCCAGAAGAGAACCGTTCGCCAAATAAAAAATATGTCCCAATAAAAGCAAATATTGGTTGCATCGATACTAGTACTACGGAGCTGGCAACGGATGTATAGTTTAATGACTCAAACCAAAAGATAAAATGCATTGCAAGGAAAATACCTGCTAATATAGATAAAAACCAATTTTTTCTTGTTATATTTTTGAATTCATGACGATATTTTCCAATAACTATGGGTAATAATAAGAGTACAGCAAATAATAACCGGTAATTTGCTATTATAGAGGCGGGGGCTTCTGAAGCAAGCCTTACAAATATAGCTGAAGTAGAGATAGATAGAACCCCTATTCCAACTGCAATATATGGATTAAAAGGTGGTTTACGCATAATATGACATCCTTTAATTTCATGTTGATTCAATACATTTTTATATTAGGCATTATTCGTAATAAATTGTATATACTATTTTATCATGTACTATTAAAAAAATCATTTTAAGCCATAGAGTAGATATATGTCCATTAATTATGATATGATAATGAGAGCATTCGTTTCGAGGCCTCTTACCAAACGGTGAAGCCTTTTTTATACTTTACTAGTTAAAAGCCAATTATTATGGATAACCACATAAAGGTCTTATTATTCCCTTTAATTGCTGACGATGAGGTAAGTTTCATTTCAGCAATTTTTAAATCGTGCAATGGAAGATGGTAACCCATTGCTCTAATAGGGTTCCACCTCTTGAAGTTGTACTACCAATGAAGGATGGAATAAAGTATGAGAAAATCACAGGGCCTCTTTTGCGATGAATATTCACAAAAAAGGAGTCGACTATTAGGTGACAAAATTTAACGAACTAGGTGTTTCCGCCCCAATAATGAAAGCTTTAGAAAAAATGGGGTTTGAGGAAGCTACACCAATTCAAGCGGAAACTATTCCACATGCACTAGAAGGCCATGATGTTATTGGCCAAGCACAGACAGGAACAGGTAAAACAGCAGCATTCGGTATTCCGTTAATCAATAAAATTAATGCAAAACTAAGAAAGGTGCAAGGTTTAATTGTTGCACCAACACGTGAACTTGCTATTCAAGTTGCAGAAGAAATAAATCGTTTAGCGAAATTCAAGAGTGTTAGAGCTCTTGCAATATATGGTGGCCAACCAATGGACCGACAGATCCGAGCACTGAAAGATGGTCCACAGATCGTAGTGGCTACCCCGGGTAGATTATTAGATCATATGCGCAGAAAAACGATTCGTATTGATCAAGTGCATACGGCCGTTCTAGATGAAGCTGATGAAATGCTAAACATGGGCTTTATTGATGATATACGTGAGATTCTAAAAGGGATTCCAGAAGAAAGACAAACTCTACTTTTCTCTGCGACAATGCCAAAAGAAATCCGTAATATCGCTACTACGCTTATGAAGGAACCAAAAGAAGTTAAAGTTAAAGCGAAAGAAATGACCGTAGAGAATATTGATCAGTATTTCATTGAAATTCCTGAGAAGTATAAATTTGATACACTAAACAATCATTTGGATATTAATTCACCAGAACTTGCGATTATTTTTGCTCGTACGAAGAAGCGTGTGGATGAAGTAGCTGAAGGATTACAAGCGAGAGGATATCGCTCAGAAGGAATCCACGGTGATTTAACACAAGGAAAACGTATGTCTGTACTGAAGAAATTTAAGCAAGGTCGTGTAGATGTATTAGTCGCTACAGATGTGGCAGCACGTGGATTAGATATTTCTGGTGTAACTCATGTTTATAACTTTGATATACCACAAGATCCAGAAAGTTATGTACATCGTATTGGACGTACAGGACGTGCTGGAAAAATGGGTGAAGCAATTTCTTTCATTACCCCGAGAGAAATGGCTCATTTAAATCTAATTGAACAAACGACAAAGAGTAAAATGAAGCGTATGGCACCACCGACAAATCAAGATGCTCGTCGTGGCCAACAGCAAGTAACTATTGAAAAGCTAAAGAATGCAATTAATGAGAAAGACTTAAAAGTATACGAAGATGCAGCGAAAGAATTATTGGATGAGTATGATTCAATTACTGTTGTTTCAGCTGCTATCAGCATGATGACAAAAGAGCGTCGTGATACTCCAGTTCGTATTTCTTCTGTCGCACCAATCAGCGTGAAGAAAGCGAAAAACCAAAAAGATAATAAAACTAAAGGACGTTCTAATAACAAACGTTTCTATGGTGGTCGTGGACAAGGTGGACGAAACCAAGGAGGACGCGGTCAAGGCGGTCGCAACCGAAAAGGAAAAGGTAACTACCAACGACGTAATAGAGATAATTAAATAACAAAGGTGCGAGTGCCTGTGTAGGAACTTGCAACTACGTCCCTGTTTTACGAGGCTTCGACATTTCCTTTGTAAGTAAAAAATCCCACTACTCGATAGATGTAGTGGGATTTTTTGGCTCTATAATATTTGTTGGGGTAAAAGAAAAATAAAAAACACGCAATCTCCTATTTTTGTTATCATTGTTTAAACCACTAAACCAAACAAAAAGGAGATGCGTGCAATTGAATTCTAACATAACATTACCTGGGTTGGAAGAAGGAAATATATTAGATACAGAAGTACGAGAAGGTATTTATTACATTAGGTGGGAGTTGGAGAGAACCTCTCATCGTTGTCCACAGTGTGGAGAGTGGACAAACAAGGTACACGATTATCGTACGCAGAAAGTCCGTCATCCTAGCATATTCGGAAGGCAAACGATTATTTTTTACCGAAAGAGAAGATATAAATGCGTTTTCTGCGGAAAGCGATTTTTTGAAAGAAACCCTTTAGTCAAACGTTATAAAAGACAATCCATTGAGTTTAATCAAGTATTGTCATTAGAGCTTGTTCATGGAAAAAGCTTTCGAGACGTGGCGACACGTTTTCATACATCGCCAACTACCATTATGCGTCGATTTGATGAGATTACTGCATCGAAGATGAAGGAAACACAAGCATTGCCTAAAGTGATAGCGATTGATGAGTATAAAGGGGATGCAGGGAACGAGAAGTATCAAACGGTTATAGCTGATCCGATTAATAGAAAACCTTTAGAGATTTTAAAAGATCGTAAAAAAGATACATTAGTGGATTATCTAAGGATGCATGGTGAGAAGGTAGAATTTGTAGTCATGGACATGAGTCCATCCTTTAAAGCAGCTGTTGATAAGGCATTAGGGCACCCCATTGTTATCGCCGATCGTTTTCATTTTACACGATATATATATTGGGCTTTAGAAAGAGTGAGAATTCGTGTACAGAGAGAGTTTCATGATTATGATCGGAAGAAGTGTAAACGTATGCGACATGTGTTTTATAAAAAGCAATCGAAGTTAACGAAAAAGCAACAATGGTATTTAGATCGCTATTTACACATGTCACCAGATTTAAAACGCGCCCATGAGTTAAAAGAAGCGTATATTGTCTGGTTTCAACTAGCCAAGGCCAACGGCCCTACTGCTTTAAAAAATACTAAAAAGTATCTCTATCAGTTTTATGAACTTGTGCAAAATGCAGGGCTGCCGGAATTCCTAAAAGCAAAAGAAACCTTTCATAATTGGCAAAAAGAAATTATGAATAGTTTTGCCTTTGATTTACATAATGGTTATATCGAAGGAATCAACAATCAAACAAAGGTTATAAAACGAAATGCATTTGGATTTAGGCGATTCGATCGCTTTCGAGCAAGAATACTATTACATCATCAATATAAAAAGAAAGTGGTTTAATATAAATAGGAGTGAGCTAATTGCTCACCCCAACATTTGACTTAGAACCGATTTTTTAAATGATTTGATTTCATAATTTGTGATGTCTAACTATGGTTGGACCTTTTATTCCTTAGGTTATTAATAACTATCATTACATAGTTTCTGAAAAGTGATGATAAGAAATATCTTGTAAGGCTGCTTTATCAGCAATAATCTTGACATTCTGATGTGTTTGAAGAATAGATGCCGGAAACTCTTCACTTACATTACCATTGACCAGTTTTTCTAACGCCTCTGCTTTTTCACTCCCAGAAACAAGTAAGAGTATTTCCTTTGCTCGCATGATCGACTGAATTCCCATTGTAATTGCCTGATTTGGTACTTCGTCGATCGAGTCAAAGAAACGTGCATTTGCATTTCTTGTAGATTCATCCAAGTCCACGACATGCGTTTGACTTTCAAAGGAAGTACCAGGTTCATTAAAACCGATATGCCCATTTCGTCCGATTCCTAGAACCTGAATATGAATACCGCCTGCTTGTTGAATGCGATCTTCATAAGATGTACATTCAACGGATAAATCTTTTGCTATTCCATTAGGTAAATGGATATTTTTATATGGAATATCAACATGATTAAATAGAAATTTTTGCATGTAATAATGATAACTATTTTTATCTTCCTTGTGTAAACCAACATATTCATCTAAATTAAATGTAGATACATTTGCAAAGGAAATTTGATGCATACGATAAGCTTTAATTAAATGTTGGTAAAGACCTTCAGGAGTTGAACCAGTCGCTAACCCAAGAACTGGTTTATTTAACTGCTTTATGGTATTAATTACATGTTGGCTAGCAAGCTTACTCATTGACTGATAATTTTCTGTTTGAATTATTTTCATTTTCATCCGACCTTCTTTTTTAAAATTGAACATATACAGTTGTCTATACATGTTAATGTACATTGAAAGTTAATTCTGATAAGCTATTTTTAATAATTATTTCAGTGTATAATTGTAAAGCTATAATTATGGAAGACAGTGCTGCTCAATTAGCTTAGGATATGCTACATAGAGTGCGTCTCTAACCCAAAATATGAGTAAAACGCGACAATTTTGGTGAATAGAGCGTGTCTAAAACCCAAAATACAAGTAAAACGCGAGAATTTTGGTGAATAGAGCGTGTCTAAAACCCAAAATACAAGTAAAACGCGAGAATTTTGGTGAATAGAGCGTGTCTAAAACCCAAAATACAAGTAAAACGCAAGAATTTTGGTGAATAGAGCGCGTCTCAAACCCAAAATACAAGTAAAACGCAAGAATTTTGGTGAATAGAGCCATCTATAATTCAAAGTACAAGCGCATTAATGGGAATTCTAGTAAAGAGACAACAAAGACTTTCTTATCCTTGTTCGTTGAAGCCGTGTCTGCTAAAAAGGGACCGTCTGCATTAAAATCAAAAAGCGCAACTTTAGGATTTCATTCAAGATACCTTATTAAAGTTGAATCCATTAAAGGAGTATTAAAATGATTGATAAAAATTCACCTATACCAATTTATTACCAATTAGAAGAATATATAAAACATCAAATTGATAATCAAAAGTGGCTGCCGGGAGAGCTTCTTCCATCTGAAAGAGAATTTGCAGAACAATATCATATCAGCCGTATGACAGTCCGCCAGGCTATAAATAATTTAGCTGCTGCTGGCCTTCTGTATCGTGTGAAAGGGAAAGGAACCTTTATTGCTCAACCTAAATTTGAACATGACCTTTCTGGTTTAACGAGTTTTACAGAAGATATGATGCAACGAGGCTTAACGCCGTCTAATCAATTGTTATATATTCAACTGCATAATCAACCGAGTCAAATTGCGCATAAGCTTCAATTACAATCAGAGGATTCTTACTATGAAATTAAACGAATACGCTTTGCAGATGAAGACCCCCTTGCATTTGAAATTATTTACACCCCGAAAAAACTAATTGGTGAACTGGAAGAAAAATATTTACAAGGTTCTTTTTATCAATATGTTGAACAAAAAATAGGAAAGCACATTATTGTTGGAAATCAAACAATTGAAGGTGCTCTTGCAACTAAAGAACAAGCTAATTTCTTACAAATTAATGTCGGTGATCCGGTATTAATTATGGAAAGAGTAAGTTATCTAGATCAACCGATAGAAGTTCCTATTGAATTTACTCAAACGATATATCGTGCAGATAAATATAAATTTCACCTCACGCTTCATAGAGATGAACAAACCAAGGGCTAATTTAGTTGAGCCTTTGGTTTTTTATATTGGCTCTCGTATTTCTAGTTGATGTACACTAACAACGAAATTTTACAACTGGAACATAAAAATTCCCTGAATTCACCTGAGCTTGGAAAAAAGTACTTACTCATCCTTGTGTAATATAAACCAACAGGAAATTAGTATAGTTGTATATACCAGTTAATTGTATTTTACTAGATATAAAGAAAATATCAAGTTATTTTTAAAAAATTTCCCCTGAACCTAATGAAAGTAATAACAAAATTCATGGACGAGAACAATGCTGTTTTTTACTTGTTAAACTATTGTTCCGTTTAGGAAAACCGGTATAATTAACCTTAGTAAATAACTAAAAGTTTGAGAGGTACTATAATGGGATCTATATTGAAAGGAATTCAGCAAAAAATTAATTATTTATCAGAAGCAGAAAGAAAAATAGGAAATTTTATTTTACAATATCCTGATCTAGTTCCGAACATGACCACAAAGGATATGTCTAAAAAAACTGGCAGTAGTGAAGCTACCGTTGTACGATTTTGTAAATCTGTCGGAATCGAAAGTTTTAAAACATTAAAGCTAGAACTAGTTCGAGAACTTTCCCAAGCCGATAGACAATTAACTGATTTTTCGATTTTAGAAACAAAGGGAGAGCCTTTTGATTTTTTTCAACAAGTGGTTCATGTTAATAAAATGGCGATTGAATCTATGCTCTCGTCAATTGATCGAAAGGCACTAGATAAAGCGGTTAATCTATTGCAACAGGCGAATCAGATATTATTTTTTGGTGTTGGTGGTTCTTCTACAGCAGCATATGATGGATATTATAAATTTACCAGATTAGGATACGCATGTACTGCTCCGCAGGATTTTCATTTGATGCTTTCCACAATTCCTTACTTGAAAAAAACAGACGTTCTTATTGCAATAAGTATGTCTGGAAAAACTAAGGATGTAGTTGATCTTGCTGAAGTAGCGAAGCGTAGTGGAGTTACTGTCATTGCAATTACGAATCTAGATAAATCCCCTTTATATAAAGTAGCAGATATTCATTTATGTACACCAACCGTCGAGCATGATTTTAGGATTGGGAGTATTCCTTCACGAATGACACAACTTACAGTAATCGACGCACTTTATTTGAGTATTTTTCACTCTAAAGGAGATCAAGTTTTATCGAAATATCAAGATGCTAGAAAAGAAGTTGAACGATTAAGGCGTTAGGAGAGAAAGACAACAGTTAATGAAATTAAATTTCATAATTTACTAAAATATTATTGACTAATAGTTTCGCTATTGTAAAATAAAATTAAGAATATTAGGAAAGGGAGTGGAGATTTGTTAGATAAATTACCGACTGAACAACGTAATCCCAAGACGATGGATATCGATACAAAATCTATAAAAGAGATTCTAGAAATGATGAATCGAGAAGATTTTACAGTACCGCAAACGGTTCAAAAAGAAATTTCTTTTATTGAGGAAGCAGTTCACCGAACAATTCATTCGTTTAAAAGTAATGGTAGATTAATTTATATTGGAGCTGGAACTAGTGGTAGATTGGGAGTGTTAGATGCATCTGAATGCCCGCCAACGTTTGGGGTTTCATCAGAAATGGTGAAAGGATTGATTTCCGGAGGATTGGAAGCGATTACAAAAGCGAAAGAGGGAGCGGAAGATTCTGAAGCAATGGCAAAACAAGATCTACTAGATATTAAGTTAACAGAGCACGATACTGTAATTGGAATCGCTGCGAGTGGTAGAACCCCATATGTAAAAGGAGCGCTATCTTATGCAAATGAAATAGGAGCGTCTACTGTTGCCATTAGTAATAACAAAAATTCAGAGATAGGTAAAATAGCTGAAATTGCCATCGAGGCGGAAACAGGACCTGAAGTCATAACAGGATCCACAAGACTAAAAGCAGGAACGGCACAAAAATTGATCCTAAATATGATATCTACAGCTTCTATGATTGGTGTAGGAAAAGTATATGAAAATCTAATGGTAGATCTCAAACCAACGAACAAGAAGCTAGTAGATCGTTCCAAGCGAATTATAATGGAAGCCACACAAGTGGATTATACTACTGCAGAAAACTACTTACAAAAAGCAAATAACTCCGTCAAGACAGCCATTGTAATGATTTTATTAAATTGTAATGTAGACGAAGCGATACAACATCTAGATCGGGCAGAAGGATTTATACGTAAAACGAAATAGGGGGAGAGACAATGAAGAAGGAAGAGAGGATTGCAAGAGAGATATTAGAACATATCGGTGGAAAAGATAATATTCGTTCTTTCACACATTGCATGACTAGAGTGCGTATAGATATAAAAGAGGATGAGAAAGTGGATAAGTCTGCTCTGAGAGAAATTGAAGGGGTAATGGGTGTCATTGAAGATGACGTGTTACAAATAGTAGTTGGGCCAGGTACTGTAAACAAAGTAGCTGCTTACATAACAGACATCACTGGGATTAAAATTGGTGATAGTTCTGAATCATTTGGTGAAGATGTTGCTAAAGAAACAAAAGAAGGTATAAAGCAAAAAAATAATACTCCAATGAAAAATCTTCTACGTAAAATTGGAAGTATTTTCATTCCTTTAATCCCAGGTATTGTAGGTTCCGGGATTATTAATGGTGCAGCAGGATTCTTGAAGAATACTGGTGTTGATCCAACATTAACATGGATGCAACTGTTAACTGTATTAGGCGGAAGCATTTTTGGTTATTTAGCCATTGTGGTAGGTTGGAATACAGCTAAAGAATTTGGTGGAACTCCAGTATTAGGGGCTATTGCAGGTATTATCACAATGAATCCAGCGTTAGCTGATATTTCATTGTTTGGAAACAATCTCACTCCTGGGTATGGAGGATTAATTGGTGCCATGTTTGCTGCGTGGCTGATGGTTTTCTTTGAGAAGCAATTCCGAAAGATGATCCCAAGTGTGGTGGATATAATTTTCACACCAACACTCACTATCCTTACAGTTGGAATGTTGACGTTAGTAGTAGTACAACCAATCGCCGGTATCCTTACTGAAGGAATTACAGTGGGAATAAATTGGGTGTTAGATGTTGGAGGAGCATTTGCTGGTGCAGTATTAGCCGGTTTCTTCTTACCATTGGTCATGTTTGGTTTGCATCATGGATTAACTCCTATTCATATGGAATTAATTAATGCATATGATGCGACTGCACTATTACCTATACTAGCAATGGCAGGTGCGAGCCAAGTAGGTGCTGCAATTGCAATTTATGTTAAAACAAAAAATCAACGTTTGAAAAATGTTATCAAAGGTGGTCTGCCAACTGGCTTCCTCGGAATAGGAGAACCGCTTATTTATGGGGTTACCTTACCTTTGGGACGTCCATTTATTACTGCTTGTATCGGAGCTGCAGTGGGGGGAGCATTCCAAGCAACGATGAAGACGGCTTCATCTAGTATAGGTGTTTCTGGCTTACCTTTGATACCGTTAATTGTTGATAATAAATTTTTATTCTACTTTATTGGGTTGTTAATCACATACACGGCAGGATTTTTAGTAACATATTTCTTCGGATTTAAAGAATCGATGGCAGATAATCTAAAATAAAATTCCTGTTTAAGAAGGCTCCTGTTAACGGTTGTTTAGGGGTCTTCTTAGTAATAAATCAAGTATAAAGCAAAATGATATGGAGGGCTTCAGATGATAGGGATATCCGTATTTTTAAATGATCCGAATCATCAGCAATGGGAAAGATATATAGATCAAATGAATGCAAGTGGATTTAAAGGGATATTTACTTCCTTGCATATTCCAGAAGATAATCCAAATGTTTACGTAGAACGTCTTCAAAAATTAGGAGAACTTGCTAAGAAAAATAATATGGAGCTAGTGGCAGATGTATCCCCAAAATCATTAGATTATCTTGGCTATACATGGGAGAATGCTTATGAACTGATTAGCTGGGGAGTTACTGGTTTACGAGTGGATTATGGTATTGATGACTCAACCATTGCGGATCTTTCTAATCAGATGAAAGTTGCACTTAATGCAAGTACGATCACAGATGAAAATATAAATCGTATTACCCGTCTAGGTGGGGATTTATCTAATATGGAAGCGTGGCATAATTATTATCCTCGCCCAGAAACAGGTTTAGGTTTAGAAGATTTTAATCGAAAAAACCAATGGTTAAAAGCGATTGGTTTAGAAGTAATGACCTTTATACCAGGTGAAGAGACATTACGAGCGCCATTATTTGAAAGGTTGCCAACACTTGAAAAGCATAGAAAAAAATCAACGTTTCTATCATTCGTTGAATTCGATCATAACGAGTGGGTAGACCATATATATGTTGGGGATCCAGGGATCAGTGAGATATCAAAAGAACAAATTCATCAATATATACATGAAAATGTATTCCCATTAAGAATAGATGTATTAACGAAGGATGAAGAAATAATAAAACTACTAGATACCAACCATACTAATCGAATGGACGCTGCAAGGGATGTGGTCCGCTCTGTAGAGTCAAGAAGTTATGCGAGCAAAGGAAAAACGGTAATAAAACCTCTAGGAATAGATACAAGAAATAAGGGTTCGATTACGATTGATAATAGTAATTACGGTAGATATCAAGGTGAAATACAAATTACAAAGGTTGATTTACCTAAAGACAATAAAGTAAATGTGATTGGTAAAATCGTAGAAGAAGACATATCTATTGTAGAGTATATGAACGCTGGAGCGAGGTTTACTTTTCTTTTTGACGAATGAAGAAATAACTTCAATTTTATGATTATCTTAGAGTTAGTATTTAAATAAAATATTGAAGATACCAATTAATTAATGAATCTCCATAAAAATAGGATATGAGAATACCAATCGCGATAAAGGGACCAAATGGAAATGGTTTATTACGTTGAATTAAATGGACAGATAATAAAACAATGCTGATGACAGAACCGATTATGCATGCTAAGAAAAATGCTAGAATAATTTTTTCAACACCTAAAACAATACCTGCAAGGCCAAGTAATTTCATATCACCAGCCCCCATCCCGCCTCTACTAATTAATATGATAAGAAATATAATACCGAAGCCTATTGCAGCACCTGTAAACATAGACCACCATGGATCTAATGGAAGTAAAAGTCGTAAAATAATGAAGATGGGGAGAAAGAAAAGTAACAATTTGTTTGGGATCACCATGTATATAAAATCTGAAATGCAAATTATAACTAATAAAGATGTAAGTAATAAGGAAATAATTATTTCCCACTGTAAACCGATGTGATAATAGCTTACCGTAAATAAAATCCCAGTTATGATTTCTGCTACAACATGGAGCGGATGGATTCTTGTTTTACATTTTCTGCACTTCCCCCTTAGATAAATATAAGAAACAATAGGAATATTATCGAACCAACGAAGTTGATATTGACAATGATCACAACATGATCGGGCATTAACAAAGGGCATCTGTTTGGGGAGTCGTAAACCCACGACCATAAAAAATGAGCCCAAAATAGCTCCGAGGATGAAGAAAAATAGAGGGTGAATATTAAACATAAGCGAGGCTCCTGACTATTTTATTATCTAAAATATGAGGGGGGAAGAAGTACAAGTAAGTAAAGAACGGAATATGTACGTTTCTTTCTAAGGGAATACTAGGAGTTTAACCTATTATACCATTAGATGGATATAATTGAAATAATTTTCTGACCTTTCAGAATGAAAGAGATGTAGCTTTGTTAGAATCATTAGTTGTGTTGGCTTTATTGCATACATATTGCTTCTACTACTATTTATCAAGTTATATATTAAATTAAAACCATTAATGTAGAGGATATACTATCTACAGATAAATAACTTGAGACGTAAAGAAACACGGCCGTAACAAGGCCGTGTTTCTTCATAGTATCCCCATTCTTCCAAGTATCCCTAATAAAACTAAAAATCCGATGATGATCCAAAGAAGGTTTTTTCGAATAAATGGTGGAATTCGTTTTTTTCTTCGCCAACGATTTGGGTCAAACTGTACAGCGTCATCATCTGCAGCAAACTTTGTTCTACGTCTCATCCAAGGGGAGTAGCTAGCTACATTCTTTAATAATAATGGCGCATATATAATACCACTAAGAAATCCAAAAAGATGACCAAGGATACTAATATTAGGTCTTATAAATGTCATTACTAATCCAATACCGACAATGACAGCTATCATTTGACTGCTCGATTGATCGATTAAGTCTTTTCGATACATAACCATGAATACATAAATACCAAATAACCCGAAAATTGCTCCAGAAGCTCCTAAATGAGCATAACTCATTGGTTGTAGGAAGAATATAGCAATATTAGCGGTAATTGCAGTGCCAAGATAAGCAAGAATAAATTTGAATCTTCCTAGCATTTGTTCTAATGCTGGTCCAAACAATACGAGTGAAAATGAGTTAAATAGCATGTGCATTAATCCGCCGTGAAGAAAAATCGGCGTGATTAATCGCCACCATTGTCCAGCTTCAATTGCTGCATTGAATCCAATTCCATAGACTTCAATAAACCTGCCGATTTGTAATTGCAATAAATCATTAATAGCCCATAATGTTATATTAATAATGACTAATACAGAAACAACAGGATAAAGACTCATAAACTCTTTAATACTTCGTTCATTACGTATAAACAATGAGGAATCCCCCGATACATGTATAATAGGTAATAGTAGTACCTTATAAGAAATACTATCATTATAATACGGAATTATATCAATTATGACCAATATAAGGTCTTTTAAACAATTTTAAACCTCTTAAATTAAGGAGAGAGCACGATGATTTGTGGAGTAGGAATTGATATCATTGAACTGAATCGAATGGAAGCGCTAATAGAAAGAAATGAGCGTTTTATAGAACGTATTTTAACAGAAAATGAACAAAGAAAGTTTCAACGTTTATCAGCCAATAGAAAAGTGGAATATATAGCGGGCCGATTTGCTGCTAAAGAGGCATTTGCTAAAGCTGTAGGTACTGGTATTGGTAAGGTAAGTTTCAAAGATATAGAAATTATTAATAATGACTATGGAGCACCAAATATGAAAGTGAAAGGATATAATGACAACGTCATTCATTTATCTATTTCACATAGTAAAACATATGCCGTTGCAAATGTTGTTTTAGAAACACGTGAATAATGGAAAATGCATAATTGTATAGTTTGTCTCATATATTTTAGTGCGGTAGGAGGGAACGAAGTGTATATTGTCACCGCGGAAGAAATGTACGGAATAGATAGGGAAACGATGGATAGTATCGGTGTAGACGGAAAGATACTAATGGAGAATGCAGGTAGAGAAGTAAGTAGGGAAATCAAAAAAAGAATAACGAAAAAGGATGTCATTTTAGTACTTGTTGGCGGGGGGAATAACGGAGGAGATGGATTTGTAGTAGCTCGTACTCTACATGTAGAAGGTTATAACGTAAAAGTAGTCCAAGTTGTCGGGGATGAAAAAATTAAAGGAGATGCAGATTATCATAAACGTTTGTTTCTTCGATGTAACGGATTGATAATTTATCTAGACTCGTTAGGGGACGAAGTAAAGTATATGATAAAAGATTCAGCAGTAGTTGTTGATGCAATGGTAGGAATTGGTGTGAAAGGGAAATTAAAAGAACCCATATTATCCATTGCACAAAACATCAATGAATCGAATAAACAAGTGATTGCTATCGATATCCCATCTGGACTTACAGCAGAAGAACATCACTCTGAATTTTATGCTGTACAAGCTGATACAACGATTGTGATAGGAGCCTTAAAACAGTCGTTATTTTTACAAAATACAGCTTCCTTTTATGGAGATTGGGTTATGGCTTCCATAGGTTTTCCATCTGAAGTTATTCGTCGTTATACCGATAAACAATGGTGGGACCAAGAAGCGTTTCAATCTTTTTTTCCTAAACGAAAGGAGAATTCCCATAAAGGAATGCATGGCAGAGGGCTAGTAATAGGAGGTAATCATTTAATGCCTGGATCTGTCATGATGACCACAAAGGCAGCGGTAAGATCTGGAGCTGGATTGACGACTATGGGTACTTCTAAAGCCGTGATTTCTATGATGGCTTCTAGTTGTAATGAATCCATGTATATACCCATTCAAGAACAAGACGGCTATCTATCCGATGCATCGGAGATCGATTATTCTGCATATGATGCAGTAGCAATAGGAATGGGTATTGGAAGAGAGAAGGTAACTCATCAACTTATTCAGAATGCAATTACTGCAGTAAAAGGTATACTACTTATAGATGCTGATGGACTTTATCATACAAAAGAACAATTGCATGTATTACCATCCCGTCAAACACCTACAATACTCACTCCGCATCCTGGAGAATTTGCATCTTTACTAGATGTATCCATATCGGAAATATTGCAAAAGCCATTCAGCTATAGTAAGGAGTTTGCAGTAAAGTATGGAGTATATCTAGTATTAAAAGGAAAGTTTACTATTATTACAGCTCCAACAGGCAGACAAGTTGTAGAGTCTGGAGGAAATCCTGGTCTTGCTAAAGGTGGTGGCGGAGACGTATTATCAGGAATTATCCTTGCTATGGTAATGCAAGATCAACCGATATTTGAAGCAATCTGCAATGCTTGTTATTTACATTCTGCTTCAGCAGATAATTTGGTGAAAGAAAAACACTCCGTCTATGATTTAACTGCAACTGATATAATTGAAGGAATTCCTAATGCCCTGCGTACATTAACTTCTAGTGAGTGAGAATAGTTCCCTTTGTTAATTGAGACAAGGGAGATATGCTGATGAAAAAACACAATGCTTTTAAAGTAGCATTTATATTAGTAGCTATTGTAGGTTTGCTGGCAGCATGTGGTGAAAAATCACAAGAAGATGTTGTAGCAAAACTTCAAGAAACCACGGAAGATTTGGAAGGTTATAAGGCAACTGCTGAAATGGCCATGAATACTGGTTCAGAGGAACAAACATTTGCAATTGATGTATGGTTCCAAAAAGATAATAAATATCGAGTGAAATTAGAGAACGGTATGGATCAGCAGGAAAGCCAAATTATATTGAAAAACGACGATGGTGTATTTGTGTTAACTCCAGCTTTAGATAAAAGTTTTAAATTCCAGACAGAGTGGCCAGATAATAGCAGCCAGCCATATCTGTTTCAATCATTGGTAACAGATGTAGTAAATGATCCAGAGGCTACTTTTGAATCAACAGATAATCATTATGTCTTTAAGACAAAAACAAATTATCAAAGTAATAATAACCTTCCATATCAGGAAGTTTATTTCGATAAAGATGCATTCACCCCAGCGATGGTAAAAGTATTAGATAAAGATGGCAATGCATTAGTGAATGTAACATTCTCCAGTTTTGAATTAGATCCGACATTCGCAGAAGACGATTTTTCAATGGAGAAAAATATGGAAGGTGCAGGTAATAAAGGAGAAGAATCTTCTGCTTCAGAGGATGTGGAAGCGAGCGGCAGTGTTACGGATGACTTAATGATTGTATATCCACAATTTACTGCGGGTGCGGAGAATACAAGTAAAAAAGAAGTTGAAATGGAAGATGGTGCTCGTGTCATTCTAACGTTTGAAGGCGAGAAAAACTTTACTTTAGTGGAAGAAAAGAGATTATCTGAAAATGTAATTTCTCAACCACAAGAGGTAAATGGAGAAATTATTAACCTTGGAAATACAATTGGAGCATTGGAAGAGAATACACTTCAATGGACATTTGGAGGGGTAGATTATACCCTTGCTAGTGACGAACTTACAAGAGAAGAAATGATTCAAGTAGCACAATCGGTGCAAGGACAGGTCGTAAAATAAAAGAGATAATAACAGGCTCACAATAATTGGGGCCTGTTCCTTTGTCTACAGGTGTTTAGTGTAGTTCCTCTTTTACTCTTAGTACAAATCTTTTAGCATGTTTGAAATATTTATGCATATATTTTACAGGAGTTCCAAAAGATAAGTGAAACATTTAAAGAAGTATAACTAACATCATATACCACCATTTCTGCAGGAATAAACGACAAATTCATATATTTTTTTAACAAAATCGCCAGAACCCCTTTGCAAATCGACCGATGGAATGCTATTATAAAATAGAATTTAATATCGTTCGTTAACAGTTGTTGGAGGTGCATGGTTTTGTCAGAAAGTTTACAAGAAATCATGGTGAAGATGCCAAAGAACCTACTAAGTGAGGTGGATGGGTTAATGAAATATGAAAATAGCGATCTAAGCGATTTTATTTGTGAAGCAACGCAAATTTATTTAAACCATAAAAAAGAAGAGCATATTCAGCGCTTCCACGAAACTATGCAGCGTGGTTATGAAGAAATGGGACGCATTAATTTGACGATTGCTTCTGAGGCCTTTCAAGCTGAAGAGGAGGCTGAAAACACCCTAGAGCGCTCTGTGATCGGGGTGTAACAATTTGATCGTTCAAAGAGGCGAGGTATATTTCGCTGACTTATCCCCTGTTGTTGGATCGGAGCAAGGTGGGGTAAGGCCTGTCCTAATTCTCCAAAACGACATCGGTAACCGTTTCAGCCCTACTGTTATTGTCGCTGCGATAACAGCACAAATTCAAAAGGCAAAATTACCAACCCATGTGGAGATTGATGCAAAGCGATATGGATTTGATCGGAATTCCGTAATTCTTTTGGAACAAATCAGGACGTTGGATAAACAGCGTTTAACGGATAAAATTACGAAATTAGATAAGGAAATGATGATTAAAATTAATCAGGCATTAGAAATAAGCCTCGGCTTAAAAGATGTATATGGTGGATAAACTCCTACTCTTTTTGAGTAAGGAGTTTTTTTGTCTATTTCTTTTAAGAAGGATGTCGATTATTATACGAAGCTATAAATGTTTTTAGGTACTGTATCTGTGTTATACTTAAAGGACGATAAGTTCAAATACATAATAATTTGTGTATTTTAATTGCACAAAATCACATTAAATGTAACAATATGTCTAAATTTTAATTTAAATTATTTTGGTGGAGGTAGAGAAAGCATGAAACGAGGGTTTAGAGAGCTCCTTATAGAGAACAGTGATTCCATTGTTGAAAATTGGCTAGCAGAAATTAACTCATTAAAGACAGGTAATTATACTGCGACTATATCAGACGAATTGTATGAAAGTACAAATCGAGAGTTTGTCAATGTGATATTTACAAGTATTCGTAATCAAGGTTCGTCTAAGGAAGTAGAAGATTTTTCTGAAAAGATCATAAATCTAGGATGGCCGTTGAGTTATTTAACAGATGGACTACAGGTGTTTCGAAGAGTGTCAACAGAGTATTTACTTAGTCAATCCGAAGTAATTGATTCTAACCAATTCTCAATGATTTTATCTAGTGTTGATGAGTGGGTGGAGCCTCTTATTCGCCAGTTAGTGAATGAATACTCTGGCAGCTGGGAGAATATTCTGTCGTTGCAACGTGTTGCTTTACAAGAATTATCTGCCCCACTGATTCCTGTTATGGAAGGTATTACGGTAATGCCTTTAATTGGAACGATTGATACAGAAAGAGCAAAGTTAATTATGGAGAATCTTCTGGAAGGTACGATAAAACACAATTCAGAGGTTGTATTAATAGATATTACAGGTGTTCCGGTAGTTGATACGATGGTTGCACATCATATTATTCAAGCTGCGGAAGCCGTTCGATTAATTGGTTCTACATGTATTTTAGTTGGAATTCGTCCTGAAATTGCTCAAACAATTGTAAACTTAGGAATTGATTTAAGTAATTTCCCAACACAGAGTTCATTGAAAAAAGGATTTACGAAAGCATTAGAACTTACTGGACGTGAGGTTATAGATTTAAAAAATCGCGAGTCTGATATTGAAGGAATCATAAATTCCTTGAAAGGAGAATAAGTATATGCGCATTCCAATTTTAAAGCTTCATAACTACTTACTTATCTCTATTCAAACAGAAATAGACGACCAAACAGCAATTCAATTTCAAGAGGATTTATTAGATAAAATCCATAAAACAGGAGCATCAGGAGTAGTAATTGATCTTACCTCTGTTGATATAATAGATTCGTTTATAGCGAAGGTGCTTGGAGACGTTGTATCAATGTCGGATTTAATGGGGGCGAAAGTTGTACTTACTGGTATTCAACCTGCTGTTGCAATGACTTTAATTGATTTAGGTATCCATATGCAAAATGTCCCAACAGCATTAGATTTAGAACAAGGATTAGTTAAGCTTCAACAGGAACTGGAGGTATAATGATGGATCCACAATCCTGCGTGAATATAAAAAAAGAGTGGGATATTGTTGGGGCAAGACAACTTGGTCGTGAGATGGCAAAGCAAGTAGGTTTCGGAACGGTTGACCAGGCGAGAGTTGCAACAGCAATATCAGAATTAGCTCGTAACATATACTTATACGCTGAGCACGGTAAGATTTGTTTTGAAGTTATTAAAGGTGAAAAGAAACAAGGTTTATGCATGATTGCTTTAGATAACGGACCTGGAATAAGTGATATTAGTCGTGCTATGCAAGATGGTTATACTACTTCCGGAGGGTTAGGAGCAGGACTCCCAGGTGTGAAAAGGTTAATGGATGACTTTGATATTGAATCCGAAATAGGAAAAGGTACAAGAATAAAAGCTGTGAAGTGGATAAGATAAAGATAGCCTACATCACAGTAAAAACTAGTATAATTTTCCTCTAATTATAAATTACGGGGGATAATCAAATGGAAAAGACGATAAAAAATAATACAAAAAGATATCAAGATTTGCTGGATAAATATATTCACTCTCAAGATGAGGAAGCTTTGTACGGGATTGAGAAGGTAAGTAAGGATTTTATAAAAAAGAATATCTTACCTGAAGAAATCATTAACCTCCATATACAAGCAATGGAGAGCTTAAATAAAGATTTAACGGAGGATTATAAGCACTCCATGAACTTTTTATTAGAAGCGATGATTTTTTATGGTTTAGCGCTACAAGAAGTAACAAATCTCAGACAAGAAAAAGATGTGTTAACTTCTGAAATAGCTATTGCAGCCAATATGCAAAAAACGTTGCTCGGTACAAACAAGCCAGAGATTGATGGTGTGGATTTAGGAATTATAAGTGTACCTGCACATCAGATGAATGGCGACTATTATCATTTTGTTAAAGGGAGCGACGACACTTTTGGAATTGCGATTGCGGATATTATTGGCAAAGGGATTCCAGCGGCACTTTGTATGTCGATGATTAAGTATGCTATTGATAGTTATCCAGAGGAAACAATGCGTCCGAGTACTATTTTAAAAAATCTTAACCGAGTAGTAGAAAGAAATATTGACCCAAGTATGTTTATTACAATGTGTTATGCACATTACCATCCGACAGAAAATATACTTCGTTTTTCTTCAGCAGGCCATGAACCTGGTTATTTTTATCATGCAGAAACGGATACGTTTGAAGAGTTAAAGATGAAAGGGTTAGTGTTAGGTGTTATGCCCGACGCAACATACGAAGAGATTAATTTGACGATGAAAGAAAATGACATGGTCATTTTGCTAACTGATGGTGTCACAGAGTGTCGTGATGGAGACCGTTTCATTGAAACCGAAGAAGTATTACAAGTAATACGTAAATACGCACATTTATCTGCTCAAGAGATGGTTGAGAATGTTTATAAACATTTTGAAAAACTACAAGGATTTCAGCTCCGAGATGATTTTACATTATTTGCCATTAGAAAAGGTGTTTGACTTTTTCTATGGTGGGGTACATAAGTATAAGGTTTAATAATATATTACTAATCATTTTATGAAGATTGAGGAGGTACGCAATGAATTTATCAGTTAGTACGGAAGAAAGTAATGGTCAAGTTGTCTTAAAAGTAGCAGGAGAAATTGACGCTTATACTGCTCCAAAATTAAAAGAAACACTCTTACCATTAGTAAAAGATTCTTCCAATAATATACAAGTTGATTTAGAAGAAGTTAATTATATGGATAGTACAGGTTTAGGAGTATTTGTAAGTGCACTTAAAGCTTCCAAAGAAAGTAAAAGTAATTTTGAATTAATTAATGTTCAAGATAGAGTTTACCGCATCTTTGAAATAACAGGTTTAGATGAAATTATTCAGATTAAAGCGGCGATTAGAGGTGTAAATGAATAATGAGTAATTATGATTATATTGAAATGAAAGTTCCAGCAAAACCTGAATATGTTGGTGTTGCGCGCCTTACATTATCGGGAGTTGCTAACCGTATGGGCTTTTCGTACGAATCGATAGAGGATCTAAAAGTTGCGGTATCTGAAGCAATTACAAATGCGGTAAATCATGCTTACAATGATAATGAATCCGGTGAGATTAACATTGGTTTTGGTATATATGAGGATCATATTGAAATTATGATCGCTGACCGTGGTGAAAGTTTTGATTTAGAAAAAATTAAACAAGAAACAGGGCCATACCACCCAGAAGAACCAGTAGAAAAACTAAGAGAAGGTGGGTTTGGGTTATTTCTTATTGAAGCTCTAATGGACGATGTAAAAATCAATAATCAATATGGCGTAATGATTATGATGTCTAAATATATAGCAGAAGAAGAGGTGGACATGGATGACGACCAAATCTCAACCACACAATAAAGGGGGAGATGAGGTTTACCAATGGATTGAATATCTACAGAAAGATCCAACTAATGAAGAAATACAAGAGAAAATTGTCTTGAAGTATCAAGATTTAGTGGGGTCCATCGCGAGAAAGTATTCCAAAAATAGTGCGATTCATGAAGATTTAGTACAAGTTGGAATGATTGGTTTGCTGGCAGCGGTAAGAAGATATGATCCAACCTATGGTAAGTCATTTGAATCCTTTGCAATACCAACAATTATTGGTGAAATTAAACGCTTTATACGTGATAAAACGTGGAGTGTACACGTGCCACGGCGTATTAAAGAATTAGGACCTAAAATTAGAAAAGGGGTAGATGAATTAACTACCGATAACCAGAAGTCACCTACAGTGGCGGAAATAGCAAAATATATTGGAACTTCAGAAGAAGAAGTTTTAGAAACGATGGAAATGGGGCAGAGCTATAAAGCATTATCCGTTGACCGGAAAATAGAAGCTGATTCTGACGGAAGTACAGTAGCTATTTTAGATCTAGTAGGTAATAGTGAAGACGGTTATGATAATGTAGAACAACGTATGATGCTCGAAAAAATACTTCCGATCTTGTCAGAAAGAGAACAACAAATATTAGAATGTACGTATTTTAAAAATATGAGTCAAAAGGAAACAGGAGAACTTCTTGGTATATCTCAAATGCACGTTTCTAGACTACAACGTCGTTCTTTAAGAAAGCTTAGGGAAGCGATTCAGTCGGAGAGTACGGAGGTTTTAGATTGATTTCTGGAGAACATGTAGATGTCTCTGTATTTCAAGAACCAAAAAAAGGGAATTATGAATGTGGAGATAGCTATTTTTATATAGAGTTGGAAAATGAATTTCTATGTGTAATAGCAGATGGACTTGGGAGCGGAGAGATTGCCAAGGAGTCATCTCAGGTTGTGATTGATATTATTAAAAGCCAAGTTCAAGCACCAGTAGAAGAAATTATTCGTGTATGTAATGGAGAGTTAGCTGGAAAAAGAGGAGTCGTCCTTGGAATATTAAAGATAAATTTCGATAACAATATAGCGGCATTTTCTTCGATTGGTAATATTGGAATCATGGTCTTAGAAGAAGGGAAAAAGAAAAAGCGAAATATCCCTAACGCTGGCTATCTTGGTAGTTTTAATCGAAAATGTAAAGTAATGACATATGAGCTCAGAAAAAACACAAACTTAATCATGTTTTCAGATGGAGTGCATGATAAAGAACTATCTCAGCAGTTTTTTGTTGATTCTAATGTTGATACAATAATTGATACCTACCGGCAGACTACGGATAAAATAAGGCAAGATGATACTACTTTAATTGCAATGCGTTTTAAGAAATAAGCTGATTTCATAACTAACTAATTATGAAATCAGCTTTTTTGTGTTTTAGGTGATTATAAAATGAAGCAGTTGTGGATAAACGTACGAAGTTATTTAGCAACGTCCAGCGCAAGCGCCCATCACCTATTGGGCCGAATGTTCTTTGTGAGGCTAAATCGAACTTATGCCCTTGCGATGCCACTTATCGTGTTTCCTTTATCTCAAAGAAATAAAGAAGTTCGACCAGTCGAACCACCCCTTGAAAAACAGGGGCGCAAAACATACGTAAATGGACGCTTGGGCTTTTGTTTTATTGGAACGGAAGTCATTACCTATCCAAATTAGGATTAAGGTGAAGTTTTTGATAAAATAGATAGTATATTCAAGGAGGAGTAGTAATGTCTGAAATAGATAAAAGTTTGTTAAAAATCGTAACGAATGAAACTGGAGTGGCAACAACTACTGTTGAAAAAGTCATTGCATTACTAGATGAAGGAAATACGGTTCCTTTCATCGCAAGGTATCGTAAAGAAGTAACCGGTGGATTAGATGAAGTAAAAATTAAGTCAATTCAAGACAAATGGAATTATGTAGTTAACCTTTCTGAACGTAAGCAAGAAGTTCTACGAATCATTGAAGAACAAGGAAAACTTACGAAAGAGCTAGAAAATGATATAAAAGCAGCTACGCAATTACAACGAGTAGAAGATTTATATCGCCCGTATAAGCAAAAGCGCAGGACGAGAGCTACTATTGCGAAAGAAAAAGGATTAGAACCTTTGGCGCTTCTCGTTTGGTCACAAGAGAAGGATATTGATTTACAAGAAGAGGCAAAGCAATATTTCTCTGAAGAACATGAATTACATACAACGGAGGATGTATTGCAAGGTATAAATGATATTATCGCAGAATGGATATCTGACGATGCCAAATACCGTGACTACATCCGTGATATTACCTTTAAGCGTGGACTCATTCAATCGGAAGTGAAAAAACAAGAGGACGATGAAAAAGGCATATATGAAATGTACTATTCATATAGCGAAGCAGTGCGCTCATTAGTATCTCATCGTATTTTGGCATTGAACAGAGGGGAAAAAGAAAAAATACTAAAAGTACAAATTGAACCTCCTGTTGAACAAATTACATCCTATTTAGAGAAGCAAACGATTAAAAATAATAGTAATGAACAAATTACCAATTCTTTGAAAGCGGCAGTCGAGGATAGCTATAAACGACTTATCCAGCCATCTATCGAACGAGAGATTCGTAATGAACTCACAGAGAAAGCAGAAGCACAAGCTATTGAAGTGTTCTCTGTTAATCTGAAAAACCTATTATTACAGCCACCGTTAAAAGGGAAAGTTGTCTTAAGCGTTGACCCTGCATTTAGAACGGGTTGTAAACTAGCTGTAGTAGACGAGACTGGAAAAGTTCATCATATTGGGGTGATCTATCCAACAGCTCCGAAAAATGATGTCAAAGGTGCAGAAAAAGTTGTTTTACAACTCATTGAACAGTTTAGTGTAGAATTAATAGCTATTGGAAATGGGACGGCTTCTCGTGAAACAGAGCAATTTATTTCCGATGTTATCCGAAATAAAGAGTTAGATTTACCATATATTATTGTTAACGAAGCTGGTGCAAGTGTTTATTCCGCATCTCCTCTTGCTAGAGAAGAGTTCCCAGATCTCCAAGTTGAAGAAAGAAGTGCGGTGTCTATTGCCAGGCGTGTACAGGATCCTTTAGCAGAACTTGTAAAGATTGATCCGAAATCGATCGGAGTAGGTCAATACCAACATGATGTGAGTCAAAAAGAGTTATCCGGTTCGTTGTCATTCGTAGTAGAAACAGCGGTTAACCAAGTTGGTGTAAATGTAAATACTGCTTCTTCTTCATTATTGCAATATGTATCGGGATTAAGTAAAACAGTAGCGAATAATATGGTAAAGCAGCGTAATGAGGAAGGGAAATTTACGAACCGTAAGCAATTAAAGAAAATACCAAGACTTGGAGCGAAAACCTATGAGCAAGCAATAGGGTTCTTGAGAATTCCTGATGGAGACACTATTCTTGATCGCACTCCAATTCACCCGGAAAGCTATGATCAAACAAAAAATCTACTACAAATGTTAGGCTATACAGAGAATGATATCGGTAGTGAAAAGTTACAACAGGATCTAAATAATATAGATAAAAAAGCTACTGCTGAGAAATTAGAGATAGGGTTACCGACATTAGAAGATATAATGGAAGCTCTAGGGAAACCTGGAAGGGATCCACGTGATGACTTCCCTCAACCATTGTTAAAAAAGAATGTCATGAATATGGAAGATTTAAAATCAGGTATGGAACTACAAGGAACAGTGAGAAATGTAGTTGATTTTGGCGTATTTGTTGATATTGGTGTTAAGCAAGATGGACTTGTGCATATTTCGAAGATGTCAAAGCAATTCGTTAAACATCCAATGGATATTGCTTCAGTTGGAGATGTGGTGACAGTCTGGGTTGATCAAGTCGATGTACAAAAAGGTAGAATTGCCTTAACGATGGTTGGAAATGATGGTAAATAAAAAGCATGGCTCTTAAAACAAGAGCCATGCTTTACTATTAATCAAGAATTATTTTACGCTTTCTGGAACTTGTAACCCAAGACCTTGAGCTACGCGCTCTCCCCATTCAGCGTCTGCTTTATAGATATGCTCGATTTGACGAAGTTTAATTTCATCTTTAGTAACTGGAGTCATATGACCTACAAATGCTTCAACTAGACGATCTTTTTCATCTGCTGACATAAGTCGATAAAGATCTCCTGCTTGAGTATAGTGATCATCACTATCGTAAGTTACACTATCTGCTTGACCATAAATTTCAAATGGATTGATTTTAGCTTCACTATCTTCTGTAGGGCCATTTACGCTATTCGGTTCATAATTTGGCTTGTTACCGCCATTACCATCTACGCTCATAAAGCCATCACGCTGATAATTATTTACTTCGTTTTTAGGACGATTTACTGGAATACTATGATGGTTTGCTCCTAGACGGTAGCGATGTGCATCAGAATAACCGAATAAACGACCTTGAAGCATTTTATCTGGAGATGCTTCAATTCCAGGTACGAATTGACCAGGAGAGAATGCAGCTTGTTCTACTTCTGCAAAGTAGTTCTCCGGATTACGATCTAATACCATGCGTCCAACTTCAATACGAGGGTAGTCTTTTTTAGACCAGATTTTTGTTACATCAAATGGATCCCATTTGTACGTTTTTGCATCTTCGTAAGGCATAATTTGTACATATAGTTTCCAAGCAGGGTGATCGCCTTCTTCGATTGCATTAAATAGATCTTCTGTATGGTAATCTGGGTTTTCACCAGCAATTTTATCTGCTAGAGCAGGGTCTAGGTTTTTAATTCCTTGTTCACTAATAAAGTGATATTTAACCCAGAATGCTTCTCCTTCTGCATTCACCCATTTGAACGTATGACTTCCATATCCGTTCATGTGACGCAATGTAGCTGGAAGACCACGGTCACTATGAAGATACGTAACTTGGTGTAATGATTCTGGAGATAATGACCAGAAATCCCATACCATGTCTTTATCTTTTAAATGAGTTTGTGGATTACGTTTTTGTGTGTGAATAAAATCTGGGAATTTAATCGCATCACGAATGAAGAAGATAGGTGTATTGTTACCAACTAAATCGTAGTTTCCTTCTTCAGTATAAAATTTAACCGCGAAACCACGAGGGTCACGTACAGTATCTGCTGAACCTTGCTCACCAGCAACTGTAGAGAAGCGGATGAACATATCCGTGCGTTTACCTTTTTCACTAAGGAAATCAGCTTTTGTATACTTAGATATTTCGTCATTTGTAACTTCGAAGTATCCATGTGCACCTGCACCTTTTGCGTGTACAACACGCTCAGGGATACGTTCTCTATTAAAATGAGCAAGCTTTTCTAGTAAATGAAAATCTTGTAGTAGTGTAGGTCCGTTATGACCAGCTGTAATTGAGTTTTGGTTATCGCCTACTGGAGCTCCAGAAGCAGTTGTTAATGTGTTTCTTTTATTACTCAATGTAATTCTCCTCTCTATTCATTAAGTATTAAATCTTCTACACTTAATATTATAATATACTCCAGATAAAAATCAATATTTAATTACAATTATTTTAAATAACAAATGAATATAGGAATGATTTGTATAGAGGATAAACAATTAACTATTGATTGTTCGTATTCGTAATCTTTGAATTGAAGCATTTTTATTACATAAAATAGAACTAGATAGGTGTGTTTTTTTGCTTCATATAATAGGAAATGATACTAATATATATTAAACTAGAAATATAGTTATTGGTAAGGTAGGGTGAAATTTTAAATGAAACTTCCTAGTGATATAGAATTGTTCGAATTAGTCGATAAGCTATCCTTAACGTATTTTAATAAACATTTTATAGACAAGGTGTATTTCAATACTCGTTTAAGAACTACTGGTGGAAGATACCTGCCGAGTAAAAGGGTAATTGAACTAAATCCGAAATATGTATTAGAGAGTAATAAAGAAGAGTTTTATGGAATAATAAAACATGAGTTATGTCATTATCACCTTCATATAGAAGGGAAAGGATATAAACATGGAGATCGTGATTTTAAAGAGCTCTTAAAAGCTACAGGATCTCCAAGGCATTGTTCGCCACTACCTTCACAACAGAGAGAATATCGTTATAAATATCAATGTATTCAATGTGGTTTTGTGTATAAAAGAGTAAGAAAGGTTAATATGAGAAAGTATAGGTGTGGCAAATGCAGAGGCAGTTTAAAGGAAATTTAATTTTTTTCAACAGAAGTATTGACTATAAATATCTATCCGTGTTAAATTAATAAAGCTGACAGTTAGTGAGACAAGCAACACAACAGATGATTTAAAAAAATATGTATTAACTTGTTGACAATCAATGAAATATGTAGTATGATATTTTTCGTTGCCGTAATTATTCAATGAAGCAATACATAGTTATTATTCCACAGTAGCTCAGTGGTAGAGCAATCGGCTGTTAACCGATCGGTCGTAGGTTCGAATCCTACCTGTGGAGCCATTAAAGGAGAAGTACTCAAGTGGCTGAAGAGGCGCCCCTGCTAAGGGTGTAGGCCGTTTACGCGGCGCGAGGGTTCAAATCCCTCCTTCTCCGCCATTACTTTTACTTAAATAATGGCCCGTTGGTCAAGCGGTTAAGACACCGCCCTTTCACGGCGGTAACACGGGTTCGAATCCCGTACGGGTCATCCTTCTAAATAAAATAAACATTGGTCCGGTAGTTCAGTTGGTTAGAATGCCTGCCTGTCACGCAGGAGGTCGCGGGTTCGAGTCCCGTCCGGACCGCCATAAGTTGGGCCATAGCCAAGCGGTAAGGCATCGGGTTTTGATCCCGTGTACCCTAGGTTCGAATCCTAGTGGCCCAGCCATTTTTTATTTTGAAGGTACAATACTATTAGCAGTAATAGTATTTTTTTATTGTTTTTTATCTAAGAGCCATTAGCTCAGTCGGTAGAGCAAGCCGCTAACATCGTTGAATAACTACTATGTGCAGGCTTGTGAGGAATGCAGCCTCATTGAAATGTCATGCAACATGACGAACATTTTTTTGAGCGAAACTTCTGCCGAGTTAGCATCGAGTAACCCCGAAGCATATACTTCTTGAATAAACTTGAAGATACAGGGGTCATTACTTAGGTCGAATATGTGCAGGCTTGTGAGGAATGCAGCCTCATTGAAATATCATGCAACATGACGAATCACCACATGTATATTAAATAATTTCTGTTTTACATGTATTTTTAATCGGAGCCATTAGCTCAGTCGGTAGAGCATCTGACTTTTAATCAGAGGGTCGAAGGTTCGAATCCTTCATGGCTCACCATTTTGCGGTCGTGGCGGAATGGCAGACGCGCTAGGTTGAGGGCCTAGTGGGCGTATAGCCCGTGTGGGTTCAAATCCCACTGACCGCATCTTCATATGAAACCAGTAATACCAATGGGCGAGAGCCTGTTGGTATTTTTGTGTTGAAAACTAATAAGGAGTATCTGATACTCTCTAAATATCCAGTTTATTAACTTCAGCATACCAGTCTAGATTGGTCAGTGAAAGTTAAATTAAAAGATAGTGTTCATTCAATGATTAAACGTTAGATTCTACTCCATTAAAGAGCAGGTTAGTTGTACAATATATCATTTAAATAAAAAATGATGGATTTGAACCAGAAAACCTGTTCAAATCCATCAAACTAAATTTATATCTTATTATTTTTAAAACGAACCATTTCTTCTGGTGCGAAAGGGTAAGGAGAATTCATATCTTCTAGTGATTTATTTATAATTATGCGAATGCCTACAACATACCAAACAACCATAATAACAATTCCTATAATATAATCCCAAATGGAAGCCATATTATGAGTCTGAATGTAAATTATATATACAATTGCTATTGGTAAATGTCCTAAAAGAACTGATAACAATCCAGCGTTATAGTAACTTTTTAGCATTTTATTATTTACGATGCCATGGACAATGAGTTGGGCAAATCCACCAAATAGTATAGGAGCTAAACCAAACCAAATTGTATCTGGAAAGAAAATTGGTGGCACATATAAAACTACAGCTGTTCCCCAATTAGTCAGGAATGCTGACATTTGATTAAGAGGGAATCTTTCAGGTCTAGGGCTATCTTTGTAAGCAAACATAGTATTAGCGAACATAGGAAACCCACCAGGAAAACCAAACTCCTCATAAAAATGAAAATTTAAAACGGCTAAGTTTAATAAAGCGAGCCTTTGTAGCACGCTTAAATCCGACCAAAAAATAATTGTACCTATGATAATAGCGATCCCTATAAATGCGCTGATATTATAAAAGTGCCTTAGCAAAAACTTCATAATCTACCTCCTATTTAACGCCTCTTTTATTTAATTTCTCAACAATATTAAAACGATTCATTTCTTCATTAGTTAAAGGATATGGTGATTTTCTGTCTTGCAATAATTTCACGGGTCCGATGCTTACTAAGACTGAAATTACAAAAGCTATAATACCGTACAAGTAGTCCATTCCGGTTACTAATCCTTGTGAATGTACATAGATCATATAATATATACCAATTGGTACATGGAGTAAAACAACAGCTAAAAGTCCAGGATTGTAAAAACTTTTTGTTTTTAAATTCATTTGTATACCATGACCTAAAAATTGAAAGAAACCAAAAAACATGGAACCTAGACCTAACCATATGAATTGTGGAAAGAATATAGGGATGATATACACTAACCAGCCCAACATATTAACCACTAGACTACTTTGTTTGTTTCCTGGGAATCGGTCATAATCTTTAGTTTCACCGTACAATGCACGGTTTATTATAACGGGAGCACCTCCAGGGAGTGCGTATTCTTCATACTGATGAATGAGCAATGCCATAAAAGATGCTACAAGTATAATCTCTATATGGGATAGCGTGTGAACACCGAAGAAAATCATGTAAAAAGCAATTAGAATAAAAAATACTAGCCCGATATTATATCAATGATTTCTTAAAAAATTCATCAATACTCACCTTCTTTTATGAGTTGGAAATTACTATATTAAACAACATGTTGTTTAATTATATTGTCTTCTGCTAATGACTTTTATACAATAGACAGAAATAGATATATGTTGGTTAACAGACATATTTAGGATTATGTTCATTAATTTTTTCGGGAGGGTATCATGAAAGAAAACTATACAGATTTAAGGATTATAAGGACTCAGAAAGCAATTCGAACTGCTTTTGTTGAATTGATTCGTGATAAAGGATTTGATGCTGTTACTGTGAAAGAAATTACAAACAAAGCAGAGATAAATCGAGGAACTTTTTACGTTCATTATGAAGATAAGCATGACTTAATGATCAAAAGCCAAGAAGAAGTAATAGAGGAAATGGCTAGCCTTATTAAAAAAAACCTCCCTAAAATTATAGACGATTTTAGTCATTCAGGAACAACTAAAATACCTTTTCAACTAGCAGTTATTATTTTTCAATACATAAATGATAACAGTAACTTCATACAAGCAGTTCTAAGTCCAAAAGGTGATCTGTCTTTTCATTCAAGATTAAAAGAATTTATTTGGGGTTCTATATTTAATAATAATTACAACAATATTATTGATGAAGATAAGACAATAGTTCCTGGGAAATATATTGTCTCATATATTGCTTCAGCTCATTTGGGTGTTATTCAAGAATGGATTGAAAGTGGAAGAAAAGAATCCCCAGAACATATGGCGCAAGTTCTATCCACAATTACAATTAATGGGGCTTATTATGCGGCTGGCATTAAAAAATAATGAACTACATGCTATTGTTAGAAATGTAGTTCTAAAAAAATAGTTATACTAACGAGGGTTTATTTAAGTAAGGTTATACAATTTATATTTTTGTACTTCCACAACTACTTCCTCAAAGATAGTATTAATGAATACTGTGTATCAGAAAATGTAGTAAAGTCAAGCCTTGAAAAGGAACGTGCTTTTCCTTATATTTATATCCAGAAAGTTTATAAATGAAATAAATTCGTGTGAAAGTAGGTTGGTATACAGTGAAAATTGATGCACCCAAAATCCCTGAAGATCTAAAAGCGAGAAGATTTACAGATATTTTTTTTTTAGAAGATCCGGAATTTGAAATGTGTATGGTTACCGATTCTGAATTTGTCGATGAAGTACTTGATCGAATGCGATTATATAAAACAGTAATTAGGAACTGTAATTTTACAAATACGGATTTTAGCCGAATAGATCTTACCGATGTGTGCTTTGAGAATTGTGATTTATCCAACGCTAATTTGAGCAATGCCTCCATGAATCGAGTTGAGTTTCTTAATTGTAAGTTACTTGGTAGTAACTTAACAGATTCTTATATCGGTAATGCGATATTTCGGGAATCGATTCTAAATATGGGGCTGTTCGGTAACTCAAAACTTGAAAAGGTGATTTTTGATAATACGGAGTTAGAAAGTGCTGACCTTTTTGATTGTAAGCTTAAAAAAGTAGAATTTCTTTCATGCAATCTTAATGGGGTAAACTTTGATGAGACATCGTTAAAAGGAATTGACATAAGCACATCTTATTTTGATTTTTTGACAGTTTCAATGAAAAATCTAAAAGGATGTATAGTATCATCGTCTCAAGCGATACAATTTGCTTCGCTATTAGGTTTAAAAATTAAATAGAATTGAGACTGATAAGGTCAGAGAGAGTGGCGGGATGCGAAATTTCGTGAATTTGAAGGTGTTGGACACGAATTAAATAAGGATACTTAAGAAAAATTAGCAGCTGCTTTTGCTTATTAAAATATGTAAAAATACTCTTTCGTTAATAGTAGAAAATAGATTCTTTATAGTAATTGAATTTTATCATCATAATGAAACAGAACGACATATGGATCGGATTAAAACAAGCGAACTTAAATTATTATAAAATCCTAAAAACCACCAAGTGAACGTATGAAGAGCACTAATTAAATAATATAAAGAAAAAAAGCACCTCCTATAATACTAACGACTTATAGGAGGTGCTTTTCCCATGGGATCATGTGGAAAAGAAAATTGTTTACTCAGAAAAATTCGTACATGTATTATTACAACTATATATGACCGTTTTCAAAAATAAGCTGCCTTCCCAGTTCAATTCTGGAAAAAGGCAGCATTGGTATTTTTTAATAGCTCTAGAATATTTGTTGTAAAAGAAAAAATAAAATCGCTTAATTTTATTATCACTATTTAAACAACAAACCAAATAAAAAGGGAGGTACATGCAATTGAATTCTAACAGATTAGAAAATTAATTTGCACTTAAACTAATAATGGGTGTTAGTTTATACTATATTAAAGTAGAAATTTAAACATACGTTGAATATAATGCCTGAAGATTAGCTGCATAGAATTACTTCAACAGTTTGGAGGGAGACGTTTATGAAAGAGGAAGTATTAATTATTGGAGCGGGTCCTACAGGTTTAGCTATGGCAATTGGATTAGAAAAACAAGGTGTTTCATTTCGAATTGTAGATAAAAAATCAGCACCAGGTACTGCCTCAAGAGCAATGGCGGTTCAAGCTAGGGTGTTAGAATCCTATTATCAATTTGGGATTGATCAAGAAATCATTCAAAACGGTATTATTATTGACCAAACTAATATTATCAAAGATAGAGAAAAAATAGTAAGTATACCATTTGGAAGTATAGGTGGTGAAATTAGTCCCTATCCTTATGTATTAAGTATTCCTCAAGATGTACATGAAAGAATACTTGTTAAGTATTTAGAGTCCAAAAATATATCAATTGAATGGGATACCGAAGTTACGAATTTAATAGAAGAAGAGGATTATGTTGATGTTATATTAAATGAAGGCGATGCCGAAGAAAACCAACACTTTAAATATATATGTGGGTGTGATGGTGCTCATAGTATTGTTAGAAAACAGGCAAAGATAGATTTCCCAGGAGATACTTATAATGAGAGATTTTTTGTTGCTGATGTAGAAATTGAAGAAGATCAAAATGGTATGAGTGTTGGTTTTAGAAAAGAAGCGTTTTGTTTAGCTATGAACATTTGTCATTCTAGCAGTGTGCGTTTAATAGGGATTATTCCTAAAGATTTTAAAGGAGAAGAACCTGAGACATTTCATCCGATTATCCCTTATGCAGAAAAGATCTTGCCACTAAAAATAAGGAGTGTGAACTGGTATTCGCCTTATAAAATTCATTGCCGGGTTGCAGAGAAATTTAAAAGTGGAAGATTGTTCTTGTTAGGTGATGCAGGACATATTCATAGTCCGGCAGGTGGTCAAGGTATGAATACAGGTATAATGGATGCTTTTAATCTTTCTTGGAAGTTAGCATTTGTATTGAAAGGGAAATTAAATGAAGATGTTTTAAGAACCTATGAAGAAGAGCGTATAGCATTTGCAAAATCATTAGTATCAACAACAGATAAAGTATTCCAAAGCGTTGTGAAGAGTAAAATTCTTAAAAACTTTATCATACCTTATATAGTACCGAAATTAAGTAAAAGTAAGAAGTTAAAGACAAAGCTCTTCAAGGTCATTTCACAAGTGAAAATTAATTATCGTGATAGTATTCTTAGTAAAGGACGAGTGGGGAAGATTAAAGCTGGAGATCGTTTGCCATGGATACAAAAAAACAATATCAACAATTATGATGCATTAAAGAGTGTTGATTGGCAAATTCATGTTTATGGTAAAAATAGTAAGAAACTGAACAGGTTGTCTCAATCTTTTAGTATACCAGTACACTATTATAAATGGTCGAAAGTCGCTAAGCGAAAGAAAGTTGAAAAGAATTCTATATTTTTAGTTCGACCGGACGGGTATATTGCTGTAGTAATAACGAAAAAAGAAATAGATGTGCTTAAAAATTACTTGAATAAATTGGGGCTGAAATAATGATGCCCTTTTCAATTGAAATAATGATACCGATTTATAGCCTTTCTTGAAACAAGGTTTTGTGTATAAATAATGGAGGTGGGTCCATGCGGTATATCTTTGTTCATGGATTAGGTCAAGACTCTTCAAGTTGGCAGGAAACTATCTCTTACATGGGTGAAACTGCTGAAATTCTATGTCCTGATTTATTTGAGCTACTTGAAGGTAAGGAATTAACGTATAAAAATTTATACGTGGCTTTTTCTGAATATGTAGCCGCTATATCTGGAACAGTAGTTATTATTGGTCTGTCATTAGGAGCAGTTCTTGCGTTAAATTTTGCTATTGACCATTCAGAAAAGGTTCAGTCTTTAGTGTTGATATCCCCACAATATAGGATGCCGAAATTCTTATTAACAGTTCAATATAATATTTTTAGGTTTATGCCGGAATCGTCGTTTCGAAAACTTGGTTCTAGTAAAGATGCTTTTATACTATTAACTAAGTCAATGGTAGATTTAGATTTTAGTAAAGATGTGAAAAGGGTCTCGTGCAATACTTTGATTCTATGCGGGAACAGGGACAAAGTGAATAAAAGAGCATCGAAGAGGTTGGCGAAGTATATACGCAAAGCAGAATTTCATGAAATTGAAGATGCGGGACATGAGATGAATGAAGATAATCCAGAAAAATTAGCAACTGCTGTTGTTGGTTTTTTGTGGGGATAATGAACGTGCAAGTTAATAGAGTGTCTGTGTGTTAATTGTCTATTTGATAGTACCACCTTTTGCTTCTACTTGAATGCTCTTAAGTATTTGTGATGTTCAATATCTTCATTAGTGGAAAATCTTCCACCTTGCAAATATATTAATCTATTATATGTATACTGTTCTTATTGAATTGAAAGCTGATACTATTGTGATTGGACTAGACAGTTGATAGAACTCCACCCACTAAGTACTGGTTTTCGTTTGTGTAGTAGTGGGTATATATATAGAAGGTAAAGTAATAATAGAAGTGAATGAATTCCAAATATTTTTTTATTAAAAACCCCCTTGCATAGAATTTATAGACATGCTATATTATTAAACGTTGATTCATTAATTAACAACAAATAACAACAAAAAGTATTATCATATTTTGATATTTTGTGTTGCATACCAACTGAAAAGATGGTACAATATAAAAGTTCGCTTTTAAGCGCCTGTAGCTCAATTGGATAGAGCGTTTGACTACGGATCAAGAGGTTAGGGGTTCGACTCCTCTCAGGCGCGCCATCGGGAAGTAGCTCAGCTTGGTAGAGCACTTGGTTTGGGACCAAGGGGTCGCAGGTTCGAATCCTGTCTTCCCGACCAGGAGTTACATAATTATTAATTGAATAATTGCGGGTGTAGTTTAATGGTAAAACCTCAGCCTTCCAAGCTGATGACGAGGGTTCGATTCCCTTCACCCGCTCCAGAAATGGGCCTGTAGCTCAGCTGGTTAGAGCGCACGCCTGATAAGCGTGAGGTCGGTGGTTCGAGTCCACTCAGGCCCACCATTTCTGAAGCACTTAAAAAACTTTTAAAAAAAGTATTGACAGTGAAAAACAGAAATGATATATTGATAAAGTCGCTGTTTTGAGAGCGGCAACGAAATTGCTCTTTGAAAACTGAACAAAACAACCAGTACGAAAGAAGAAAAACACCTCGTTTTTCTTAAAAAGAAATGAAGTCAGAAGTTGACTTCTGAAGCACAAGAAACACAACTTTTATGGAGAGTTTGATCTTGGCTCAGGACGAACGCTGGCGGCGTGCCTAATACATGCAAGTCGAGCGCATGAAATTATTTGATTCTCTTCGGAGTTGACGATAATGGAATGAGCGGCGGACGGGTGAGTAACACGTAGGCAACCTGCCTGTAAGACTGGGATAACTCGTGGAAACGCGAGCTAATACCGGATAACACTTTTTATCTCCTGATGAGAAGTTGAAAGGCGGCTTTTGCTGTCACTTACAGATGGGCCTGCGGCGCATTAGCTAGTTGGTAAGGTAACGGCTTACCAAGGCGACGATGCGTAGCCGACCTGAGAGGGTGATCGGCCACACTGGGACTGAGACACGGCCCAGACTCCTACGGGAGGCAGCAGTAGGGAATCTTCCGCAATGGACGAAAGTCTGACGGAGCAACGCCGCGTGAGTGATGAAGGTTTTCGGATCGTAAAACTCTGTTGTTAGGGAAGAACAAGTGCCATAGTAACTGATGGCACCTTGACGGTACCTAACCAGAAAGCCACGGCTAACTACGTGCCAGCAGCCGCGGTAATACGTAGGTGGCAAGCGTTGTCCGGAATTATTGGGCGTAAAGCGCTCGCAGGCGGTTCTTTAAGTCTGATGTGAAATCTTACGGCTCAACCGTAAACGTGCATTGGAAACTGGGGAACTTGAGTGCAGAAGAGGAGAGTGGAATTCCACGTGTAGCGGTGAAATGCGTAGAGATGTGGAGGAACACCAGTGGCGAAGGCGACTCTCTGGTCTGTAACTGACGCTGAGGAGCGAAAGCGTGGGGAGCGAACAGGATTAGATACCCTGGTAGTCCACGCCGTAAACGATGAGTGCTAGGTGTTAGGGGGTTTCCGCCCCTTAGTGCTGAAGTTAACGCATTAAGCACTCCGCCTGGGGAGTACGGCCGCAAGGCTGAAACTCAAAAGAATTGACGGGGGCCCGCACAAGCGGTGGAGCATGTGGTTTAATTCGAAGCAACGCGAAGAACCTTACCAGGTCTTGACATCCTCTGAACACTCTAGAGATAGAGTTTTCCCTTCGGGGACAGAGTGACAGGTGGTGCATGGTTGTCGTCAGCTCGTGTCGTGAGATGTTGGGTTAAGTCCCGCAACGAGCGCAACCCTTGATCTTAGTTGCCAGCATTAAGTTGGGCACTCTAAGGTGACTGCCGGTGACAAACCGGAGGAAGGTGGGGATGACGTCAAATCATCATGCCCCTTATGACCTGGGCTACACACGTGCTACAATGGATGGAACAAAGGGAAGCGAACCCGCGAGGTCAAGCAAATCCCACAAAACCATTCTCAGTTCGGATTGTAGGCTGCAACTCGCCTACATGAAGCCGGAATCGCTAGTAATCGCGGATCAGCATGCCGCGGTGAATACGTTCCCGGGCCTTGTACACACCGCCCGTCACACCACGAGAGTTGGTAACACCCGAAGTCGGTGAGGTAACCGTAAGGAGCCAGCCGCCGAAGGTGGGACTAATGATTGGGGTGAAGTCGTAACAAGGTAGCCGTATCGGAAGGTGCGGCTGGATCACCTCCTTTCTAAGGATATATATAGGAAGTGCAGGCGCCTTACAGGCGTCGGGACTAGACTATTAACGGAATCGTACTTGGTTGTTTGGTTCAGTTTTGAGAGAGCAATCTCTCGATTGAATAAACTTCTTTCACAGAAGTTACTACATTGTACCTTGAAAACTAAATAAGAGTAACAACGACATCAAAAAACAGAAAGCTGAAGCAACTATTTTTAATAGGAGCTGAAGCTGGATTGAAACAAGGCTATTAAATTAGCACGCTTATTTACTGAAATAACTTAGTTAAGTGAATAAGGGCGCACGGTGGATGCCTTGGCACTAGGAGCTGACGAAGGACGGGACTAACACCGATATGCCTCGGGGAGTTGTAAGTAAACTTTGATCCGGGGATTTCCGAATGGGGAAACCCACTGTTCGTAATGGAGCAGTACCTATACCTCAATACATAGGGTATAGGGAGCAGACCCGGGGAACTGAAACATCTCAGTACCTGGAGGAAGAGAAAGAAACCTCGATTTCCTGAGTAGCGGCGAGCGAAACGGAAAGAGCCCAAACCAGAAAGCTTGCTTTCTGGGGTTGTAGGACACTCCTTTGGAGTTACAAAGAAATTCTTTAAATGAATCGATCTGGAAAGGTCAGCCGAAGAAGGTAACAGCCCTGTAATTGAAAAGGAATTTCCTCCGGAGTGTATCCTGAGTACGGCGGAACACGTGGAATTCCGTCGGAATCCGGGAGGACCATCTCCCAAGGCTAAATACTCCCTAGTGACCGATAGTGAACCAGTACCGTGAGGGAAAGGTGAAAAGCACCCCGGAAGGGGAGTGAAATAGAACCTGAAACCGTGTGCCTACAAGTAGTCGAAGCCCGTTAATGGGTGACGGCGTACCTTTTGTAGAATGGACCGGCGAGTTACGATCCCATGCAAGGTTAAGTGGAAGACACGGAGCCGCAGCGAAAGCGAGTCTGAATAGGGCGAATATAGTATGTGGTCGTAGACCCGAAACCGTGTGATCTACCCATGTCCAGGGTGAAGGTCAGGTAACACTGACTGGAGGCCCGAACCCACGTATGTTGAAAAATGCGGGGATGAGGTGTGGGTAGGGGTGAAATGCCAATCGAACACGGAGATAGCTGGTTCTCTCCGAAATAGCTTTAGGGCTAGCCTCAAGATGATGAGTACTGGAGGTAGAGCACTGATTGGACTAGGGGCCCCTACCGGGTTACCGAATTCAGTCAAACTCCGAATGCCAGTTACTTAAACTTGGGAGTCAGACTATGGGTGATAAGGTTCATAGTCGAAAGGGAAACAGCCCAGACCGCCAGCTAAGGTCCCAAAGTATACGTTAAGTGGAAAAGGATGTGGAGTTGCCCAGACAACCAGGATGTTGGCTTAGAAGCAGCCACCATTTAAAGAGTGCGTAATAGCTCACTGGTCGAGTGACTCTGCGCCGAAAATGTACCGGGGCTAAACGTATCACCGAAGCTGCGGATTGTTCTTACGAACAATGGTAGGAGAGCGTTCTAAGTGCTGCGAAGTCAGACCGTGAGGACTGGTGGAGCGCTTAGAAGTGAGAATGCCGGTATGAGTAGCGAAAAAAGAGTGAGAATCTCTTTCACCGAATGCCTAAGGTTTCCTGAGGAAGGCTCGTCCTCTCAGGGTTAGTCGGGACCTAAGCCGAGGCCGATAGGCGTAGGCGATGGACAACAGGTAGATATTCCTGTACCACCTCATGATTGTTTGAGCGATGGGGGGACGCAGTAGGATAAGGAATGCGCACCGATGGACGTGTGCGCCCAAGCAGTGAGAAAGTCAGATAGGCAAATCCGTCTGGCAATTTCAAGCTGTGATGGGGAGGGAAATTGAGTACCGAAGTTCCGGATTTCACACTGCCAAGAAAAGCCTCTAGTTAGATCATAGGTGCCCGTACCGCAAACCGACACAGGTAGGCGAGGAGAGAATCCTAAGGTGAGCGGGAGAACTCTCGTTAAGGAACTCGGCAAAATGACCCCGTAACTTCGGGAGAAGGGGTGCTCCTTCATAGGAGGAGCCGCAGTGAATAGGCCCAAGCGACTGTTTAGCAAAAACACAGGTCTCTGCGAAGCCGAAAGGCGAAGTATAGGGGCTGACACCTGCCCGGTGCTGGAAGGTTAAGGGGACGAGTTAGCTCTTCGGAGCGAAGCTTTGAACCGAAGCCCCAGTAAACGGCGGCCGTAACTATAACGGTCCTAAGGTAGCGAAATTCCTTGTCGGGTAAGTTCCGACCCGCACGAAAGGTGCAACGACTTGGGCACTGTCTCAACGAGAGACCCGGTGAAATTATACTATGCGTGAAGATGCGCATTACCCGCGACAGGACGGAAAGACCCCGTGGAGCTTTACTGTAGCCTGATATTGAATGTTTGTGCAGCTTGTACAGGATAGGTGGGAGCCTTTGAAGCGTGAGCGCTAGCTTACGTGGAGGCACCCGTGGGATACCACCCTCGCTGTATGAACATTCTAACCCAGGACCGTGATCCGGTTCGGAGACAGTGTCAGGCGGGCAGTTTGACTGGGGCGGTCGCCTCCCAAAGAGTAACGGAGGCGCCCAAAGGTTCCCTCAGAATGGTTGGAAATCATTCGTAGAGTGTAAAGGCAGAAGGGAGCTTGACTGCGAGACCTACAAGTCGAGCAGGGACGAAAGTCGGGCTTAGTGATCCGGTGGTTCCGCATGGAAGGGCCATCGCTCAACGGATAAAAGCTACCCCGGGGATAACAGGCTTATCTCCCCCAAGAGTTCACATCGACGGGGAGGTTTGGCACCTCGATGTCGGCTCATCGCATCCTGGGGCTGTAGTCGGTCCCAAGGGTTGGGCTGTTCGCCCATTAAAGCGGTACGCGAGCTGGGTTCAGAACGTCGTGAGACAGTTCGGTCCCTATCCGTCGTGGGCGTTGGAAGTTTGAGAGGAGCTGTCCTTAGTACGAGAGGACCGGGATGGACACACCGCTGGTGTACCAGTTGTTCCGCCAGGAGCATGGCTGGGTAGCTACGTGTGGTAAGGATAAGTGCTGAAAGCATCTAAGCATGAAGCCCCCCTCAAGATGAAACTTCCCATCACTTCGAGTGAGTAAGATCCCTCAGAGACGATGAGGTTGATAGGTCCGAGGTGGAAGCGTGGCGACACGTGCAGCTGACGGATACTAATTGATCGAGGACTTATCTAAGTTCTTAATATTGATGTCACGTTACTCTTATTTAGTTTTTAGGGTACAATCCTAAATAAATAAGGAAGTTCGTTTAAAACCGTTCACGTCCTGTGAACAACACCGAACGACCTACATCCTGTAGGTCTGGTAGCGATAGCGAAGAGGCCACACCTGTTCCCATGCCGAACACAGAAGTTAAGCTCTTCAGCGCCGATGGTAGTTGGGGCTTTGCCCCTGCAAGAGTAGGACGCCGCCAGGCAACGAAAGAAAAGACGGATTAGATTTAAATATCTAATCCGTCTTTTTTCTTTTTTTGTTAGGGTTGAAAAAAAGGGCTCTACAATAGTGGCTCTATAATATTTGTTTGAGTAAAAGAAAACTAAAAAACACACAATCTCCTATTTTTATTATCATTGTTTAAGCTACTAAACAAACCAAAAAGGAAATGTACGATCAATAACTGGGTTAGCTTTTTCTTTGAAATTTCTTCTAGCATTCGTTTAAATTCTGCTCTTGTACCTAAAACAGAGCCATACAGGATAATATGTTTTATGTACATGGTTCTAAATTCGAGTTCTGTCTTTTGACCACCTTCAAAGTCAGATGTACAAAACTTCTCGTCTTTCTTCAATACTTAAAGGGAAGTGAAGAACAATGCATCGCCCACTACATCTAAAATAGAATCAATAGAACCAACACGCTCTTCCATTATTTACTCAGTAAGATGATCTGATTTATAAAGCAGCACAAGGTTTACTCAGAAGAAGTAAAAGGAAATGTATTTATATTGAAGTTATTAAGGGAATATATACAAATCAACAAATGATGGAAAACAATTTAAACTAGAAAAGACATCTGAAACAGAAGGGAGAAAAATCGTTTGAATAAACATATTGTATTTTTCGATGCTGAATGCCCTTTATGTAGGACAGTGAAGGCAGTACTGAAAAGTCTGGACTGGAATAACACCATTTTCTGGTACCCTGTTCAGGAATTAAGTGATTCAATCAAAGAGAGAGCCAATAACTATAAAAATATGTATGACGAAATCTATATGTATACAAAAGATAATCGTATACTGACAGGGTTTAATACCGTCCGCAAGATTCTTTCTTTACTACCAGCCACTATCCCTTTAGCTTTATTGCTTTATTTACCGTTCGCACAAAAAATTGGTGATCCTGCATACCGCTTTATTTCAACTCGCCGTTATAAATGGTTTGGAAGGGTGCCTTATAATAAGCTGTAACTGGCAAAAAAGAGAGGCAGTGACAGAACGTGTAAAAAAAGATCCTGGTTATTTTATATATCTTTCTCGCTTCCACAGCCTTGTCTTTATCCTCCGTTCTATCAAGTGTCTTCACCTATTTTTCCGGTCTGAAAAACGTGCTTTATGAAGCGAATTATGATAGGCATGGACTTTTTATTAGTCAACTAAACGGGCTCTAAAATAATTGTTGGGGGAAAAGGAAAATGTAATCAATAATAAATAAGCAACCTCCTTATTGCTTTATTTACATCACTTAAATAAAGCAATAAGAGGATACACTTCGATCATAAACGTAAGACACCAGCTTTCCAATGAATTGATTGTCTGGTGACGTACATTTTACACGAAGCTGTTATGGGTTGATTATATTAACCACAATCTATAAGTAGTTCACTTATTATTACAATTCCGTATATTTAAAAGTCTGCTAGATTTGTTGTTTTTCCGAAAGCCATGTTTCAAATGTATAGGACATTTCCCAAAATGCAAGTTCGTATTCTTTCGCAATAATAAATTGTGTTTTGATTTTTTCCTTCTCTGCTTCTCCTGCTTGTTCAGCTAAAGTATTGAGCAGATCAATCATTTCTTGTGTGGATTCTTGGAACCAATCACTGCCATAGGTGTTCAACCAGTTCTGGTAAATTTTTTCCTTTGGCTTCGCATCCTTGTAGGTCAAACCAATATCTGCATACAACCAATAACATGGTAGCATTGCAGCTACAATTTGAGCTAAACTTCCGGACAGCGACGCGCGGTATAAATGTGATGTATACGCGTATGCAGTCGGTGCTGGTTTGAAATTCTCGATTTCAGCTTCTGTAATCTGTAAAATTTCTGCGTGCTCCTTATGCACCGTAAGTTCTGCTTCAGCGGTCTTCTTTGCTTTTTCTGCCAGTTTAGCGGCAATATGAAAGTCATCTGAATGAGCAGCCGCAAAAGCATGCACCTTCCCGTAATGTTTCAAATAATAGATATCTTGTAGAATATAATTTTTGAATGTTTCTAGTGGCAAATCACCACTTACGACCTTTTGTACAAATGGATGATTTAAACTTAACTGCCAGCTTTCTTTTGTTGCCTCACGCAATGAATCTGAAAAAAGCATAGAAAATCCCCCTTAATTTTGTTTAATAGCCTACTTCTACAACTGCGTTAACAATATACATTAAATCGTTTTTATCCTGCTGATCTTCCAAGAAAATCCCACTAGTTGTTGCCAAGCCTCCAGGTAAGACCTCAACAGTGACTGTACCATAAGGAATTAATTGTTTTATTTTGTCGTGATCCAATTTTTCCGTATCTAATGGAATACCCAGTTTTACATTTACTTTCATCTTATTTAAGTCAGCATCTGGTAAGATCTTCTTCATTCCTGGCATAGAATTGCTATGGATTGCATTCATTACAGCTCTTTCTGATGCAATATTCACGTTCTGTCCATGAACATCTACTCCTGTTCCTGTCTCGACAAATAGAAGATTTTCCAATTACTTTTCCTCCTTCGATAATGATACATATCCTTATAGTTCGTGAACTTGTTTGTATTTTTCTACTTTTTCATCAGTTAGAAAGTATATTTCATCGAGTAATGCCGGAATAAATGTTCCAGGCCCAGATGCTTTTTCCATTGCTAATTCAGCTGCAATACCATAACTTGTCACAGCATATATACCTGCTTGATAAAAGTCATCAACTACACTCACAAAAGGTCCGACAAAAGATGAAAGTAAACATCCGCTAGCCGTAATGTTTTGTAGCATTTCATGCCCGTTTGTACATAAAGCAGTTCGCTTACCATCTGTCACAACGTCAACTTTTCCAGTTGAGATGACAACCGTATCATATTTTTTAGCGACAGTTTTTGCGATTTCTGGTTCGTTTTCTTGAATAATGGAATCTGGCCCCTTTGCTTTTTCTAGCTTACCTGCCAACACAGCTATTTCCCCAGCATTAGCACGTATTGCAGCTAGCTTTACCGTTTTAAGTATGTCATCAATGATCTCCGTCCGAAAATCTGTACCTCCAACTGCAATGGGATCAAGAATAACTGGAACCCCATTCTTGTTTGCTGCCATTCCAGCCTTTAACATTGCTTCTCCCCGGTCTTCCGTTAATGTCCCCAGGTTTAGCACTACCGCGTCGGCGATTTCTCCATACTTTTTAGCTTCTCTTGGAGTATGAGACATCGCAGGTGACGCTCCGATAGCGATTAAGCCATTAGCAGAAAAATTAGATGCAACTTCATTGGTTATATTAAAAATAAACGGTTTATCTTGTTTAATCTTAGCAATAGCATCCACCAAAAATTCTCCTCTCCTATTAATTTAGAATAAAGAACAAATAAACCACCCCAAAATGGAGTGGTTTTATATACAGCTACAGAATAGGTATAGTCGCCAACTCCACTTTCCTACGCTGGTATTAACCAGTTCAGGTTCAAAGGGATCAAGAAATGCATCTTATCTCAGCCAAAATGGCACCCCTAGTGGATTTTTTTTTATTCTACCTACATCTTAGTTGATTTTTTCGTAAAAGTAAAATTATTCATATGAGTCAATTTTCATCGATGCTAAGTAATGATTGTTTTAAAAAGTTTGGATTATAATAATGACTTGGTGATATCCGAATGACATGATCCCTTAAAAAAACTTAAATACACGCACAAATGTAGATTTTCAAACTGAGACTAATTTAAAATAGCAACTCGTTTTGCAATCATATCAACGTTTCTTAGCATTTATTTTATAAAAACAAACGACGAAATAAAAAAAGTTTTAAAAAGGTATTGCTTTTTTATAGTTCTATGGATATAATATTACTTGTCCTTGATTTTAAGGATTGTCTGGTAGCGATAGCGAGAAGGTCACACCTGTTCCCATGCCGAACACAGAAGTTAAGCTTTTCAGCGCCAATGGTAGTTGGGGTTTTACCCCTGCAAGAGTAGGACGCCGCCAGGCAAGGATAATTTATCCTTAGATTGGATAGAATATGTAAGTATAACACATAGAAGTGTATGACCATATTTTCCATATCATAAGTCATATCGCGGGGTGGAGCAGTCTGGTAGCTCGTTGGGCTCATAACCCAAAGGTCGCAGGTTCAAATCCTGCCCCCGCAACCAAATTATTTACTATTACTTGAGTAAGATCCAGATTCACCATTGAAATACTGGATGCCATACATAAGTAAAAAAAGTTGGTCCGGTAGTTCAGTTGGTTAGAATGCCTGCCTGTCACGCAGGAGGTCGCGGGTTCGAGTCCCGTCCGGACCGCCATGAAAATTATATTAGAAGTTGTAGAACACATGGTTTGAATTGAAACCTGTGTTTTTTTAGTTTGTAGACATTATTTAGTCGTCCAATTTTTTTCTTTTTTCTTTTGTTTTTGCTATGATAGTTGGTAGTGAAGATAAAGAATGGTGATGTGAAATGGATGAGTTTTCTTTTATAGATTCGATTAAGCCGACATATTATCGACAGCCTTCTCTGTTAAAAGGAATTGGAGATGATGCTGCTGTTTTTCGTAGTTCAAAGGATATTGTTACGGCAGTAGATACTTTTGTAGAGGATGTACATTTTTCCCGTTCTACAATGGAACCGTATCATATCGGCTATCGAGCATTAGGGGCCAATATAAGTGATTTAGCAGCAATGGGAGCTTCACCTAGTTTCTATTTAGTATCTATTGTAATACCAAAGAATTGGACTCAAGCGGAGCTATCTCAGATATATTCAGGTATGGATGATTTAGCATCAAAGTATCATATGGATATTATTGGTGGAGATACTGTTTCCGGTAAGCAATTAACCATCTCTATTACAGTAATTGGATATACGATCACAAATAAAGCGCGATATCGTCAGCATGCAAAAGAAGGAGACATTGTCTTTGTTACGGGGACATTAGGAGACTCTCTAGCAGGGTTTCATATTCTGACCAGCGACAATGAAAACAACCGATATGTTGATCAAGATTTTTATATTCATCGGCATCGAAAACCGGAACCGAGAGTGGCTTTTGCGCAAGCTCTAGAAAGTCTGGACAGAGTATCTTTAAATGATGTAAGTGATGGGATTGCCAATGAGGCAAGTGAGATCGCAGAAGCTTCTAATGTGTCCATTGTATTACGTGAAAATGATATACCAGTTGCACCTTCCTTTTATCAATTTACGTATGAGCAACAATATCAGTGGAAATTGTCTGGTGGAGAGGATTTTGAACTCCTAGGGACAGTGGCTAAAGGTGACTGGGCTGTTGTAAATGAAGCTGCTGAGAAGACAAATACCCAATTGACGGTAATTGGAAGTGTTGTAGAAGAAGAAAAGCATCCTGTTTATATAGAAGATAATGCTATGCGTAAAGTGCTTAAGAAAAGCGGATATACGCATTTGAAGTAGGTGAATTAAATGAAAATACAGCTTGGTTCTCCGGAAGAAACAAAATCATTCGGCGAAAGACTAGCTAAGTCGTTGCGTCCGGGTGATGTTATTACGTTAGAAGGTCAGCTAGGTTCTGGTAAAACAACGTTTACGAAAGGAATTGCTTCTGGACTAGAAGTTAAGCGTCATATTACGAGCCCTACGTTTACAATTGTGAAAGAATACCGTGGGAAAATGCCTTTATATCATATGGATGTGTATCGTTTAGAGGATTCCCTGGAGGACATTGGTTTTGATGAATATTTTCATGGAAATGGAGTCTCTGTAGTGGAATGGGCTGGATTTATTGAGCCATTCTTACCCGTGGATCGTTTAGAAATATCTATTCATTATACGGAAAATAAAGATATGCGTGTAATTGATTTGAAACCTCATGGGTCTCACTTTGAACAAGTAGTAAATGAATTAAAAGGTTAGGAGTTAATGTATGAATATACTTGCAATCGATACTTCCAATCAAGTATTAGGTGTGTCATTATTAAACAATGGAGAGATACTAGCTGAACTTACAACTAATATCAAGAAGAATCATTCTGTTCGTTTAATGCCTGCTGTAGAAAGTCTTATGCAACAGGTATCTATGCAACCGGAAGAACTTGATCGAATTGTAGTAGCAAAAGGGCCTGGCTCTTACACGGGAGTAAGAATTGGCCTATCTACAGCAAAGACAATGGCATGGGCTTTAGAAATACCAGTAGTAGGAGTCTCTAGCTTAGAGGTACTTGCTTATCAAGGGAAGTTCTTTAGTGGAATTATATGTCCTTTCTTTGATGCGAGGAGAGGATTAGTATTTACTGGTGGATATCAATTTAACGATAATAAAATTGAAAAAGTGATTGAAGAAGAAAATTTACTTATGACCTCCATGCTGGATAAATTAAAAAAGCAGGGGGAAAAGGTAGTATTCTTGAGTCCGGATATTGAACAATTTAAAGAATTAATTAAAGAGGAACTAGGAGATTTAGCAATTATTCCTGAACCTATCTATCATCTTCCAAAAGCTTCGCACTTAGGGCTTGTAGGGATGAATTTAGAACCGGAAGCTATTCATGAGCTCGTTCCTAATTATCTACGTTTAGCAGAAGCAGAAGCGAATTGGCAAAAGAGTCAGAAGGAACGTCAAGTAAATGAATAATATAACGATGCGTCCAATGGAACTTGCTGATATACCTGAAGTTTTACATGTAGAAAATGCATGTTTTCAAACACCTTGGACAACGGATATTTTTTATCAAGAATTAATAGAAAATGCTCATGCGTATTATTATGTCGTTGAAGTCGAACGTACAGTTGTTGGTTATATTGGTTCGTGGATGGTGTTAGATGACGCACAAATAACGAATTTCGCTATTCTACCAAGTTATCGCAGAAATAAATTAGGTGAAAAGTTATTTCGTTATTTGATGCAGATTGCCATAGCAAAAGGAGTCGAGCGCCTATCCTTAGAAGTACGTGCATCAAACATAGCGGCGCAATCCTTATATAGAAAATTTGGTTTAGTTCCTGGTGGAGTTCGTAAGAGGTATTACACGGATAATCACGAGGATGCTATTGTAATGTGGGTGAATCTGAAATGAAAAAAGATACGATTATATTAGGTATAGAAACAAGTTGTGATGAAACCGCAGCCTCTGTAGTAAAAAACGGTAGAGAGATTATGTCCAATGTAGTTGCATCTCAAATTGAAAGTCATAAACGCTTCGGAGGAGTAGTTCCTGAAATTGCATCAAGGCATCACGTTGAACAAATTACACTTGTGCTTGAACAAGCAATTACTGAGGCTGATGTTACTTGGGAAGATATAGATGCAATCGCAGTTACAGAAGGACCAGGATTAGTAGGAGCTTTATTAGTAGGTGTAAATGCAGCGAAAGCATTAGCGTTTGCTAAGAAGAAACCATTAGTTGGGGTTCACCATATTGCTGGTCATATTTATGCAAATAGACTAGAGCATGAATTTGTGTTTCCGATGTTAGCCCTTATTGTTTCTGGTGGACACACAGAATTAGTCCTAATGAAGGAACATGGAGACTATGAATTAATAGGGGAGACAAGAGATGATGCTGCAGGAGAAGCATATGATAAGGTCGCCCGTATGTTGAAATTGCCTTATCCAGGTGGTCCACAAATTGATCGCTTAGCTGCTAAAGGTGAGGAAACGATTGAATTTCCTCGTGCTTGGTTAGAAGCAGATAGTTATGATTTTAGTTTTAGTGGATTGAAGTCTGCCGTTATAAATAAAATTCATAACGCAAAGCAACGTGATTTGACGTTAAGTGCAGAAGATATTGCTGCAAGTTTTCAAGCGAGTGTTGTGGAAGTACTGACAGAAAAAACATATCGTGCAGCGAAAGAATATAACGTAAATCAAGTTATTGTAGCGGGTGGAGTAGCTGCTAATACAGGTTTAAGAAAAAGCCTAGAGAAACGTTTCTCAGGCGAAGATTTTCCATTATATATTCCACCAATTCAATTATGTACAGATAATGCTGCAATGATTGCCGCAGCAGGTACGATATCGTTTGAAAAGGGGCATCGTTCATTACTCGATTTAAATGCAAATCCTTCACTTATACTGAGTTAGTCACAGGTTATTCACAGGGGTGTGGATATATCCTGTAGATAAGCTACATTATCATCTTTTAAATGTGGATGAAAAAAGTGGATAACTGTTCATTCGGCTGTGGATTATGTGTGTAACTTTTGCTGATTCGAGGTTTTTAGACATTTTTCGAGCTTTTCGTTGTGGATAAGTATTTGGTTAAAGAAGGATATTAACAGGAAGAAATTTGGTGGGAATCCGATGAATAAAAAACAAAATTATTATTTTCAAACTGATTTGATTCTACTCTTTTTAGGATTTGTAATCATTAGTCTATTGGCTATTTATAACGCGCAGCAAATTGATCAAGCTAATACGAATTTTGTCATACGGCAAATTGCTTTTTTTAGTATTGGTGTTTGTTTTGTAGCTGCGATTCAATTTATCGACCTCGAACAGTTGTATAGAGGAAGTATATATATTTATATAGGTGGAGTTCTCTTGTTAGGGCTGTTACTTATCAGTCCTGATGCAATTGCAAGGGAAATTAATGGTGCAAATAGTTGGTTTACCTTACCTGGATTATCCATTCAACCCGCCGAATTTGCCAAAATGTCGACGATATTATTTCTAGCAGCAACGATAACGGGACATAAAGAAAAGACAGAAGTTCAAACGATGAAAACGGATATTATGTTATTACTTAAACTAATAATCTATACAATGATACCAGTCGGATTAATTATGCTACAACCTGATTTTGGTACCTCGATGGTGTATTTGTTTATTGCAGGAATGATGATAATTTTATCAGGTATTAACTGGAGGATTATTGTTTCCTTAATAGTTGGCTTGGTATCTCTAGCAGGAGCTGCTATTGGAGCAATTATTCGATTTCCGCAGTTTGCAATTGATGTTCTTGGAGTAGCACCATATCAAGTGGATCGAATTATGACATGGTTTGATCCGTCACAACAATCAGCAGATGCGACATTTCAGTTTGAACGATCACATATGTCATTGGGTTCTGGACAATTATTTGGTAAGGGAATGAGTAGTCTAGAAGTACAATATCCAGAAGCACATACAGATTTTATCTTTTCTGTAATAGGAGAGAGCTTTGGATTTATTGGAAGTGCCATTGTAATTTTTCTTTACTTTATGCTTCTATACCGTTTAGTAACCTTAGGCTTAAGCATCTATAAACATTCTCCTTTTGGCACATATTTCTGCTTTGGATTTTTAAGTTTGATGCTGGTCCATGTGTTTCAAAATATCGGAATGACAATTGGAATTATGCCAATAACAGGAATTCCATTGCTACTTATTAGTTATGGAGGTAGTTCTGTCATGTCCACCATGTTAGGATTGGCAGTAGTTTACCGAGTTGCAGTTGAACATACGATACAAAATGATTATCTATTTAAATAAAAGCTATAAAAAAACTCTCTAAATCCAACATTGTGGATAAAGAGAGTTTTTTACTCTTATTATGAGTTTGATTCAACTAGGTTGCCTATGAAATTGGTCGATAAATGTTACTCCATCTTCATAAATGGTTGCGATAGCTGAATGTATTTTTTGAGAAGATATTTCGGTAATCTCAAATTGAATATTTTTATAAAGTAGGTTTGGCTTCTCATGATTGGCAGGGATATAGCCTAATTGATCGATTAAAAAATCACTTAACGTATCATAATCCTCTACTGGGAAAGTGATGCCTAGTATACCTTCTAATTCGTACAGTGGAGAATTAGCATGAATTCGGTATCTATTTCCAGCCAGTTGTTGGATGAAGGAAGGTTTATTCAATACATAGCTATCATCTTCTTGAAGTACATCAGTAACCATTTCTTTGACCATATCTTCTCTTGTAATAAGTCCTTCAGTTCCACCATATTCATCTAAAACAATTGCAAGTGTGATCTGTTCTTTTTGCATATCTTTAAACGCAAGGTCTACACGTTGTGATTCTAAGATAAAGAACGGATCATGCATGATATTTCGAAGCTGAAACTTGGTAGCATCTTTATAATTATGTAAATAAGAAAGTACGTCCTTTACGTGGATAATTCCTATAATTTGATCGATATCTTCTTCAATTACAGGATATCTGTTGTAAGGCTGGTTTATAATCACATCCATTACTTCTTCATAAGAAGAATCTACTTCAAGCACACACATATCTATACGATGAATAACGATATCCGAAATATGTTTATCATTAAATTCATAGATGTTTGTTTCAGACTCAACTGATGGGTGCTCCTTTGCATTTTTAAGCACACTTGTATTGATTACCAGCAGACCCTTTTTCCAAGCAACAAAACATACTATGCCTACAATAAGAAAAAACAAACTAATCAGCGCTATCGTCAAAAGTTAACGACCTCCATGATTTATTATTAGCAAACAAACGAAACAAGCTGTATATATAAAAACAGGCAAGTATATACTTACCTGTAAATATTATAAATGAAGATGAATATTTTTTCAATTGTCTAACTCTTCTAGGCTTGTCCAATGCTCCAATAGATCATCAAGTTTTTGTTTGTACATGTTGGTTTCTTCGGTTAACTCTAATGCTTTTTCGTGATCTTCATATACTTCTGGTAATGTCATTTGTTCTTCTAAATGTGCAATATGCTCTTCTGTCGTTTCGATCTGTTTTTCAAGTTCAGCGATTTGTCTTTTCCGTTTTCTTTCTTCACTTTGTTTCTGCTTTTCTTCTTTAAAACTTCTTTTTTTATCGGAAACCGTTGTTGATTGTACTTCTTTCTCCATCTGAAGACGAGCAAGTTCTGCTTCTTCTGCTTTTTTCTCTAGATAATAATCATAGTCACCAAGGTACATTTTAATTCCTTGTGGATTCATTTCGGCTACTTGATCTGCGATTCGATTAATAAAATAGCGATCATGTGAAACAAAGATAATTGTACCCGGGAAATCAGCTAATGCACCTTCTAACACTTCTTTACTATCAATATCTAAGTGGTTCGTTGGTTCATCTAGAATAAGTAGGTTTGCTTTTTGCATTTTTAATTTAGATAAAGCTAAGCGTGATTTTTCACCACCACTTAATGCAGAAACGACTTTTAATACATCATCCCCAGAGAATAAGAAATTGCCTAGTATCGTACGAATATCTTTTTCATTCACTAGAGGATACTCATCCCACAATTCTTGAAGGACGGTTTTGTTCGAGTGAAGTTCGGTTTGTTCCTGATCATAGTACCCGACTTGTACATTTGTTCCTAATTGGATGTCTCCGTCAAAAGGAAATTCTTTCTCCACAATGGTCTTCAGTAACGTTGTTTTTCCGATTCCATTCGGACCAACTAATGCGATACGTTCACCGCGATTTGCATGAAGGTTTACATGGCGGAATGTAGGTTCTTGTTGTTCTTCATATCGGAAGCCTAGATTAGAAATTTTTAATACATCATTGCCACTACGACGATTAATTTGAAATGACATCGAAGCGGATGATTCATCACCCATTGGACGATCCATCTTGTCCATTTTTTCTAATTGCTTTCGTCTACTTTGTGCTCGTTTTGTAGTGGAAGCACGGACGATATTCTTTTGAATGAATTCTTCCATCCGTTTAATATCCGTTTGTTGTTTTACGTATTCTTTCATTTCTTGTTCGTAATCAAGTGCTTTTTGTTCCAGGTATTTACTATAGGTACCATGATATTTTCTCGAATGATGTCTAGAAATTTCATAAACGATAGATACCGTTTTATCAAGAAAATAGCGGTCATGGGAAACAATCACAATTGCACCAGGATAATTAACGAGATAACCTTCCAACCATGTTAGTGTATCAATATCGAGATGGTTTGTAGGCTCATCGAGGATGAGTAACTGAGGTTTTTGTAGCAATAATTTACCAAGAGCGAGTCTTGTCTTTTGTCCGCCACTTAATTCGTTAATCGGCGTTTCATAATCATAATCACCAAATGAGAGACCAGTAAGTACCGATTTTATATCCGATTCATACGTATAACCACCATCTGATTGATAGCGAATTTGTAATTCATCGTATTCTTTCAGAATGGCTTGGTAACTCGTTTCATCTACTGCAGTAGGATCTGCCATTTTAATTTCTACTTCACGTAACTTTTTTTCCATCTGTTTTAAATGGGAAAATACATCTTCCATCTCATTCCAAATGGTTTTACCTGATTCTAACTTCATATGTTGCGATAGATAACCATAGGTAAGATCTTTCGGTTTGAAAAACTCTCCTTCATCATGAGGGAGTTCATTTGCCATTATTTTTAGCAGTGTCGATTTTCCTGCACCATTTCTACCGACGATGGCAATACGATCTTGGTCTTTAATTTCTACTTTTATATTAGACAAAATCTCTTCTGCGCCAAAAGATTTTGATATTCCGTTTAATTGCATCAGTATCATTTCATTGTCACCTCATAATACTAGTTTAGCTTATCGCCAAAGAAGCGACAATATTATTGTGAAAAATGTCACGACTTCTAAGGAATAATCTGTTAAAATAAATATAGTATGATAATTATTCTAAGCATTGAAAAGAGGAAGGTCGTATGGAACAAAACAAGATTCCGCAAGCAACTGCAAAACGCTTGCCATTATATTATCGTTTCATTAACAACTTAAATCAACAAGGTAAAAAGCGTGTATCATCAAAAGAATTAAGTGAAGCGGTTAAAGTAGATTCCGCAACCATTCGTAGAGATTTCTCTTACTTCGGTGCACTAGGTAAAAAAGGATATGGATACAATGTTGAATATTTACTAGGTTTTTTTAAGAGTACATTAGACCAACATGAAATAACAGAAGTAGCGTTAATTGGTGTTGGAAATTTAGGAACAGCTTTCTTACATTATAATTTTATGAAAAATAATAATATCCGTATTACCATTGCATTTGATGCTGATGAAAATAAGGTAGGCACCGATATCGGAGGAGTTCCAGTCTATCATATTGATGAACTAGGGGAAAGGTTAAAGAATACAGAGGTTGCTATTCTGACGATACCTGCTGATGAAGCAGATGCAATTGCTAATCAACTTGTTGAGCATGGCGTTAGTGGAATATTAAACTTTACCCCAGCAAGAATTACAGTACCTAGTCATATTCGTGTGCATCATATTGATTTAGCGATTGAGCTTCAATCACTCGTGTATTTTCTTAAACATTATTCTTTAAACTAATTATTTCATTATTTTAAATCAATTATTATGTAAGCGTTTATCCTTATATTAATGAGAAAAGTAGACTGTGAATACAGTCTACTTTTTCTTTCTTAATTTATTGTGATAACCTATCATTTTAAAGGAAACAAAGAAACACAAAGCAGAAACTGCTGCAAAAATAAGTGTAACAGAATTCCAAACAGTGCTTTCCTTACTTTGAACCCCAAAGTATATAAAAGCAATTCCTACAAGAAAGTATAGAACTGCTCTTGTTAGAAAGGGATGTCTCATGGATTAACCTCCAAAGAAAATCATTTGCATCTCATCTAAAATACGTTGCATTTCTTCAGGATCAATATTATATTGTGCTAACAAAACAAAGGTGTTCATACCTGCGTGTACAATAATAGGAACGATAATTCGTTTTGTCTTTACATAAAGAAAAGCAAATACAAATCCCATGGATGCGTAAATTAAAATATGCTTAGGGTCTAAGTGAATAAACCCAAATATAACCGCTGATAGTAACCCCGCAAAAAAGAAATTCATTCGTTTATAAAGCTCTCCAAAAATAATCTTTCGGAATATAATTTCTTCTAAAATGGGAGCAAAGATAGCCGGTACGATCATGAATATAGGTGCTGCTCGAGTGATATCCATAATTTGTTGTGTGTTTTCGGAACCTGGGTCAATCCCGATGGCTATTTCGATTTGAGCAGCAATACCTTGTGCGAATAAAGCCATAAAAATACCAGCTATAGACCACAGTATTATACTTTCAATTCCTGCTGCCTCGTTATTTCGCATTTGCATATCTGGTTTAAGAAAATATAGCGTTATAACGATTGCTAGGGCAAAGGAAAATATCGACCAATAAATAGTTGCATCATTGATAGAAAAACCGAAAACGACTGCTAAAATCGGTGCAAAAAGCAACCCAGAAAACTGCATAATAATATATGTAAGAATGACATACCAATATCTACGACTCAAATAAAACGCTCCTTTATCATGTACTGTACTAATTAATATAGTTTAACATATGCATATATAGTTATTATAATCAGAACACGCTATTAAATGAAAAGAAAATGAAGTATTATTTTTTTGTGATTGATTTATGAAATTGTTTAGCATTTGTTATATAAAAAATATAATATCTTCACTCTATTTTGCTTGCATTTTTTTATAGAATTAATTATTATAATAATTGTGATTAGCACTCATCTATGAAGAGTGCTAATAAAATAAAATGATATCGAATTAAGGAGGCAATTCTACATGATTAAACCATTAGGAGATCGTGTTGTTATCGAACTTGTTGAACAAGAAGAAACAACTGCAAGCGGAATCGTACTTCCAGACTCTGCAAAGGAAAAACCGCAGGAAGGTAAAGTAGTAGCAGTTGGTTCTGGACGTGTAGAAAATGGAGAAAAGATTGCTCTTGAAGTTTCAGAAGGAGATCGAATCATTTTTTCTAAATTTGCTGGTACAGAAGTGAAATATGAAGGTACAGAATACTTAATTCTTCGTGAAAATGATATTTTAGCTATTATTGGCTAAACTCTTATGAAAAATTTAGATTAAAACGATAAATACGTAACTACATTCAAGGAGGAATAAAGAATGGCTAAAGACTTAAAATTTAGTGAAGACGCTCGTCGCGCAATGCTACGTGGTGTAGATACATTGGCAGATGCAGTAAAAGTTACGCTTGGACCAAAAGGACGTAATGTTGTATTAGATAAAAAATTCGGTTCACCTCTAATTACAAATGATGGTGTTACGATTGCAAAAGAAATTGAATTAGAAGATGCATTTGAAAACATGGGTGCTCAATTAGTATCTGAAGTTGCATCAAAAACAAATGATGTTGCTGGTGATGGTACTACAACAGCGACTGTACTTGCTCAAGCAATGATTCGTGAAGGATTGAAAAACGTAACTTCTGGTGCAAACCCAGTAGGAATCCGTCGCGGTATTGAAAAAGCTGTTGAATTAGCAGTTCAAGAATTAAAAGGAATTTCACAACCAATTGAAAGTAAAGAAGCTATTTCACAAATTGCTGCCGTATCTTCTGGAGATGAAGAAGTAGGTCAATTGATTGCTGAAGCAATGGAACGTGTAGGTAACGATGGTGTTATCACTATTGAAGAATCTAAAGGTTTCAACACAGAGCTTGAAGTAGTAGAAGGTATGCAATTTGATCGTGGATATGCTTCTCCATACATGGTTACTGACCAAGATAAAATGGAGGCTGTTTTAGAAGATCCTTATATCTTAATAACAGATAAGAAAATAGGCAATATCCAAGAAGTATTACCAGTGTTAGAGCAAGTAGTTCAACAAGGTAAACCTCTTCTAATGATCGCTGAAGATGTAGAAGGAGAAGCACTTGCTACATTAGTAGTAAATAAACTTCGCGGTACATTCAATGCTGTAGCTGTAAAAGCTCCTGGATTTGGTGACCGTCGTAAAGCAATGCTAGAAGATATTGCAGTACTAACTGGTGCAGAAGTAATTACAGAAGATCTTGGTTTAGATCTTAAATCTGCTAGCATCGACCAATTAGGCCGCGCTTCTAAAGTTGTGGTAACTAAAGAAAACACAACAGTAGTAGAAGGTTCTGGAGATCCAGAAGCAATTTCTAGCCGTGTTGCACAAATCCGTGCACAAGCAGAAGAATCTACTTCTGACTTCGATAAAGAAAAATTACAAGAACGTTTAGCTAAACTAGCTGGTGGCGTAGCAGTAATTAAAGTTGGTGCAGCTACAGAAACAGAATTGAAAGAACGTAAGCTTCGTATTGAAGATGCTTTAAACTCTACTCGTGCTGGTGTTGAGGAAGGAATGGTTCCTGGAGGCGGTACAGCCCTTGTGAATATTCATCGTCAAGTAAGTGAACTAACACTAGAAGGAGATGAAGCAACTGGTGCAAGCATCGTTCTCCGTGCTTTAGAAGAGCCAGTACGTCAAATCGTACACAATGCTGGCTTAGAAGGTTCTATCATTGTAGAACGTCTAAAAGGTGAAAAAGTGGGTATTGGTTACAATGCGGCAACTGACGAATGGGTAAACATGGTAGAAGCTGGTATCGTTGATCCTACTAAAGTTACTCGTTCTGCATTACAAAACGCAGCATCTGTAGCAGCTATGTTCCTAACGACCGAAGCAGTAGTCGCTGATAAGCCTGAAGAAAATGGCGGTGCCGGTGGCGGCATGCCTGACATGGGCGGCATGGGTGGAATGGGCGGCATGATGTAATAAACATCATGAAGCCTTGATATATCAATTGATTGGATGGTTATTTTTAACCACCGAAAAAACAACCGATATACTCAATAGAGATTTTCAGAGAGGTCTTTCATTAAGTTACCAAACTTAGTGGAGGTCTCTTTTTTAATCTTAGTTTTCTTTATCTTTATTAATATTAGATGTTAAATCACATCCTATTAATATCTTTGCGGGAAGAGGAGCGATTATATGAGCGATAGCGAAAGAGTCAAGAAGAACCACCGTCTGGATTCGATGAAGTCGCGCGTTGTGCGTGAAATGTTGTCAGCAAAGGATTATTTTGTTCTGGTAGTTCAACAGATAGGTAGTCTGCTGACTAAAAAAAGAGACGGTGCGCACGTTCATAGTGTATATTTAAATTAAAGTTGCGAAGTTCTACCCTTCGAATATGATTATCTAAAGTTGATAAGTGGAATAAATGAATGTAGAGGGGAACGGTAGTGGAGCAGATTATAAGTCATGGCTAAAAATTCAGGATGTTTCCTCACTAGTTCATTAACGAGATTAAAAGGTATAAAAAATTGATAGACAACATGATTTTTTGTCGGATATGTAGCGGTCTTAATCAATTTTTTAATAAACTATCGGTTGTATTTCTGGAACAGTCTGCGTCCTGTTTGCAGAATCGGTACATATTGTAGGGAATTTAATTTTATTTTTAATGGGGGTCGCTGATGAGATTACTTAGAATAATTTTTGCGGTTGTTATAGTTGCTTTAACGAGTTATGGTTTGATAACTGATACCATTGGGGTTATATTACCTTTTGCTTTGCTCTTGATAGGACTATTATTTATTGCTACAGGTTTTGTTGAATTTCAAAAAAGAAAACCTGTCGCTTTTACAACATTCCTTGCAGCTGGATTTAGTCTTTTCGTTGGAATTTATACTTTTTAAGGCAATCGGGTGCGCTAATCGAATAGGAGTATGTCCTTCTGAATTGTGCTAGTATACGGAATATCGATACAAAAAATAAACTGTACGAAGAGGATTCAATTATGATAAATGATTCAGATTTGAAGTATCTGCGACGTTGTATTGAACTAGCTAAAGCTGCTTTAGAGACTGGTGACGAGCCATTTGGTTCAGTCCTTGTCTCAGCCAACGGAGATGTGCTTGCGGAAGACTATAACCATGTTTCAGGTGGTGACCATACCCAACACCCGGAATTTGCTTTGGCAAAGTGGGCAGCTGGGAACATGACATCTGAAGAAAGAGGCAAGGCGACAGTATATACCTCGGGCGAACATTGCCCCATGTGCGCTGCGGCCCATGGCTGGGTTGGTTTAGGTCGGATTGTTTATGCAAGTTCGTCCGAACAGCTGGTACAATGGTTGAATGAAATAGGGGTTACTGAATCTCGCGTTCGTAATCTTCCAATCCAAGATGTTATTCGTGATACCACAATAGAGGGCCCTGTTCCTGCACTCGCGGAGCAAGTCCGCCAACTCCATCGTCAGTTTTACGCAAAGTGACGTTGAAAGAGCCATAGAGCACGGCGGTTTTACGATAGAGATCTGTTCGGGAAAATTGACAAAATTTTAATCCATCCAGGATGAGGTTTTAACAATATCGACTTGTTTATATTATTACTTTCATTGGCATTCTCCCCCTTGGATTTACATTTTACTCACATTGAGGAAATCAACGGAGGTTTCTCATAAGTTCGCTGAACCTTTGAAATGCTTCTTTTTTATTTATTGTGTGAGATAGATATTTTTCGTGATTTGATCATCTATATGCCCAAGCAAAAGTAAGATTCTCGAAAAAGCCATCTTCATTACAAATCCGAACCTATAAACGAGCATTTTTAATAACTTTTGCTCTATTTCTAGATAATGTGAGCTTAAGCGATATAAACAGTATATTATTAATATTTTACAGATTGCATAAAGGTCAATCGATGATTTGTTCTTGAAACTCACCTGTCCCTCAGTTTAAATAGAAAAATGTCCATGATTTTAAAGTGAAAAAGCCTAAATCCTCCTTATTTCTACCGAGGATTTAGGCTTTTGGTCTTTATTTTTGCATTAATTACTAATACATTTTTCAAAGATAACTAAAGATTAGATCGTTTGTTAACCTCAATCGTAATGAACTCCGGCAAATAATTAGGAGTACATCCTTTTGATACTTTTTCATCTTTGTAAAGTCCCGTTTTCTCACCAAGTTTAATACAACGTGCACGATTCTTTTCATCATAAACCCCTATCCAGCCTGCGGTGAAGTTCATAGCCCATTGAACTTCTGGTTCTTCCTGAGCAATATTAGCTTCTAATGCAGATAGCAAGTATGCCGTGTTATCAGTCGGTGTTTTTCCAGTCCATCTCAATCGCCCTTGATAATACCAAAAAGCTCTCCTTTGAAGAGAAGAAGGACTGTTTTCCCATGACTCCAACAATGCAATCTTCTTTTTGTCTTTTGTGAGATGATTAGCCATTAACCAATCCATTAGGTTATTTCGCTCACTAATAGGATGAGTCTGCATATCCTTATCAAGCTTATTTAGTACATCCTCTGTTAGAAGTTTTTTGTCCATAATTAAGATTGCTAATAGTCTGAGCGGAAACTCTTCGGATGACCAAAGTTCCATAGCTAGTTCGTGATCTTTTTTAATGTCTTTCGCGATTTTTCGTAAATCGCCTAGCTTCGTATTACTATTGATCTGAGATAGAATTTCTTCTGCTTTTGAAGAGCGTTTTATTTCTGCCATTATATACAACTCCTTTATTAAAACACTGTTTCATAATAAGTCTTTGATGGGATATATCAATCCTTAATTTCAGTATGTCTTATTATAATAGCGCGCGACTAAAGTTAGCTTTTTTAATATTGTAGCATATATCTATAGTTACAAATACTCCACTTGAACTTTGCAAATGATGGGGAATCTTTTCTTAATCCAGAAAAAAATTTAAAAATGTAGTCTCCTACATAGTCTTTCAATAAAAATTTCTACTCTTATTAGTAAAAATGTATCTGCTATGACATTAAGGAAATTATCATATGACTTGACATATACGTATATGAAATGTAACATGAAATGCTGTAGTTTTAATTAAAGATGTTAATTAAATCTCACATACTACTGGCTCAATAGGGCAAATTAAGGTCAGTAAATCATTATGTGAGTTTTTTTGTGTTGTATTGAAAGGAGCAGATTTTGAAAAATATAAAGAAACAAAATCAAACGATAGATAAACCAGTACTATTTCTAAGTGGAGGGGCATTACTTGCCTTTGTGATTTTAGCACTGATAAATAAAGAAATGGTTACAGATGCGGTTAATACAATGTTTAATTGGTCGGTAACGTACTTTGGCTCCATTTATCAAGTTTTAATGGTCGGTACCTTAATCATTGCATTAATTCTTGGGTATTCCAAGTTTGGTAAAATCCGATTAGGAAAACTAGAAAAACCAGAAATTGGAACATTTAAATGGATCTCCATTATTATGTGTACGCTACTCGCAGCTGGCGGTGTTTTTTGGGCAGCTGCTGAACCGTTAAGTCACTTTTTAACGGTACCTCCTCATTTCACAGGTATTGAGGCAGGAACGCCAGAAGCAATAGTACCAGCACTTGTTACAAGTTTTGTCGATTGGGGCTTTGTTTCCTGGGCAATTTTAGGAACATTAGGTACGATTGTATTGATGTATTCCCATTATCATAGAAATGCACCATTAAAACCACGTTCCTTATTGTATCCGATATTTGGAGATAAAATCATGAAAAAAAGTGCACTAGGAACGTTCGTTGATGCATTTTCTATTGTATCCGTAGCAGCGGGTACGATTGGTCCGATTGGATTTCTTGGTTTACAAGCTGGTTATGGGTTAACTGCATTGTTTGGTTTACCAAATAATTTATTAATGCAATGTATTATCGTTGCAGTAATTGTTCTAGCAGCGGGGATTTCTGCCGCAACAGGTATTCATAAAGGAATACAAATTTTAAGTAGCTATAATATTATTCTTGCTGTTGGATTAATGATTGGTGTCCTTATCTTAGGACCAGCATTATTTATCTTTGATAACTATGTGCAATCATTTGGAATGTATGTTCAAGACTTCTTAACGTTGAATACGTTCCGAAGTGATGGTGCTTGGCTTGGGTTATGGACAATCTTTTTCTTTGCTTGGTTTATCGGTTATGGACCAATGATGGCAATGTTTGTTAGTCGTATATCCCGTGGCCGTACGATTCGTGAACTAGTAACTGCTGTTGCAGTAATTGCACCTGTTGTCACAACATTTTGGTTTACTGTTGTTGGAGGAACAGGAATCTTTTCAGAAATGAATAGCCCTGGTTCTGTATCTGATGCATTAAATAGTGCCGGACCTCCAGCAGCTATGATTGCAATTGCAGAACAGTTGCCTTTTGGAACCATTTTTGGTTTCTTATTCCTTCTAGCAACTATTATATTTGTACTCACGACTACGGATTCGATGTCCCTAACGATTTCAATGGCGATAACTGGTCATGGAGATCCAGCTAAGTATTTACGTGTAATTTGGGCGATTCTCATGGGGGTCGTCGCAATAGTACTGATTACATTAGGTGAAGATAGTGTCGGATCCCTACAATCATTCATCGTAGTTACTGCGGTTCCGGTTTCCTTACTCATGTTAACCACATTTTGGACTGCACCACGTGTAAGTCGAGAACTAGCTAAAGAACAAAAAATTGATGAAAAACAATCATATACGAAGTAATACAAAAAGAGCTGATGTTCCAATCAGCTCTTTTTGTATTTTCTATTTTGGTGAATCCGTAGAATCTTTTTACGAAGTGCAAGGTATTAATGCTTGCAATATCATAAAAAATTAAAATATTTCATTGATTGGAAAAATACATTCAATTATACTTTAACCATAATGAGATCGAGTAAACGTCAGATATTAAAGACATAAGGAGAATAATGATGAAAAATTTTAAAATTGCTAACATTCCGGGTGATGGAATTGGAAAAGAAGTTGTACCTGCAGCAGCAAATGTTTTAAAAGCTATAGCAGCTATTCATGGAGGTTTAAGATTCGAATTTACTGAATTTCCGTGGAGCTGCGAATATTATATGGAGCACGGTAAAATGATGCCGGAGGATGGATTAGAGATAATAAAGGATTATAATGCAATCTTTTTAGGAGCAGTCGGTAATATAGAACTTGTGCCTGATCATATTTCCTTGTGGGGACTTTTAATCAAGTTTCGCCGAGAATTTGAACAAGTTATTAACTATAGACCTGCAAAAGTACTTCCTGGAGTGAAATCAAAGATAGTAAATCCAAAAGATTTTGATCTTATAGTTGTTCGAGAAAATAGTGAAGGTGAGTATAGCGAAGTTGGCGGCAGAATTTTTCGAGGGGAAGATGAAATAGCCATTCAGAATAGCATCTTTTCCAGAAGAGGAACGGAACGAGTTATGCGATTTGCTTTCGAACTAGCTGCTAAACGTAAAAAACATGTAACTAGTGCAACAAAATCCAATGGTATTTTTCATTCCATGCCATTTTGGGATGAAGTATTTAAAGATGTTTCAAGAGATTATTCAACCATTGAAACGGATTCCCAACATATTGATGCGTTGGCTGCCTTCTTTGTAACGAATCCAGAAAGATTTGATGTTATTGTTGCTAGTAATTTATTTGGGGATGTATTAAGTGATTTAGGTGCGGCTATCATGGGAAGTGTAGGAGTTGCACCGGCAGCAAACATTAATGTTAATGGCAAGTATCCTTCTATGTTTGAACCAGTTCATGGATCTGCTCCGGATATTATTGGGAAGAATATTGCTAATCCAATCGGACAAATTTGGACGGCGAAATTAATGTTAGATCATTTTGGAGAAGAAGAGTTAGGCAGTCTGTTATTAGATGTGATTGAAAATACTACAAATAAAGGAATTTTGACTCCAGACATCGGTGGAAAGCATACAACTTCAGAGGTGACAGAAGAAATTATTGAAGGATTAAAGGCGCGATTCTAATCGGATAATCGTGCGGGTTTTTTATCAAATTTTTACAAACGATGAGTAAATTAGCGCAAAAAGACTGGAATAAGTGTGGTAAGATAACCATTTTTATTCCAGTCAATAATACTTCGAGTTAATTTGAGTTGTTAATCTTTAAATACATGATTTCCAATTACTTCTGTCGTAACTTTATCATCTAACCATCTACTTGTTGCGGTATCTGGATTATAGAAGTATAAACTTTCAGTTACAAGGCTTCTGTCTGTGTACAAGGCTTCTTCTACTGCATTTTTACTTTCCTTCCCGGCAGGTTTATTAATTTTGCCGTTACTAACAGGAGTAAACTGTTTGTCCTGGTTAATTACTTCAGAAACAGTGTCAGGAAAATGATTGCTATCTACTCTGTTTAGTACTACAACAGCAACAGCTACCATACCTTCATACGGCTCTCCTTTGGCCTCGGCGTGTACTAGCCTTTCTAATAGATCTTTTTCCTTATCTGTCATATCTACTGTCTCTTCGTTTATATAAATCATTTCTAATTCTTCAACATTAGATTTATGATTAATAAGTTGATGCATACTTAACTTATTGTCCTTGTCTATTTTTTCTTCTTTTTCCGCTGCGTTAGCCACAACAGGGGCGAACATTAATAACATAAAGCCAGTTACTATTGTTGTTATATTTTTCAACATAGGTAAATCCTCCTATTATATATACATATAAGAAGCAGGAAAGCCTGCCAAGATATGAATCTAACATGTATTGCTGAACTTTTAAAGGGTTTTGCTTAAGTAATAATTTCCTTTGTTAGGGATTCTTTGCAACTAATGAAACAAATTCATGAAAAAAGATATAACTTTTTTGCATTCGTATACACGTATGAAGCGATAAATCACATTGTATGGTAATAGTTTCACATAAGGGATTTACCTAAAAAATGGAGTAAATGAAAGAAATTGTAACTACATGATCAATAATTACGCCTATATCGGGTTAGTGAAGCGAAACGATTGGTATATACTCAGAAACCAAGTTGAGAAATAATCTTCCTTTGTTATAATTAGAAAATCGTTGATTTTTGAGAATTTCTTCATTTAGTTTTTCTTTTACTAATTCGTATATTAATAAAAAGAAGATGGATATGAAGAGTAATTAGTAGAAATTAGATGGTTCATCCCACCGCTATTCCTCTAACCACAACATAAAACTTTCCTAAATTATTCTATAAATGAGATATTTTCATCGTTCTATTAAATGACTTTATCAAAGTATGGTTTATTCATTGTTAGGGGGGAGGGAGCAGAACTTAAAAGTTAATGATTTACATAACTTCAGGAGGTAATTACAGCATGGAATTAACAAATAATCCAGCATTATTATGGTTTGTGGCTGGATATGGAGTATTTATGATTATTCTTGGTATCTATTTTTCCAAGAAGATTGCAAACAGTGAAGATTTTATTCTGGCCGGAAAAGGGTTAGGAAGCTTTGTTTTGGCAGGTACATTGTTAGCAACTTGGATGGGAAGCGGAAGTATAACCGGCGGGGAGACTTCAATGGCTTACTCATACGGTATTATTCCAGCTCTCATGATGACGATCCCTACGTGATTAGGTATTGGAATTTTATATTTTATAGCTCCAAAAATCCGTGAGTTTGGTAAATTTACAGTTTCAGGAATATTAGAAGCGAAATATGGTAAAGCAGCTCAATTAATAGCGAGTATTATTATCATATTAGCTTTTGTCGGCATAGTCTCTTATGCCATGACAGGATTAGGTTTTGTATTAAATGTAACGACAGGTATGTCTGTACAAATCGGAACGTTAATCGGTGCAGTTCTTATAATCTTCTTAGCAACGATTGGTGGGCTTCGTTCAGTAGCCCCAACAGATGCGATTAGTGCTTTCCTAGCGTTGATTGGTCTATTCCTTGCTCTTCCGATTATGTTTTCAATCGCAGGTGGATGGGGAGAAATCACATCTAATGTACCAGAGCAACATTTAACTGCGACAAGTACACTAAGTACGGTTCAATTATTAGGATTTTTATTACCGTCTTTCTTTTTATTACTAGGCGACCAAAATATGTATCAGCGTCTTGCTGCGTCAAAAGGTGTAAAAACAAGTAAGAAAGCACAAATCTCTTGGCTTTTGGCTATACTTTTGATTACACCAACTATTTCTCTGATTGCGTTTACGTCTCGTTCGATTTTTGATGATATCGATCCAGGTATGGCACTTATCGGAGCAACGACAATCTTACCAACTGCTGTTGGAGGGATTTTACTTGCAGCTGCAGCCGCATTTATTGTAACAACGGGGAATTCCTATTTATTATCCGCAGCAACTAATGTAACGTATGACATCGTTGGAAAATACGTTAAGAAAGATGCTTCAGATAAACAATTGGTATTATATACAAAGATATTTATTGTCATTTTAGGTGTTTTTTCATTTATTCTAGGAAACTACTTCCCAACGGTACTTGAGGTACAAATGTATACTTATACCGTTTATGGAGCCGGACTAACACCAGCGTTATTAGCAGTATTTTTCTGGAAACGAGTGAATGCTAAAGGTGGTATCTCCTCCATGATTGCAGGTGTAGGGACAACCTTGCTTTGGGAGCTAATTTTAGGTAAACCTTTTGAATTAAATAGTGTGATCGTTGCTATCCCAGTAGCAGTTATCGTATTAATTGTAGTGACATTGATGACAACAGAAAAACCAGTATCAAAAAATAAATAGATTTGTAATAGGCCGGGCATTTATGTCCGGTTTTTCTTTTGTCCAAAAATGATGTATTTACTTAGTTATTTAGAAAAAATAAGTACGATAATATTTGATTAAATATCAACTACTTCCCTACATTATAAATCGAATAAATTCACGTATGGTATTTTTAATGTGTATACGATCTTTCCTCATGACCAACGAATCAATGATCCAGAAAATAAGAGCATTTAAGATTGATAACCATAATAATTCTTTAGAGAAATGCATGGTAAAACTAAATTCTAACAATGTCGGAAGTAATATAATTGTTCCAAAAAATGATACCAACAAATAGAGGATTAAATATTTTACTGAGAATATTTTTGGCTTTCTACGAAGTATTATTTGTATCGGGAAAGCGATGAATAGATAGCAGAAAAAGTAAATAATAGATACAACAATAAAGCCTAAAAATTCAAAGTTCGAATAATATACAAAGAAATAAACTAAACTTGCCATAAAAGATGATAATAAAAGGCAAATGAAAATATGTAATAAAATAAATATGCCTCCTCCAATAATAATCCATTACCTTAATTATAGCAGACACAACATGCTTTGTTTTTCATCTTATGATTTTGTCATCAAAATCAAGAAGTCGAATTTTGTAAGTATAGGATAATCATCCTGCTATAGTCTAGCGTATAATAAAAATTCTATTTTTCACTAGAATATGCCCCACAAAATCCCTAAAAACCTTCCGAAAAACAATGGACGTTTTTACCATTTTTTGTAATACGACAATAAAAGTAGTTAATATTCATTATTTTTCAATAATTCAATTATATCGACATGTACTGACACCTTTTCTGTAATATTTTTGTTATATTATCTCTAACAACTTGGTCCATTCACTTATATTCTCTGATATTAGGAGGTGTGGTATATATCGTTTCAACCTAACATTAATCTTCAAAAAAGAAGAAAAGATGCCAATGTTTGAGGACGGATGGAAAATTGTAAAAGTATGAATTATGGAGGAGATGGAATGAACTTAAAGAAAAAAATAGGTGCTGGAGTATTATCAGCTACTCTAGGTTTAACACTAATTGGAGGGGGGACGTATGCATATTTCAATGATCAGGAAGTAACGACTAATTCATTTGCTGCCGGTACATTAGATCTTTCTGTAGATCCTACAGCCATTATTCAAATTGATAACTTAAAACCAGGGGATACGATGTTGCGTGAATTTTCGTTATCGAATGCAGGAAGTCTAAAAATTGAAAATGTGTTTTTAGAAACAAATTATTCAGTCTTAGATAGTAATAATGACAACACAGATGATTTTGGTAAGCATGTAAAAGTGAATTTCTTATGGAATTGGGATCAAGAAAGTGAACCGGTGTTTGAGACTACTTTATATGAATTAAAAGAAATGGATCCAGATGTTGTCAAACGAGATATTTGGGATCCTTTATGGGAACAGCATGGTGGGCTAGAAGCGGAAGAAACACATGATTTTTGGGTTGAGTTTGAATTTGTAGATGATGGTGAGGACCAGAATGATTATCAAGGGGACAGTCTAGAATTAGAATGGATTTTTAATGCAACACAATCATCTGGTCAGGATATTTAAAAAAAGGAGGGGAAACGATTTGAAAATGAATAAACGTGTGGTTTCATCAGCACTAGCAATAGCTGTATCCATCGGGATTGGTAGTTCAATAGTTGTCGCCGAGGATATTAACATCCAGATGAATAAAACCTATGATACTCCTTCATATATTATTGAAAACTGGAAGTCTCCTAACGGTCTGTCAAAGAAAGAGATCGTTTTAACATATATTGAAAGTAAAGGAGAGGAATTTAAGTTAAATAGTAATCCAAATATAGACTTTCAAATAAATAATGTTAATGCAGATAGTGAGACGGCTACTTCCCATTTTAGAGTGAAGCAAACGTATAAGGGAATTCCTATATATGGTGCAGATCAAACGATTAGCTTAGATGAAAATAACCATGTTACATCTTATTTTGGACAAGTTGTTACTGGTATGAATGAAAGTATTGTAGTAGGTAATCCAATTACAGAATCAGAAATCATCGATATTTTTAAAAGGAACCTTGAAGAAAATATCGGAACTGTGGACCAATTTGATGGGAAGATTGAAGCAGATCCCTATATTTACGAGTATGAAGATGAATTTTATTTCACCTATTTAGTTACTGCATCTACAACTAACCCAGAAGTTGGTTTTTGGCATTATTTTATAGATGCAAAGAGTGGGGAAGTTATTGATCATTTTAATGCATCCCAAGATGTAACCGCATTCGGTACAGGTGTATTTGGCGAAAGACAAAAGTTTGAGGCACAACAGTACGAAGATATGTTTCGACTATTTGATGTAACACGTGGCGATGGCGTTGTTACTTACGACAATACAACAGGAACCAACGTTGATGTACTAAGTTTTAACAAAATGTTTTCTGATGGAGCTGCCGTAGATGCTCATGCAAATGCGCAGAAAACATATGATTATTTCCTAGATACGTTTGGTCGTAATTCTGTGGATGATAATGGTCAAATTCTGATTTCGGCGGTACATGTAGGAGATAATTGGAATAATGCATCTTGGAATGGGAGACAAATGTCGTACGGTGATGGAGATGGTATCAGATTTCACCCATTAGCCGGTGGACTTGATGTAGCTGCCCATGAAATGTCACATGGTGTCATCCAACATACCGCAAATTTGATTTATCGGAATGAATCTGGAGCGTTAAATGAATCCTTCGCGGATATTTTTGGAGCGATGGTAGATCGTGAGAATTGGTTAATGGGTGAGGACATTATGGCGGATGGCACACTTGCGTTACGTTCGTTAGAAGATCCAGCAGTCCTGATTGAAAGAAGAACACAGGAACCATATCCTGACCATTGGGATAGAAGATATGTTGGCCCATTAGACAATGGTGGAGTTCATATTAATAGTAGTATCAACAACAAAGCTGCATATTTAGTAGCTGAGGGTGGAGAACACTATGATGTGGTTGTTGAAGGAGTTGGTCGTGCTGCAACAGAACAGATTTATTACCGTGCGCTTGATCTATATTTGACGAGTACTTCAGATTTTAGCATGATGCGACAGGCTGCGATTCAAGCAGCAACTGATTTATATGGTAGTAATTCACTTCATGTAGAAGCAGTAGAACAAGCCTATAATGCAGTTGGAGTCTATTAATCTAATTTTAAAGACTTTTTAAAAGGGGAGTAGATGATGAGGAAGAAAGTAATGTCGTTGCTATTTACGTTTATCCTTTTATTTTCCACTTTTATATCAGGCGCTACTGGTATTTACGCTTCAGAGAGTGGATTAAATCCAGGAGATGCTCATGATGTTGAAATGCTGCAACAGCCATTAGATGATCTAGATCCATTTATTGAGAATGCAATATCTGATCAGGTGATGCCTGGTGCTGTTGTTCTAGTCGCTCGAGATGGACAGATTGTTAAACATGATGCATATGGCTATGCTGCGCGCTATACGGATGGTAATTTTACCGAAATGGAAAATCCAATTGAAATGCAGGAAAATACCATCTTTGATACAGCGTCTATTTCAAAGCTTTTTACAGCAACAGCAATTATGACTCTTTGGGATGAAGGATTGTTTGAATTGGATGATCCGGTAGCTTTATATATTCCTGAGTTTGCAAGTAATGGGAAAGAAGAAGTCACAATCAAGCAATTATTAACCCATACATCAGGTTTTCGTGCATCTACTACGGTACCCGTCCATGAAATTGAAGGGGATCGTGAAGATCGTTTGGACTTTGTCTTAAATGAAACTTTAGAAGTGCCGCCGGGTACTCGTTACCTCTATAGTGATGTCGATTTTATTACACTAGGAGTGTTAATCGAACGTCTAAGCGGACAACGTCAAGATGAATACGTGGCAGAAAATATAACAGAACCTCTACAAATGAGTGATACGATGTATAGTCCACCTGCTTCACTAAAGAACAGAATTGCTGCAACGGAGTATCAAGCCAATGTAAATCGTGGACTTGTTTGGGGAAGTGTTCATGATGAAAAAGCATGGGCATTGGACGGTGTTGCTGGACATGCCGGGGTTTTTAGTTCGGCAGAGGATTTAGCCGTGTTCGGACAGATGATGTTAAATGAAGGAAGTTACCAAGGTGAACAGATTTTATCCGAGGAAGCCTTTGACCTCATCACTACAAATTGGAATGGTGCCTTCCCAGGCCAAGACCAAGGTTTGGGGTGGGAATTAAATCAAAGTTGGTACATGGATGATTTAGCAGAACAGAATACGATAGGGCATACAGGCTATACAGGTACGTCCATCGTGATTAGCCCTAACAAGAAATCGATTACGATATTACTAACTAATAGAGTACATCCAACAAGAAATACGGTATCAACAAATCCGACCCGCCGAATGGTGTCGGAGAAGACTGCCTCTGCTATCGATGCTTGGAGTGCCGAAAGTATGGCGTCTCTTGTTAATCGTTTGGTTGATCGAGGTGAAATTACAGATGTCTCTACTACTCGATCACTTCTTACACACTTAAGAACAGTCTCTCATTTTGAGTCACTTGATCAAGCTCATAAAGTTCGTAAACACTTAGAAGGTCTTCAATTATTAGTGGATTTTCATAATGAGAATAATTCGATATCAGATAATGCATACGAAACGTTAACTACGGATATCGATTATTTAACAGGAAAATGGCAATAAAACTAGTAATCTATCATTTAATTTTGTATATCTAAAAAGGAGGATGGATACAATGAATTATTTTAATTGGAAGAAACGTTTGTCACAGCTTGTCATAGTTATGTTAATGATCACATTATTTCCACTTACAGGTTTGGCAGAGGAAACGGATATCGAGCCACCTTTAACTGGATTTGAAGAACGAAATGGAGAAGGATGGACGACGCATCCAGAAGAACTTGAGTTTTTAGAAGAAGTAGCTACATTGTCGGATCGCGTCAGTTATGATCAAATAGGCACGAGTGTAGAGGGCAGACCTATACATCTTGTACGTGTTGGTTTCCCAGAACCTCCGTCTGATGAAGACATTGCGAATGGAAACAACATGTTAGTGATTGGTACACAGCATGGAAATGAAGCTGCTCCTAGAGAGATGGCTTTAGAGCTATTACGAGACTTAGCCTTTACTGAGGATGAAGAGTTGGTGGAACTTCTTCATGATACGACAATTTTATTTATACCAACTGCAAATCCTGACGGTAGAGAAGCGGATACCAGAAGTAATGCTGATGGCATTGATATTAATCGAGAACATTTGAGTTTAAGTACGTTAGAGGTACAGGCAATCGCAAGTGTTTTAGATGAGTTCAATCCAGATATTACAGTTGATGCTCATGAACGTCCGCGTGACAGTGGTAATCCAGATATTGAAATGTTATGGCCTAGAAATTTGAATATTGATGAAGAGTTACGCTCTCTGAATCAAGAGATGGTAGAAGATTACTTATTCCCATCAGTAGAAGAGTACGGATTTTCAACTGGGTTATATGGAACCCCGGGAGGAGCTGGTGGTGGAGATGAGCGTATCATGCGTAATATGCTTGGATTACGTAATGGTCTTGGTTTATTAACGGAAACTGCTGGATTACAAGAACCTAATTATCGAGTAGATGCGCAATTGCGAGCGGTAGAAGGTGTGCTTTCATTTTACCATGATCGTTTTCAAGAAATTACTTCCATAGTATCTGGTGCTCCGGAGAGACAAGCGTTTATAGGTAGCGAGCAAAATCAGCCTTTCTATTTAGATGGTGCAGATAATTGGGAACCGACAAATGTCATTGAAACGAAACCAACTGGTTATTTACTTACAAATAACCAAGCAGATGCAATGGCTACGCATATGAATCTTTTTTCTCTAGAGAAAGAAGATGTATATAGTGCAGGTAAGTATATATCGATGAGTCAACCAAAAATGGCGGTTATTCCATTTTTACTTGATAAACGTGCAACCTATAATGAAGTAGAAGGTATAGCATTATATAATAGTCAAAATGTAGGGACGGCAGTGAATATGAATTCATTAGTCGATCACTTTGCAAATGAGAATGCGTTCATAAATGAAAGGGATGTACGTACATTAAAGATGCAATTGACCGCTATAGACCGTTTTGAAAAGAATGAGGATAGCACAAAAGTAAATAAACACTTAGATGGTTTAATCGATCTATTAGACTATCAAGTTGATAACGAACTAATATCTGAAGATGCGGCAGGAGACCTGCTAGGGTATACAGAACTTTTAAAAGAAAAATGGATGGACTAACCGTTTCAAAAAAACATATGATATTACCGTATAGGATTCATTTCCTATACGGTTTTTAAATTGCTTCTAGGGATGAAATAAATAGTGTGTGTAAATTTGTTTCAATACCTTACTTAAGTAGTCTTACTTTATAGAATTGAAGAGAGAATGGTAGAAAATAAATAAATTAATGATTGATTTTCATTTAATCTTTGTTATAATACTTATTATAATATTCTGAACATACCGTATGGTTAGTATGTTGATGATGAAGGAGGAGAATAGATGGATAGACCATGGATAAGACATGTTCCAAAAGGAAACCCAACCAATGTCGAAATACCAGAAATCTCACTTCAAGCGCTATTCTTTAAATCTGTGGAAACTTACGCAGACAAGGTAGCAATGACTTTTTTTGACCAGACGTATACGTATCAACAACTTGAAAAAATGATTTATTCTGTAGCGAATTCCCTCTATAATTTAGGCATTGAAAAAGGCGATCGGATAGCTTTAATGTTGCCGAATTGTCCACAATATCCGATTAGCTATTTTGCTACATTGCTTTGTGGAGGAATTATTGTTCAAATTAACCCAATGTATAAGGCTAATGAGCTTTTACATGTATTAAATGATTCAGAAGCCAAGGTTATTATCTGTTTGGATAGTTTGTTACCTATAGTTGGAGAAGTTAAAGATAAAACGGACTTAATGAACATCATTCCGGTTTCTTTTGAAAGCGATTCCAAATTTAATGAATTGCTTATAGACAAGGGACATAAATTACCAGAGATTACGATTGAACCAGCGGAAGATATTGCGGTTTTGCAATATACCGGAGGAACTACTGGACGATCAAAAGGTGTTATGCTCACTCATTATAATTTGGTGGCTAATACGATACAAAGTTATGGTACTTCGCAAATCAATATAAACACTGGAGAAGAAAAGGTGTTAACCATATCACCATTATTTCATGTATATGGAATGACCAGTTGTATGAATTTTACCTTTTTCATTGGGGGAAATTTAATTTTAGTTCCACGATTTGAAGTCGAACAAACAGTGAACATAATTGAGAAGATGAAGCCTAGTTTATTTATGGGCGTACCGACGATGTTTATCGCTCTATTAAATTATTATCATGAAGAGAAGCAATTTGACTTAAGTTGTTTAAGAACATGTTCAAGTGGATCTGCACCGTTACCAGTGGAAATTATACATCAATTTAATAATGTAAGTGGATCCAATGTTGCGGAAGGATTTGGATTGTCTGAAGCATCTCCAGTCACCCACCGTAATCCAGTTGAAGGATTACAGAAACCAGGGAGTATTGGGATACCTATACCAAATACAGATTCTAAAATAGTTGATTTAGCTACAGGGGAAGAGACATTACCGAATGGTGAAGTAGGTGAGTTAATAATTAAAGGACCTCAAGTGATGAAAGGTTATTGGAGAATGGAAGATGAAACCAATCAAGTGCTCCGAAATGGTTGGTTATATACTGGAGATTTAGCAAAGATGGATGATGATGGGTTCTTTTATATTACTGGAAGGAAAAAAGATCTTATTATTGCAAGCGGTTATAATGTGTATCCGGTTGAGATTGAGGATGTTATTTATAAACATCCAGGTGTACTGGAAGTTGCGATTATTGGGGTGCCAGATAAATATCGCGGGGAAACAGTAAAAGCATTTGTAGTACTGAAAAATAATGCATCACTAACCGAGGAAGATCTAATCCAATATTGTCGAGATAGATTAGCTTCATTTAAAGTACCCCGTTCGGTTGAATTTTTGCAAGAGCTACCAAAGACAGCTGTTGGAAAGATTTTAAAAAGAAAGCTAAAAGAACAATATAGTTAAGTCAATTTTATATTGGTTAGTTACTATATAAATATGCAGTGAAAATTATATATACAAATTGACGAAATACTTGGCTTTGATCGGAATGAAATACGGGACTCCTGCTCTGAATAATGAGCTGAAGATCCACTTGAAAAGTGGTCTGCTATTCAAATTAGCTGAGACTCTGCCTGCTAAAAAGCGTCCGTCTTCAATGGAAATCAAACAGCGTAACATTGGGATCTTATGCCAAATATATTAACTTGATTCAACTACTATAAAAATTTTTAGAGTAAACATACCAACCGGTTAGTATTAAGGTCGAGCTTATAACATATAGATGGTGAAAAGGAGAGGAAAACGATGCATTTAAGATTAACGGATGAACAAAAAATGGTACAGCAAACGATTCGCAAATTTGTAGAAAAGGAGCTTATTCCTTTAGAGAATGATGTGCTACGAAATGAACGAGAAGGTAAACCTAGTCTTTCAAAAGAAAAAGAAGAAGAATTAGTGTTGAAAGCTAAGAATGCAGGCTTTTGGGGAATAAATACGCCTGAAGAGTATGGTGGAGCAGATTTAGGACAAATGATGCAAGCAATAGTTGCGATGGAAGTATCGAAAACTTTTGTCCCATTTCAATTTGGAGGATCTGCGGATAATATTTTATATTATGGCAACGAAGAACAAAAAAATGAATACTTAATTCCTACGATTAATGGGGAGAAGAAGTCATGTTTTGCAATGACAGAACCAGGTGCTGGGTCTGATACACAAAATATTAAAATGACGGCAGTAAAGGATGGCTCCGAATGGGTGCTTAATGGAGAAAAAACCTTTATTACTGGTGGGAATGAAGCAGATTTTGTTATGGTGATCGCGATTACCGATAAGGAATTACATCAGAAGACAAAAGGTAGAGAAGGCGTTACTTGTTTTATTGCTGACCGTGATATGGGTTGGGAATCCGAATATATTCATACGATGGGGGAATGGGGACCAGCTAGCTTGTTTTTTGAAAATGTTCGAATCCCGGAAAAGAATATTTTAGGAGAATTGCATAAAGGCTATAACCTAGGACTCGAATGGATTGGATTTGCAAGGTGGATTGTCGGTGCTCGCGCAGTTGGGACGGCAGAACGACTATTGCAAATGGCGATTGATTATTCAAAAGAGCGAGAAACATTCGGTAAGCCTATTTCAGAAAGGCAAGCAATTCAATGGCAGATTGCGGATTCTGCAGTGGAAGTAGAAGCAGCAAGATGGCTTGTTCTAAACGCAGCGTTCACTCTTGATCAAGGAGAAGATAATCGACACCTAGCATCTATTGCTAAATTGTATGGGGCAAATATGGGTACGAGAGTCGTTGATCGTGTTATGCAAATTCACGGCGGGATGGGTTATACACGTGAATTGCCAATAGAGCGCTGGTATCGGGAAGCAAGATTGTGGAGGATTTATGATGGAACGGACGAAATTCAGCGACTCATTATATCTAGGAATCTACTAAAAGGTCATGTCAAATTAGGACAGTACGTATAGGAGGAAAAAATGATGACAAATAGGTTTTCTGGAAAAGTAGCTTTAATTACCGGTGGTAGTAGAGGAATTGGGAAGGCTATTGCTTCATTATTCGCAGAAGAAGGAGCAAAAGTAGCAATTATTGATGTTAACGAAGAAGCTTTATCACAGTCAGCAAAAGAATTTACAGAAAAAGGCTATACCGTTTATTCAAAGGTTGCAGATGTTGTAAATGCAGAAGAAGTAGAGTTGGCGGTAAAGGAAATCAATGACGCATTTGGCTCAATTGATATTCTTGTAAATAATGCGGGAGTAATTAGAGACAATTTGTTATTTAAAATGACAGACAATGATTGGCAGCAAGTGATGGATGTCCATTTAAAAGGAGCTTTTCATGCAACTCGAGCAGTTCAACAGTATATGGTAGAGCAAAAGTATGGACGCATTATTAATATTTCATCAACATCAGCCCTTGGGAATAGAGGTCAGGCGAACTATGCTACGGCAAAAGCTGGATTACAAGGACTGACGAAAACATTATCCATTGAATTAGGGAAATTTGGTATAACTGCAAATGCTGTTGCGCCTGGCTTTATTGAAACGGATATGACGAAAGCAACTGCTGCTAGAGTTGGTATTCCATTTGATGATTTTGTAAAAGGAAGTGTGAGTCAAATTCCAGTGGGAAGAAGTGGAAAGCCAGAGGATATTGCGAATGCAGTGGCATTTTTTGCGGATGAAAAATCATCATTTGTGAGTGGTCAGGTAATCTATGTTGCGGGCGGACCAAAAGCATAATTTTTAAATGAAGAATGGGGTGTATCTATGTTTCGTCAGGTGATCGGGGAAGAGTCAAAAAAGATTAAAAACGTTGTAGAAAAGGGCATTGTTAAACGATTCTCGGAATCGATTGGTGATTTGCATCCAATCTATGTGGACGAAGAGGTTGGCAGACAATCAAGGTATGGAAGAAATATCGCACCTCCGACGTTTCCAAGAGTATTTGACTACGGAGAGATTGAAGGACTTCATCTTCCAAATAAGGGACTCATACATGGTGAGCAGATTTATCACTATGAACGACCTTTATTGGTAGGGGAAGAATTATATTGTTATACACAAGTAAAAGATTACTATGAAAAAGAAGGAAAAAATGGTTTGATGTGCTTTTTAGTTACGAAAAGATACGGTGAAGACGTACAAGGTAATGTTATTTTTACAGAAGAAGCTACTATCATAATTACTGAAAAAGTAAGGAAGGCGATGGAAGTATGAGTAAGCTAGTAGAGCTTCAGACGGGAGATAGATTAGAACAGATCACATTAAGCCCCGTATCGAGAATGGATTTAATTAAATATGCCGGATCTTCTCTTGATTTTAATCCCATTCATACAGTCGATGAAGAAGCAGCAAAAGCTGGACTTCCAGGGATTATTGCGCATGGCATGTGGACCATGGGAAATCTAGCAAAATTATTTACACCATATTATGAAGAGGGGTTTATTCAAGACTATCAGATTCGTTTTGCTGGAATGGTGTTTTTAAATGATACGGTCACATTGCAGGCGGAAGTCACAGATAGGGCAAGTGACAACTTACTATTTGATGTTAAAGCTGTCAATCAGCATGATAAATCTGTTATTAAAGGCTCGATTAAATTTAAATTATTGAAAGATGAATAGATGGATTTGGGGTGTAATAGATGGAATTTAAGTACTCAGATAAAGTGAATTCTTATCAAGAAAAATTGACGTCATTTATGGAAACGTATATTTATCCGAATGAAAAAGTATATCAGGAGCAACTGGACCCCATGGATCGTTTTTCGACCATCCCACCTATTCTTGAAGAATTGAAACAGAAAGCTAAAGATGAAAAACTATGGAACTTGTTTTTACCAGATAGTGAATACGGAGCGGGATTAACAAACTTGGAATATGCTCCATTGTGTGAAGTTATGGGACGTTCTAGCCTCGCTCCAGAAGTATTTAACTGTGCTGCTCCTGATACAGGTAATATGGAAACCATAGAAAGATATGGTACGGAAGAACAAAAAAAAGCGTGGTTAGAACCTTTATTACATGGAGAGATTCGTTCTTGCTTTTCTATGACAGAGCCGGATGTTGCTTCATCGGATGCAACAAATATAAAGGCAAGTATTATCCGGGATGGTGACGATTATGTTATCAACGGAACAAAATGGTGGTCTTCTGGAGCTGGAGACCCTCGCTGCCAAATCGCTATTGTAATGGGGAAGAATGATCCAGCTGCCCAAAAGCATAAACAACAGTCAATGATTTTAGTTCCAATGGATACACCTGGTGTAACGATTAAACGAACATTACCTGTCTTTGGCTACGATCATGCACCACACGGTCACGCTGAAATTGAGTATCACAATGTGAGAGTACCTGCAACGAATATGTTATTAGGCGAAGGAAGAGGATTTGAAATTGCTCAAGGAAGATTGGGGCCGGGGAGAATTCATCACTGTATGAGAACGATAGGGGCAGCGGAGCGTGCATTAGAACTTTTATGTAAGCGTGTTCTTGATCGGGAAACATTTGGTAAAAAATTGGCAGAACAAGGGGTTATCCAAGAGTGGATTGCAAATGCAAGGATAAGTATCGAACAAGCACGATTATTAACGTTAAAAGCTGCTTATATGATGGACACTGTAGGCAATAAAGAAGCAAAATCCGAAATTGCAATGATAAAAGTAATTGCTCCAAATATGGCGCTTGATGTAATTGATAAAGCTATTCAAGTATTGGGAGCAGCGGGAGTAAGTGAAGATTTCCCGCTTGCTGCGAGTTGGGCTAACATACGAACGTTACGACTTGCTGATGGTCCTGATGAAGTTCATCGCAAGTCCATAGCAAAATGGGAACTGAAGAAGTATCAATAATCGGGAGTTGAGTGTATGCATGTTAAAGAGTTATTTAATCTAAAGGGAAAAACAGCCATCGTTACAGGTGGAGGACGTGGACTCGGCGAACAAATAGCTGAAGGATTTGCTGAAGCTGGTGCAAATGTAGTTGTCTGTTCCAGAAAGGAAGAAAATTGCAAGGAAGTAAGTGAGAAGCTAGAAGAAATTGGAGTTCAGACATTAGCATTAAAGTGTGACATCACTAATCCAGAAGATATTAAACAGGTAGTTGCACAGACCGTTGAAAAATTTGGAGGCATCGACATTTTGGTAAATAACAGTGGTGCAACTTGGGGAGCACCAGTTGATGATATGCCATTAGAAGCCTTTCAAAAAGTGATAAATGTCAATGTTATTGGGACTTTTTTAATGTCACAAGCGGTAGGAAAAGTTATGAAGGATCAAGAATATGGCAAAATAATCAATATTGCCTCAGTAGCTGGTTTAAAAGGTTCTGATCCTGAGTTAATGGATGCAATTGGTTATAACACGAGTAAAGGGGGAGTAATTACATTCACAAAAGATCTAGCAGTGAAATGGGGGCCTAGTGGAATCTACGTAAATGCCATTGCGCCAGGATTTTTCCCAACAAAAATGTCGAAAGTTTTAATTGAAAGGAGCAAGGATAAATTTCTAAGCCGAACACCTCTACGTAAGTTTGGAACAGATACAGATCTAAAAGGTGTAGCATTATTTTTAGCTTCTTCGGCATCTGACTTTGTTACAGGAGAAACCATAGTAGTAGATGGAGGATCTGCTGCAATGTAGCATCATACTTTATGAAAATGGATGTGAATAAATGATGAATAGAGGTAGAGATGCGGTAATTGTTTCTGCTGTCCGAACAGCGATTGCCAGGCAAGGAGGAGCATTAGCGACGGTGCCTGCACATGTGTTTGGGGCAGAAGTAATCAAAGAATCAGTGAAGCGAGCAAAGGTAGATCCAGAGCTAATCGATGATGTCATTATGGGGAATGTATTAAGCGGTGGGGGAAATATCGCTAGATTAGCAGCTTTACAAGCAGATTTATCCTTACATTTACCAGGACTAACTATTGATCGTCAGTGTGGCTCGGGAATCAATGCCATTGTTCTTGCGCAGCAGGCTATTCAGTCAGGAATGGGAGACATTTATGTCGCTGGAGGTATGGAAAGTATGAGCCGTGCTCCATATTTGATGGATCGGCCAGATAAAGCGTTTAGTCCTGTGCCGCCAACGATTCGTAAATCCAAACTCTCTCCAGAGCACATAGGCGATCCACCGATGGGAATAACGGCTGAAAACCTTGCAAAAAAATATAATATTTCTAGAGAAGAACAAGATGAATATGCGCTTTCAAGTCAACAACGAATGGAAGAAGCAATGAGAGAAGGGCGATTTAAAGAACAAATTGTACCAATTTCAGTTCCTCTACGAAAAGAAGCAGCCATTGTTTTCGATACTGACGAGCATCCACGTCCAAACTCGACTATGGAAGGATTAAAGAAATTACCACCTGCTTTTGTTAAAGAGGGAACAGTGACTGCTGGTAGTAGTTCTGGATTAAATGACGCGGCATCTGCTCTTGTGATTATGTCGAGAGAAAAAGCAGAAGAATTAAATTTAACACCATTGGCAATTGTTAGAAATGCTGCAGTGGCAGGTGTGGACCCAAATGTGATGGGGATCGGTCCTGTTCCAGCTACACAAAAACTACTCAGAAAAGCAAATTTAAGCTTAAGAGATATTGATCTTATCGAATTAAATGAAGCATTTGCAGCACAAGTTATAGCCTGTGATCGTGAGCTTGCATTTAATCGAAACAAATTAAATGTAAATGGCGGCGCAATTGCTCATGGACACCCACTTGGAGCAACAGGAGCTATTTTAATAACAAAAATGGTGTATGAGTTACAGCGAATCGGTGGCAACTATGGACTTGTAACAGCGTGTATTGGTGGTGGGCAAGGAATTTCTGCATTAATTGAAAGAGAATAGTAGTGAGGTGTAATCGAGGCTTATAACATTTGTGTGGATTATGTATGCTATAATATAACCCACAAAAATGAGAGGAACATAGATTATGAGAGATAAAATTATTCAAGTGAGTATACCATTGTTTGATACACATGGTTACAGCGAAACATCCATTCAAGGTATTGTAGATGCATTAGGAGTTACCAAAGGTACTTTCTATTATTATTACAAGAGCAAACAAGAATTATTAAAGGATATTAATTTAACGTATATTCAAAACCTTTTACTTTCCCAAGAAGAAATTTTGAATGATAGTACCTTAACCTATAAAGAAAAGCTATACAATAATGTGTTATTAATTATCCGCAATATTCGAAAACAGCGACAGAGTGCGAGAATATTTGCCAGAGAAATTCGTCATTTGCAAGGCGAAAACTTAGAAGTCGTGAGAAATATACGAAATAAATTCAGAAAAAATACGCAAACAATTATTACAAAGGGAATAGAAGAAGGAGAGTTTAATAAAAACATTCGTCCGGATATTTTAACACTAGGAATTCTTGGGATTACAAATTGGAGTTATTATTGGTTTAATCCAGATGGAGAAGTATCTGAAGAAGAACTTACCGAATATTATATGGAGTTAATTTTAAATGGAATAAATCTCGAATAGTCAATCCATACAGAAAGGTGTATGAATATGTATGAAGGATGAGATTGAAGTATATGTAAGGTTTAGTGAAACAGATATGCTTGGGCATGTGAACAATACAAGTTATTTCTTATACTTTGAAGAGGCTCGAACTAAATTCTTTAAGAAAATTCTTCCTAATCGAGACTCTTCTTTAGGATTTATATTGGCTTCGATCAAATGTGATTTTCTACAACAGGCATATGGAGATGAAATATTAAAAGTAATTACAACTATTTCAAAAATCGGTGGCAAGAGTTTTCATATGCAACACACGCTAGTGAATAAGCAGGATGAAAAAATTGCCCAAGCGACAGCTGTAATTGTCTGTTTTAATTATGAGAAGCAACAATCGGTAGCTATCCCAGAACAATTAAGAGCCAACCTTGAAGCATGGTTCGCAACAACTGTGAAGTGAATTTTTCGATGTAAGGAGGATAAAGATGCCAGCAGAGACCATTCCAGTTCGTCGTGGAGAAGAAATTGATCAACGAGCTTTGGAAGATTTCTTAAGAGAAGAGCTAACAAATATTCCAACTGGACCTTTAACGATGAAGCAATTCAGTGCAGGACGATCGAATCTGACTTATCTATTGAAAATTGGAAATTGGGAAGCGGTTTTGAGAAGACCGCCACTAGGTCCAGTTGCCCCAAAAGCGCATGACATGGGCAGAGAATTTAGTATTTTAGAGGCAATACAAGCCCATTTTTCACCTGCTCCTAAAGCATTTATATATGGTGAAGCGAACGTAATTGGAAGTCCTTTTTTTGTAATGGAAAGGAAAAAAGGAATTGTATTAGATACGGATTTTCCTGAAGAGTTGCAGGTAACCGATGAATTATGCCGTAAAGTTTCAGAAAATATGGTTGATACATTGGTAACACTTCATCAGATAGACTACACCAAAACGGATCTAGTGAATTTTACCAAACCAGAGGGCTTCTTAGAAAGACAGGTTCATGGTTGGATTAAAAGGTATGATAAATCAAAAACTGATGAGATTAACGGGGTGGAACAATTAAAAACTTGGTTGATAAAACATATTCCAACTTCCTCGGAAACTACCATTATTCATTATGATTATAAATTGAATAACTTAATGTTTAATGACGATTTTAGTGAAATTGTCGGATTGTTTGATTGGGAAATGACTACAGTCGGCGATCCTTTAGCAGATTTAGGAGTTGCGATGAGTTACTGGACTGAGTTAAATGATTCTCCGTTATTACAAAAAGGTTTAGGTGATAAAGAGGTAACTACACAGTACTCCGGCTTTTTTACTAGAAATGATTGGATAGAAACCTATTCTAAGAAAAGCGGAAGAGATGTTTCCCATATCCATTTTTACCTGACATTTGCTTATTTTAAGTTAGCTGTCATTTGCCAACAAATTTATTACCGTTGGCATCAAGGTCAAACAAACGATGAGAGATTTAAGCAATTAAATGGTTATGTAAAAAACCTCATCACGTATGCACTGGAAAATACGCATAAAAAAATATAACCCTTTTGAATGAGGTGTTTAATTGGGGAAAATACATGTTGTGCTTAAGAAAGAGGAGTTAAATCGAAAAAAGTTAGAAGGAAAGATTGTGGTAGTATTTGATATTTTATTAGCTACTTCCACCATTACCACTGTATTAGAACATGGTGCTAAAGAAGTCATACCTGTCCTTCATGGAGACGAAGCAAAGCGGGAAGCATGTAAAGTAAGGAAGGAAAACTGTTTATTGGTTGGAGAATATCAGGGCTTAACGTTAGAAGGTTTTCTTTCTCCGAGTCCAAGATTGCTCAAGTGAATGAAAAAACAGTAATACTTTCCACAACGAATGGAACTGTTGCAATGAAGAATGCTCATGCAGCGAACGAAGTATATGCTGCTTCATTATTAAATTCAGTCTCTGTAGCGAAAGAAATTTTGCAATATTACAAAAATGAGACGATTATACTAGTATGCTCTGGTTCATCTGGTGGATTTAATGTAGAGGATTTTTATGGAGCAGGTTATTTCATTGAATGTCTCGAGAAGTATTCTAATGAGCATTTGGAGTGGATGTTGACAGATGCAGCCATGGCATCTCATCAATTTTATCTTGGAAAAGATAACCAAGCAGAAGAAGTACTACTAAACTCTCGGGTAGGAAGAAAGTTAGTAGAGATGGGGCATCATCATGATATTCAATATGTAGCTGAAAAAGATACCTGTTTTGTAGTTCCTTATTTAAAAGATGGTACGTATGTGATTCACAAAAATTTAAAGAGGTGACGAAAATGTCTGAATTTACGTATGAAGATGTAATTGTAGAAATACAGGAAAATGTTATGTATATAACGTTAAATCGGCCTGATCGTTTAAACGCGTTTAGTCCAGAAATGATACTAGGTCTAAAAGAAGCATTAACTGAAGCTAACGCGAATGATCGAGTAAAAGCTATTGTTATCAAGGGAGCTGGAAGAGCATTTAGTGCTGGTGGGGATGTAAAAACAATGGGGGTGAAGGATCCTATTCACACTTACGATCATATCGGCAAATTAAATGAGTTAATCATTCAAATGAATAATTTAGAGAAGCCAATTATTGCTGCAGTACATGGCTATGCAGCTGGCGCTGGATTCAACTTAGCATTGGCAAGTGATTTAATTGTAGCTACGGAAGGAAGTAATTTTATCCTTAGTTTTTCTAAAGTAGGTTTAATTTCTGATGGTGGCGGATTATATTTTCTTCCAAGGTTAATTGGTCCATATTTAGCAAAAGAGCTATTTTTTAATGCCGAGCCAATCACTGTTGAGAAGGCACATACATTAGGAATTGTTAATCAAATTTATACAGAAGAACAATTCGATGTTGAAGTCGAAAAGTTCGCGTCTAACATAGCGTCTGGTCCTAGTTACGCATATGGATTTATTAAAAAACTTACCAATCTCTCACTCACCTCCAATTTGTCAGAAATTCTGGAGCAAGAGAGAATTACACAAGCGACAATGGTAACAACGGAGGACCATGCTGAAGGAGTACGCGCGTTTAAGGAAAAGAGAAATCCGCAATTTGGTAAAAACGAAAGTAAAGAAAGAAGTCAATAATCAATTTGAAAAGTATTTATTCGACAAAATGTAAACGCTTTAATTTATAAGAATATAAGTTTGCGTTTAAAGCCGGTGCCTGAGGAAAGCGTCCATCTGCAATGAAGATCAAAATAAAATATCTATTAAGAAATTGACCCACTATATGAATTTATAGAAAGAAGGGGGAGAATGCATGGAGATATTAATACAACAGTTATTCAATGGTTTAACGATCGGTAGTGTATATAGTTTAGTAGCATTAGGTCTCACACTTGTTTATGGAATTTTGCATGTACCCAATTTTGCTCATGGAGCCATTTATATGATTGGTGGCTACGTAACATTAACGATGATGGTCTATTTGGGATTATCTTATTGGCTATCGATGCTTATTTCTGTATTAGTAGTTGGAACCCTAGCATTATTAATGGAACGTCTTATATTCCATCCTCTAAGAAATTCTATCTCCATTAATAGTATGATTGCTGCAATTGGAATGTTGTTATTTTTAGAAGCGTTTGCTCAGCTGTTCTGGGGTCCAGATTTTCGAGAGATGCCAACACCATACAATGAAGTAGTCAATGTATTTGGATTAACATTTACGGTTCAGAGAATCTTGATTGTTGTGGCAGCAATTGTTGTTATGATATTACTTTATGCTTTTCTTAAGAAAACGTTTATAGGTCGAACTATCATTGCATTGTCGCAAAATCGAGAAGGTGCGTTTTTGGTTGGTATTAATGCGAATAAAGTAGCGATGTTGACTTTCTTTATAGCTGGCGCTTTAGCGGCAATTGCAGCATCACTTACATCGCCAATCAATCTTGTATTTCCCGGCATGGGACACCTCGTTATCTTAAAGGCATTTGTTATTATTATTATCGGTGGTATGGGTAGTATACCTGGTGCTATTGTAGGTGGTTATATTTTAGGATTTAGTGAAAGTATTGGGGCAACCTATATCTCTAGTGATTATAAAGATATTATTGCTTTCGTTCTTCTGATCATTATTCTCTCTATCAAGCCTAATGGCATATTTGCTAAGGGGGAACACTAAATGATTAAAAATAATACACAAAAATATATCGTTATTGGATTACTCATGGTTGCTATTCTCTTCCCTCTATTCACCCAAAATAATTACTATATTCATGTCATGACGCTATCGTTTATATGGATGATCGCCGTATATGGATTAAATATACTGGCGGGATATACCGGTTATTTATCATTGGCTCATGCTGGATTCTTTGCAATTGGAGCATATGCATTAGGCTTACTAACCGTAAAGGCAGAAGTGGGTTTTTGGCTAGCTTTAATTTTAGCACCAATTATAACAACAATCATTGGATTTGGAATTGGTTTAATTGCATTGCGCACCAAGGAACATTTTTTTGCTATATACACACTTTGTGTAGGGTACGTCATCTATTTATTAATTGATAAGTGGGATAGTTTAACAGAAGGAGTTCGCGGACTAATGGGCATACCGTTACCATCTGATATTGGTCCAATCTCTTTTGAGAGTAATATCGCTCAATACTATTTCATTTTAATCGTATTGCTTTTCTCTATTTTCGTGATTTATAGAATTGTAAATTCCATAGTCGGAAAAAAGCTAATCGCAATTCGTAATAGTGAACAACTCGCTTTATCATTAGGTATTTCAACGAAAAAAAATAAACTACTTGCTTTTGTATTATCTACGTTTTTTGCAGGATTAGCGGGTGCGTTATATGCAAGTTTTATACGGTTCCTAGGTCCAGATATCGGTTCTACAAATATAACATTTGATCTACTCATGTATTTAATTGTCGGAGGTATTGGTACATTATCTGGTCCGATTATAGGTACTCTATTAGTCGTATGGCTTTCTCAAAATCTACAATTCTTACAAGATTATCGAATGCTAATATTTGGTCCATTATTGGCACTGTTAATCATTTTCTCCCCTCGAGGTATTGTAGGTATGTTCTCTAGCATGAAGCAAAACATCCAACAAAAAAGAGATTTACGGCAAAAACAACTAAAAAAAGAAGCGTAGAAAGGGGTGTATACATGTATATAGAAACAAAGGCATTATCCAAACAGTTTGGGGGATTAAGTGCCGTAAATAATGTTGATTTTTCAATAGATAAAGGGAAAATAAACGCAATTATTGGCCCAAACGGAGCAGGGAAAACAACATTTTTTAACTTAATCAGTGGTGTTCACAAACCTACTTCAGGGCAAGTGATGTTTAAAGGCAAAGATATTTCTACATTACCAGCAAATAAAATCGCTGAATTAGGGGTTGCACGAACTTTTCAAACTACAAATCTATTTGAAAAATCGACTGTTTTTGAAAATGTTGTCGTTGGTCATAGTTTACGAACTCAATCAAATTTGTGGGATGCGATCTTTCGAACAAAACGGTTAAAACAAGAACAAGACCAATCAAATCAGAAAGCGCTAGAGGTCATTTCATTTGTTGGTTTATCAAATATAGCGGATGTACCAGTTGCAAATTTGTCACAAGAAGAGAAAAAAAGAGTAGCATTTGCACTTGCATTGGCGACAGATCCTGAAATTATTTTTCTAGATGAACCAACAGCTGGAGTGAATCCTGATGAAACGGAAGAATTATCTGCATTAATTAAAAAAATGGCGCAGCAAGGAATTACTATTTGTCTTATTGAACACAAGATGAAAATGATTATGGAGTTAGCTCACAAAATCATGGTATTAAATTATGGTGAAAAGATTGCTGAAGGCACACCGAAACAAATTAATCAGAATGAGGAAGTGATTCGTGCTTATTTAGGGGGGAGTGCAAGTGCTTGAGCTAAATAAAGTTACTGTGAAATATGGAAATTATGCAGCTGTAAACAATATTAATATTCAAGTAAATCAGGGCGGAATTGTTGTATTACTCGGATCTAATGGAGCTGGGAAAAGTACAGTATTTCGTGCAATAAGTGGATTGAACAAACCAGCTTCTGGTGAAATAAACTTTGAAGGCATCGCATTGAATGGAAAATCACCAGATAAGATTGTGCAAGCAGGGATTGTACAATGTGCAGAGGACCGAAAATTATTTCCTCGAATGACAGTTCAGGACAATTTGATAATGGGGGCTTATATCCATAGAAAAACCAAAAGTAGAATAAAGCAGACCCTAAAGGAAGTCTACGAGTTATTTCCAATATTGCATGAAAAACGTCATCATATGGCAGGTTCACTAAGTGGTGGACAACAGCAGATGGTAGCTATTGGAAGAGCACTAATGGCTAAACCGAAGTTAATGTTGTTAGATGAACCTTCCATAGGATTGGCGCCTTTAATTGTGGAGCAAATGTTTGATAGTATTCAACAAATTAATCAGGAAGGAACTACTATCCTACTAGCAGAACAAAATGCGAATGCTGCTTTAAACATTGCCAATAAGGGCTATGTCTTTGAAAACGGAGGAATTGTAGTAGAAGGTCCAAAAGAAGAGTTGCTTTCAAATGAAGAAGTTAGAAAGGCTTATATTGGGGCTTAAAACTCAATATCTTAAAAATAGGAGGAATTTTAATGAGAAAAAACAAAATTTTCTTAAGTTTGATTTCCTTTTTGCTTATCGTGATTTTAACGGGATGTATTGACGGTAATACATCCAATAATAACAGTTCAGACTCTAGTACGAAGGCAGAGACAGAAGAAAAGGTTGTTAATATTGGATATACGGGTCCTTTAAGTGGTTCTGCTGCATTATATGGGGAAAATACTTTAAATGGTTTAGAAATGGCAGCAGAAGAAATTAATGAAGAGGGATTTGAGGTTAATGGTGAAACATATAAATTAAATATTGTTTCTCTTGATGATAAATATTTACCAAATGAGTCAGCTTCTAATGCCAAACGATTAGTGCAAGAAAACGCTACACCAATTATTTATACCCCACATAGTGGTGGTATTGCAGCGCTTCAAGTATTTAATGAGCAAGAGAATTTTATTATTGGTGCATATTCTAGTGAACCTGCAATTACAGAACAGGGAAATGAATTAACCGTAAGAATTCCACCAAGTTATCACGGATATGTCGAACCTTTTACAACATATTCGATGGAGCGGTTTGGAAATAAATTAGCAGTGATTCCTCCAGTAACACAGTACGGTCAAGATTGGGCAGAGGAATTACTGCCTCATTGGGAGGAACAAGGGGGAGAGGTAGTTCACAAGGCATCAGTAGATTTTGCAAAAGAAACGGATTTTTATACTTTATTGACCAACGCTTTAGAATCAGATCCTGATGTAATCTTCCTCGGAGGACCGTCAGAACCAACAGCGAATGTGGTTAATCAGGCGAGACAGCTTGGATTTGAAGGTGGATTTATTATTATGGACCAAGCCAAATTAGATGAGATGAAACGAATTACAGAGACGTATGACGTCTTGGAAGGTGCGATTGGAACGATGCCATTAGTCGAAGCGGATTATCCTGGCGTACCAGCATTTGTAGAGAAATATACAGAAGAACATGGAATTGAACCGGGATCAGAAGCTGGTTTTCATTATGTGAGTTTGTATATTTTTGTTGAAGCAATGAAAGCAGCAGGAAATGTAGAGGATGCTACCGTAATCCGAGAGCATATACAGGATGGTTTAGATGCTTTGCCAGAAGATAAACAAGTATATGTCATCCCAAGTATAGACGAGAATGGTGCATTCGAAATTGTTACGAGAGTCAGTGCAGTAGAAGATGGAGAAATAATAGGTATCCCAATCGATTAACCTTTTCTAATCATTTTTAAAACAATAAAACTTGGCATTTTTCACTGCCAAGTTTTACTTCTTTTTTCCATAAGAAGCAATGATTATGTACGGAACAGGAGGTAATCCGATATGAATTTTGAATTAGATGAAGATATTCAAATTATCAAGGATAACGTACGGAATTTTATTCAAACAGAGGTAGAGCAGGTTGCTGATAATATTGAACGAAATAATAAAATACCTGATCGAATAATCGAATTATCAAAACAAATGGGATTATTTGGTTTAAGTATACCCGAACAATATGGGGGATTAGGTATTGGAATGGTAGGAAAATGTGCATTATATGAAGAAATTGGAGTCACCCATAATGGGTATACAACACTCATTGGTGCTCATACTGGAATTGGTACTGTTGGAATAGTAGAGATGGGAAACGAACAACAAAAACAGAAATACTTACCTCTTATGGCAAGCGGAGAAAAAATTGGTGCATTTGCCCTTACAGAACCGGAAGCTGGATCAAATGCAAGTGCTTTGAAAACATCGGCTATTAAAAAGAAAGATAAATATATATTAAATGGAACAAAACACTATATTACCAATGCCACTGAGGCAGAAGTGTTTACTGTGATGGCAGTTACCGATCCTGCCAAAGGTGCTAAAGGCATTTCTTCTTTTATTGTTGAGAAAAGTAATTTGGGATTTCATGTAGGCGCAGTTGAAGAGAAGATGGGGCTAAAAGGTTCTCACTCTGCAGAAATAATTTTAGATGATTGTGAAGTTTCAGTAGAGAATTTACTTGGTGAAGAAGGGCAAGGGTATGTGAATGCATTAAAAATTTTAACGAATGGTCGAGCTGGTTTGGCGGCTCGAAATTTAGGGTCATGCCAGAAACTCTTAGATATGTCGACTACCTATGCAATTGAAAGACAACAATTCGGGACATCGATTATTGACCATCAAGCAGTAGCACATATGTTAGCAGAAATGGCTGTGGAGATAGAGGCATTGCGGGCCTTAACATATAAAGTGGCGTGGATGGTAGATAATGGAGAAAATGTCATTAAAGAAGCAGCGATGTTAAAACTATATGGTTCCGAAGTATACAACCGAGTGGCAGATAAAGCAGTTCAAGTGCATGGGGGAATTGGTTATATATCTGATTTTCCAGTGGAACGATATTATAGAGATGCGCGTATTACTCGGATTTATGAAGGAACATCGGAAATTCAGAAGAATATTATTGCAGGACAATTGAAAAAACACTATAGCAACAGATAAGAAGCAGGGAGGTATAAAGGTGGAGGATCCGATCGTTATTGTTAGTGCAATTAGAACGCCAATTGGAGCATATGGCCAATCATTGAAAAACATATCATCTGGTTTCCTAGCAAGCCATGTAGTGAAAGAATCATTGAGAAGAGTCAATCTTCCTGCTGATCATATAGATGAGGTTATTTTAGGAGAAGTAAGACAATCAACAGAATCATCGAATATTGCTAGAGTCGCAGCACTAAGAGCTGGTATTCCTGAACAAGTTACTGCTTTCACGGTAAATAGATTATGTGCTTCTGGAATTCAAGCAGTGACATCCGGAGTGCAACAAATTCTAAGCAATCAAGCTGATATTGTAGTAGCGGGGGGAGCAGAGAGTATGAGCCGATCTCCAATATATTTACGAAATACTAGATTTGGAGGGGATCGAACAACTATCGTAGATTCTAATTTAGAAGCAGGACAACAACCTCCAGAAATCTATGGTAAGAGCCTATCAATGGGAATTACCGCTGAGAATGTTGCTAGGAAATATAAAATATCAAGAGAAGATCAAGATGCATTTGCATTAGAAAGCCAGCACAGAGCAAAAAAAGCCATCGAAACAGGACGATTTAAAAAAGAGATAGCCCCTATCGAAGTTAAGGAAAAGAAACAAACATCTGTATTTGCAGTAGATGAATATCCTCGACTTGATACATCTTTAGAGAAACTAGCAAGTCTAAAACCGGTATTTGAAGCAGACGGTACGGTGACGGCAGGTAATGCTTGTGGCAGAAATGATGGGGCGTCAGCTCTGGTAATCATGAAAGAGTCACGGGCCAAACATCTTGGGTTGAAACCACTCGCAAGAATTATAGACTGGAGTACAGCAGGTGTGTCTCCTGAAATGATGGGGATTGGACCAGTACCCGCAGTCAATCAATTACTTAAACGAACGAATAAAACATTGCAAGACATAGATTTAATAGAATTAAATGAAGCATTTGCCTCTCAAAGTATCGCTGTCATCCGCCAACTAGGTTTGGATTATGAAAAAGTAAATGTTAATGGTGGTGCAATTGCATTAGGTCATCCGGTCGGTGCTACAGGAACACGGATAATTACGACATTAATCTATGAGTTAATTCGAAGAAAACAACAATATGGCATAGCTACCTTGTGCGCTGGTGGCGGTCAAGGAATGGCAATATTAATTGAACAATGCTAAGCTATTTTGCATTATCAGGATATGTTGATTGTATATGATTGAGAGATTTCTTAATTAAATGACGTAAAGTATCCAGATTAATATCACTGAGTTTATTAATGTAGACGCATGATTTTCCTGTAGTGTACTTCCCTAAATCTGTCAATAATTCATTATCTTGAGAAACTTCTGTTGAGAGATAGAGACTGATTTTTGATTTTCTAGGAGAATATCCTACCATTAAAGATTCACCCGAGTGGCCAGAAGCGTATTTATATTTGTATTTTCCAAAACCAATAATACTTGTTCCCCACATCTTTGCTGGATACTCAGTAGATTCGGTAAATATATCTAATAATTGATAAGCATCTTCTTTCTTTTGAACATGATCGATACTTTCGATGAATTGAATAACACTGTTTTCTGTTTCTTTTGTTTTTAGTTCATACATTTTCATCGCTCCTCCTACTATGATTGATAATAGTATAACAAACGAATCGTATAATTAATAAACTATCTTTATAAAAATGTTGCGCTGCTTGATTTTTTCGTTCAGTCGAATCGCTTTTTTGCTGCCATTCACCGATCCAACTAACTAGTAAAAGAAAAGTCCTTTTCTAGAAGCGCTCTAATGCCCAAAAATCTAGAAAAATACTAGGGAATTGGTGAATAGAAGCGCTCTAATAACCAAGTATCTTATAAAAAGTGTGTGCTGGTTCTTTGCAATAATAGCTCTTGGTTTTCTTTCAATTTGCTATATTTTACGATTGGTTATGTTGAGCTTGATTTACAACCTTTCACTACGAACAAAAATCAGCTTTTCTAAATTATAATAAATTTCACTATTGATTATTTTAATGTTATCAGTTAGAATATTATAAAGTTAATTTTTTAAAAATTTAATATAGTTAGACTTATCAAGAGAGATGGAGGGATTGGCCCGATGAAGTCTCAGCAACCAGCCTAGATAAGGTATGGTGCTAATTCCAATAGGCTTACAAGCCTTAAAGATAAGAAGAGCTATGTATTTTAACCCTTCTTCTTACTTTTAGAAGAGGGGTTTTTTGATTTTTAGAATAGGAGGAGATTATTATGAAGCGGAGTTTACAAAGACGTTTGCAAGAAGGCACGGTAATAGCAGGAGAAGGGTATTTATTTGAATTAGAGAGGAGGGGGTACTTACAGGCAGGTTCGTTTGTACCAGAAGTAGCCCTTGAAAATCCGGATGCGTTAAAACAGACGTATCGTGATTTTATGAACGCTGGTTCGGATGTTGTATTAGCATTTACATATAATGCACATCGAGAGAAAATGCGTATTATTGGTAAGGAACAATTACTAGAACCGTTGAACAGAAGTGCTATTCGTTTAGCGAAAGAAGTAGCCAAAGAACATCCACAGGAAGAAGCATTAGTTGCAGGAAATATTTCTAATACAAATATCTTTGACCCTAATGATGAATCAAGCAAACATAAAGTGAGAGAGATGTTTGCCGAAATGGCACAGTGGAGTAAAGAAGAAGACGTTGATTTTATAAATGGGGAAACGTTCTATTATCATGAAGAGGCAGAGATTGCTTTGGAAGAAATATTGAAAAAAGACTTGCCAGCTGTCATCACACTAGGATTAATGGGAGAGAACATCTTAAGAGATTGCTATACAGTAGAAGAATCGTGTAAGATATTATCGGAAAAAGGAGCCCTTGTTGTTGGCATGAATTGTTTCCGAGGTCCAGATACAATGCAGCCTTATATCGCAAAAATTAGACAGCATGTAGACGGTTATGTAGGTGCATTACCTATTCCATATCGTACATCAAATGAGCATCCGACTTTTTTCAATTTACCTGATGGTGGGTGTAGCTGTCATCTCCCTACTGAGACCACTTTTCCAACTGCATTAGATCCACTGTACCATAACCGTTATGAACTGGCAGCATGGGCTAAAGAAGCAAAAGAAATCGGTGTTAATTATATCGGATTATGCTGTGGGGCTTCTCCAGCTATGCTAAGAGCTGTTGCAGAGTCTGTTGGGAAAGAGACCGTTAATTCTCCTTATTCTCCTGACATGGAGAAACATTTCTTGTTTGGTAAGGATAAAAGTTTAAAAGAGCATAACGTAGGTTATCGATTCAAGGCATAATATCGTCATTTCTCTGGAGGATTTATTAGCGTATTGGAAAAATCAAAGAGGTTGATGGGTGTGGCAATTATGAGGGAGACAGATAAATCCTCTAACTTGAACGTGAAAAGAAGAGAAACATAAGAATTTAAGGCGTGTAATCATTATATGATGAACTGGAATAATGGAAAATTCATACGCGATCTTCTACGGGTGGTTGTCAGTCTCCTCATCCCTTTTTCCTCCCGTAGAGTTTTACGTATATCTTCCATTTTCCTTTCATTTTTTTGAAATAAATCTTGCTGCTCCGTATAAAAAGTTAAACCTCACTGTTGTGTCCTAAATCTTAGTGATTTTCTACTTCATATGTTCCTGCCTCTATTTCGGATTGCAATGAATATAGATAATTTTTTAACTCTAAATCCTGGATACTTTCAATATCATTCCATTTAAAATTTAATGGCTCTTCATCGATTAACATGGCAAGCCAGGTATCCCCATTACTTCGGTAAGTAGCAATTAATTTGTACTTTGAAGTGTAGGGAGGAATCTTAAATGACATTACTCATCATTCCTCGCTAATTTAGTTGTTTATATATTCTTATATCGGTATATATTGAAGGATATCAACTAGCTTGAATAAATAATTAGGTAATTACACCTAACTATTTATTCAGGAATGATTATATTTTAATGGGAATGATGTGTTTTACTGTCTACATAGGACCCCATTCAATGAGAACTCCTATTATTAAAGCTATAATTGCAATTACTAGCCATATAAGAAATAGAGGGAATACCCATTTTAGCCATTTTGTATAAGGTACTTTAGCTACAGCAAGACTAGCCATAAGAATTCCTGACGTAGGAAAGATTAAATTAGTGAGTCCATCCCCAAATTGATAAGATTGAACAGCAACTTGTCTAGTTACCCCAATCATGTCAGCTAATGGAGATAGAAGTGGCATTGCTATCATTGCTTGTCCGCTACCTGAATTGACTAAAAAGTTAAGCAATGAATTCGAAATAAACATACCAATAGCAGAAAATACTGGTAATAAATTTTCAAGAGGTACGGATAATGCATATACAATCGTATCAATAACCATTGCTTCTTCTAATACAACAATTACTGATCTCGCTAAACCTACTACTAGTGCTCCATAAACAAGATTTCTAGCTCCATGTAAAAATGTTTCAGCTATAGTATTATAATGCATTCCTGCAATAATCCCAGAACCAAGTGAGATAAATATAAAGAATGCAGACATATGATTTATTGTCCACTCTAGTTGAATCGATCCGTATACGAAAAAGCCTAGACTAAGCGTTACAAAACCTAATAATAACTTATGCCTTGTAGTAAAAGGAGCATTTAAACTGTCCATCTCATCGTCTGCTTCATATGTTCCTATTAAACTCATCTCTTTATTTTGCATGATTTTCTCTGCATACCGCCACGTGTAAGCAATTGTTATTGTTAGCATCAAGATAAATATAATTATTCGAAATAATGCTCCGGAAAATAGCGGTAGCCCCGCAATATCTTGTGCTATACCAACAGTATAAGGATTTAAAAATCCAACACTAAATCCTACGAAATTAGCTCCAAACGTTATAGCGATAGCAACAATTGGATCAAGCTTTAATGCTCTCGCAATAATGACGCCAACCATTACAAAAGCAATTACAGCATTTGCTACTGCACCGACAGCTCCAACGAGTGCAAAGATAGTGGATACAGTTGCAATTAGCCAAAATTCATTTCCACGAGTAAGTCTTACAGCTTGATTAATCACACCCCGTAAGGCTCCAGAACGTTCAATGATTTCAAACATTCCACCAGTAAACAATATTAAGAATATAATGTCTGCAGAAGATACCATACCAGTTTGTATCGCGTTGAAAAAATCTAGAAAACCTAATGAATTTCCATCAGTCGACTGATAAGTTCCAGGAATAACCTTTTCGACACCATCAACACTTTCTCGATCAAAAGTACCTGATGGAATAATAAATGTCGCAATATAAGCTGCTAGCAATACTAAAAACAGGATAACATACGTATCAGGCATCACCCATCTAGAATGTTTTCTTTGTTGTGAAATATCTTTTTTGTCCTCCATATCCTACCTCCTACGTAAATATTTAAAGACTAAAATCAGAAAAATACATAAATATAGTTTTCAATTATATCGTATTGATCACTATTTTCAATAAAAGACAGACAATATAAGTCAAATGACCCAAGTAGGTAGGAGGGTTAGATCCAAAGGTTGATTTTTAACAATAAGTGTTCATCTAATCTATAGGGGGAGAGATAGGATTACTCAAGTAAAATTAGTTAATTCGGTCATCCTGTAGTGAATAATTAACCTGTTCTGTGGAATGGTAAAAGAAAAATACTAGATGTTTGGGGGTATCGCGTTGAAAAGATCTATACTATCTAAGTTAAAAAATCAGCAATTAGATAAAAAACGTGCTACTTCTATACAGCGGCCTGCAAAAACGGAATTATCGATATCAAGTAAGTTAAGTACAAACCTTCAAAATATAAAGCAATCTATCGGTAATCCAGACGATTTAAATTTACGTAATATCAAAGTCGGTAAGATGAATACAAACTGTGGTATTGCCTATATTTCCGGAATAACCGATGAAACACTTATTAATAATAATATTATCCAAAACCTTCAACAAAATTTAAAAGATGTTGAAGTCGATCTAATAGAGAACATTAAGTTAGAGGTAATATCCATAACTTCAATTGAAGAAACGGAGAATATGGATAAGATTATTGATTATATCTTAGATGGACAAACTGTATTTTTTATTGATGGTGAAAAGATGGCTTTAGTCATCGGTTCTTCTGGTGGTAAGGAACGCTCTGTGGAACAGCCTCAATCAGAAACATTAATTCATGGTCCACGAGACGGGTTTATCGAAAATCTAGAGGTGAATTTATCTTTAATTCGAAGAGATTTAAGAGATCCGAAATTGCGTTATAAAAGCTTTGAGATCGGATCGAGATCAAAACAAAAGGTCGTGCTTTGTTATATAGAGGATTTAATTAATCCTGATATTTTAGAGGAAGTAATACGAAGAATTCAATCTATAGATACGGAATATGTAACGGATTCTGCACAAATTGAACAATGGATCGAGGATAGTTCCCTATCACCTTTTCCTCAAATGATTAGCTCAGAAAGACCAGATAAAGCATCATTTGAAATGTTACATGGGAAATTTGTAATTTTAGTAGATGGTACTCCTTTTTGTATCATTGGCCCAATTGTTCTGAATGATATTGTGAAATCAATGGAAGATTATAACCAACGTTGGATAATGGCATCTTTGTTGCGTGTATTGCGATTTATTGCATGTATCATTGCATTATTTTTGCCAGGAATTTATATTGCTTTGGTATCATTTCATCCTGGTATGCTGCCTACATCTTTAGTATTTTCTATTGCGGCTAGTAGAGAAGGTATGCCTTTTAATGCAGCTGTTGAAGTGTTATTAATGGCTATGGTGTTTGAGATGCTTCAAGAAGCTGCTATACGGCTGCCAAAAGTAATTGGCCAAACTATTAGTATAGTTGGAGGTTTAGTAATTGGGGAATCAGCTGTAAATGCAGGAATTGCGAGTCCGATTATCGTTATTGTGACAGCATTAACAGCTATTGCAAGTTTTTGTGTTCCCTATTATAGTGTAGCAATTAGTTTTCGCGCAATACGATTTGGTGTAATGTTCGCCTCTGCAGTACTCGGACTTTACGGGCTGATTCTATCTTTAATTGTAATGGTTATTCATATTACAAACCTAAAAAGTTTTGGTGTACCATACAGTGTTCCGTTAATGCCGATGATGAAAAAAGATATATCCGATATTATTATCCGTGCGCCAATTACTATTTTAACAAAGCGTGATAACTTTTTGCAGAACTTAAATCAACCGAAAAAAGGTCGGAAAAATTAATGAGAACAGTAAATTATACGGATGGAAAAATTTCAAATGTAACCATTGGTGTTTCGGTTTTGAGTATGGTTGTTGCAGTGGGGATCTTAACCTATCCACGTTTGTTAGCGAGTAAGACTGAGGCAGCGGACGGATGGGTAACGTTACTTACTGCAGGAATCTTATCCATTATGATTACATGGGTGATTGCAAATATAGCGTCTAAATTTCCTAATCAATCATTTTTAGATTATGCATCTTTTTTGCTAAGTCGACCTGTAGCAATTGCTATATCGGTTCTTTATATTATCGTTTGCTGGTTTATAGTAGGGTATGAATTAGCATTTATTGCAGATATATCACAACATTATCTTTTTGATCGCACACCAACAGAAGTGGTTGTATTAGCATTTCTATTAGTTATTGTTTATGCAGTGTCGGGTAGTAGAAATGCAATGTTTCGTATGTGTTTTGGGTTTATGGCCTTTTCTATTATTGCAACAATTGTGTTAGTCTTCATGTCATTGCCATTCGGTGATTTTGATCATCTTCTACCGGTTTTTACTACGGATTGGAAGACGTATATAAAAGAGCTTCCCAACGGGATTTTGTCATATACAGGTGGATTTATCTTATTATTTTATATGAAATTAAATAGAGATCCCAAAAAGGGCCCTAAAAGTGCAGCCATAGGTGTCTCAGTTGTAGTGATATTATATGTATCAATATATCTGGCTTGTATTGCTGTATTAGGAAATGTTACGACAGCTAATACTATCTATCCATTAGTGGAGCTTGCCAACACCATTCATTCAGCAGGATTTCTAGATCGAATTGAATCTTTATATTATGTTATATGGATTACTACCATATTTCTCACTTGTATTCTTGCTTATGATGTTAGCGTGATGATAATTACCGATTTATTTCCGAAAGCGAATAAAAAATATATAACGTTTGGAATTTGCCCGATTATTTTTTCTTTATCTATATTACCGGCTAATTATTATCAACTTGGGTTATATGCCTCTATTGTAGGCTACTCATCCATTATCCTTACAGTACTAACGATAATGACTTTAAATATGATGTATTTTTTCAAACGTAAGAAAAAACAGGAGATAAAACAATGAAAAAGTTTCTAGGTAGCATTTTAATTAGTTCTCTTCTTCTTTTAGCAGGTTGCTGGGACAGCTTAGAGTTGGAGGAAAGAGCTTTTGTATCGGGAATTGCGATTGATCTCACTAACGATAATACCAATAACATATTAAATGTAACCGAACAAATAGTGGTACCTAGTGGACTGATTATATTACCAGCTTCTAGTGGTTCCGGCAAAGGGTATCGAAATATTGTGGAACAGGGGAGAACGATTTATGAAGTAGGCGATATCATTGAAAGACAAGAGGATAGAAAATTAGATGGTAGTCATATTGAGGTTGTTGTTATTTCTGACGAAGTCGTAAAAGACGAGTTTGAATTAGCAGATGTAGTGGATATATTCATGCGTGAAAAACGGATGAATAGAGAAGTTATTTTATCGATAGCGGAAGGGTCTGCTGGTGAATTACTAAACATAGAGCCACAAGATGTAAAAATGCCTTCTCAATATTTAACGCAGCTCATTGTTGGGAATTATCGTTTAGTTGGAGGAGATCCACAACGATTTGGAAATATGCAACAATATTTTTTACGAAAGAGAAGTTTTACCTTGCCATTATTAACTACAAAAGGGTCTTCAACTGGTGTTGAATTAGATGGTCTAGCTGTTTTTAGTGGGGAAAATTCAAAAATGGTTGGGGCTTTAAAAAATGAAAATGTAGATGGTTATATGCTTATACAACCGATGTATAACGGCGCTATTACAGCTGAATATGATGGATCCTTTGCAACTTTTCATATTCCAGATGGGACAACAAAGATAAAATTAAAAAATAAAGACCCTGAAAATCTTCACTTTGAGTTTGAAACTTCTTTAGATGCTGAATTAGTGGAAACCTTTTATTCAGAAGATTTTTTTGCTCATAAAAACATGAAAAAATTGGAAGATTCATTAAAAAAAAGAGTGGAGAGCCTAATAACAGGCACAATAGAACAAGTTAGAGATGAGTACGAAACTGATATCCTAGGACTTGGTGAACATCTGAAGACTAAGGAGCCGAAGATTTGGAAGCAAGTTGAAAAGAATTGGGACTACGGAGAAAATTATTTCAAAGATGTGGAAATAACCTTATCAGTAAATATTGATATAAGAGAGACAGGAAATTCAGTGGATACGGATTAGGAGGTAGTTTCTTGATGGATTTTATTAGCGAAAGGTTAAATAATATTGCATTAATTTGCTTAGTATTATCGTTTATAGTTCCAATAACTATAAATTATCTTAATTCTAAATACCATCAAATAACCGACCCAAAATGGAAAAAAGAAGAAGATCAGCAATCAAAATCAAAAGATCAGTAATTTTTCGTATAAATTAGCTGGTTAAGGAAGGAAATATATAGGATATGGTAGATATAATTATTTTAATACTGCTTTGTATCGTAATTTTAGGATCCATAGTTATGCTGTTAAGTTGGCGTAAAATAATGAAAAAGATGACAAAAAAGTATGGTTCTATTATTATGTCTGATCAATATCAAGAAAATCTAATTGAAATGATGGCTGGATTTAAACATATGGGTATTCAAACTACCCTTGAAAATAATTTGCGTGCAGAGTTTGGTAAGATATTACACCGTCCGTTAGGATCTACAAGGCAATGGCCACACTTTGAAAGTATTACGTTTATCCCTGCTCAAGCTGCGAAATTTCCAACAGATCATGATGTATCAGTAGATATATCAGTAACAATTGGACCAAAAGCAAAAAAGCCACTGGAAATTAATGCACCGTTTATGATTAGTGGAATGGCTTATGGAATTGCGTTATCTAAGAATGTACGTCTTGCATTAATGGATGCTGCAAATAATGTTGGTATTGCTATTAATTCGGGTGAAGGTGGAATCTTAGACGAAGAGATAGATGGCGCCGATAATTACATATTGCAGTTTGGAAAGGCAAGATGGTCAAAAGAGGAAGAGTTGTTTAAGAAGGCAGAAATGATCGAACTAAAATTCGGTCAGGGTGCAATACTTGGAATGGGGGATATAATTATTCCCAGGGATTTACAAGGTCATGCTAGAAAAGTTATGGGATTAGAAGATGATGAGGATGCTGTGATTCATAATAATTTTTTTGAAAATCAAACAATGAAGGATTTAAAAGATTTAGTAGAAGAGCTTCGTCACATTAGTGGTGGTGTACCTATTGGAGCCAAAGTGGGAGCTGGAGGAAAAATAGAAGATGATATCGATGCTTTATTAGAAATTGGAGTCGATTATATAGCTGTAGATGGTGGTCAAGCAGCTACATATGGTGCTGCTCCATTATTAACAGATGATTTTGGGATTCCTACTTTACATGCTTTAATTAGAGCGGTTAATCATTTAGAAAAAATAAATAAAAAAAATGAAATCAGTCTTATCATATCTGGTGGAATGTTTACACCAGGAGAATATTTAAAGGCGTTAGCGTTAGGCGCTGATGCAGTATATCTAGGTTCTGTGATGTTATTTACAGTAGCTCATAAACAAGTATTAGATGCAGTACCTTTTGAACCGCCTACTCAAGTGGTGTGGAGTGATGGCAAGTATAGAGATAAATTTGTACGAGAAGAAGGCGCAAAAAATGCTACCAATTTTCTAAAGTCAACTATTGAAGAGTTAGAAGTCGCTATTCGTGCAATGGGTAAGACAAAATTATCAGAAGTGACGAAGGAAGATTTGGTATCGTATGAGAAAAATACGGCACAAGCAGTCGGAATTCCATTTACTACACTTCCATATTCAGAAGGTAAAGTACAGGAAACTTCTCTAAAAGAAGAAAAGAAAACAGATCCCCTAATAGAATTGTAATAAAAGCTTTCTCCGCACTTAAGCAGAGAAAGCTTTTATTTATTTAATTGTTCTTTTTGCTAAATTTTAAATACAAAGCTATCCCCGATGCCATTTCTTTATATTACTCTGGAAAATAGCTCTGCCTTAAATAATTACTTTGGAAAGCGAATTCTCTAATATAATACTGTTTTAAATCTTTTTAACTCTATTCATTTCATATTAATCCGCTAAAATGATATACATTTTGAATACCTTCCTCCTTTTATATTTAAAAATTCAGATTATATATTACAATATACGCAAAAATTGTGTTTTTGAATGTTTTCCTATCATGAAATTTAAAAACATGAATTAACTGTTCTTAAGCGATTTATATTAGATTCAAAGGTTGTTTAATAGAAATCTCCTGACTTATTTTTAAAGTGATTGTTTCCACTTTTGTGAACTGGAATGCTAGTTTTGGTAAAAACAGAAATTTAAGAATTCCTGTAGTTATACATTCATATGCATAGAATACAAGCTTGTAAATTTCAGGAGAACTATTAACCATTTGAAAACATTTTCAAAAGGGGGGTATTTTGGTGACAAAGTTTCAACTATTTATGGAAAAGTATTTCATGCCAGTGGCAGGAAAACTTGCAGAGCAACGGCATCTAAAGGCAATCCGTGATGGAATTATAGCAGTTATGCCATTATTGATTATCGGAAGTATTTTTTTAATTATTTCTTCACCACCAATTAAATCGTGGGCTGAGTTTATGTCACAATATGCTGCAACATTGAGTATTCCAGTGAATGCAACATTCGGGTTATTAGGTTTGGTCGCTGTATTTTCCATTGCTTATAGCTTGGCCCAGAGTTATAAAATGGATGGATTGTCTGCAGGTGTACTTGCTATATCGGCATTTTTTGTAGCTACACCATTAACGGAAGATGGGAATATACCATTGAATTTAATGGGCAGTGAAGGTCTATTTATTGCGATTGTTTTAGCTATTTTCACGGTAGAAGTATTTCGGTTTTTCGATCGAAGGAAATTAGTAATAAGAATGCCTGATACCGTCCCTCCATCTGTATGGAGAGCATTTACTGCATTAATACCTGGTGCAGTTATTATTTCTATTGTATTTGGCATAGATGTATTACTAGCGCATTGGTGGGAGCTATCTTTGCATGATATTGTTGCGACGGTTTTAAGGCAACCATTAGAAATGCTTGGTGCTAGTTTTTGGGGTGCAATGGTAGCCATTATATTAATTCATTTATTATGGGCATTTGGAATTCATGGTATATCGGTTGTTGCAAGTGTTATGGCCCCGATTTGGTATAGTCTAACTGAACAAAATGTAGCTGCTCATCAAGCAGGTGAAGAATTGCCTCATATTATTGGCCAACCTTTTATGGCTATTTGGTGGGCGGTCGGTGGATCTGGGATGGTTTTAGCCTTAACACTACTATTTTTGTTATTCTCAAAATCAAGACACTTGAAAAATGTAGGGAAAGGATCAATTGGTGCAAGCCTTTTTAATATTAGTGAACCGACGATATTTGGAGCTCCTGTGGTAATGAATCCGATATTAATGGTTCCTTTTATTCTCGCTCCTTTGACAGTTGGAATTATTACTTACGTTTCAATGGCTATAGGACTGGTAGGCAAACCATATGTAATCGTACCATGGACCACTCCAGCACCATTTTCTGGTCTACTTACGACAGGGGAATTCAGTGGACTTATTTTAATGATTGTAAATATAATCGTAGCAATGTTAATCTATTATCCTTTCTTTAAGATGTATGATCGACAGTTATTAAAAGAAGAAGTAAAAGGTGAATGAGTAGGAACATGTATTTTATGATTTATGATATTGACGATAATATATCGCACCGCTATAATTAACTTCATAATAGGAAGTGCGGAAGGAGAATTAATAAAGATGAATTCAATTAGATTACGTTCCCCAAAGAATTTGAACAAGTAACTGAATATGTTCAAGCTCTACCTGTGTTTTTTAGGAGAGTAAATGGGAGTAGTCTGTCTTTTACAAAATGTATTCATCTTATAATAGATTCTCAATTATTGAGGAGACAGCTGATTATTAAGCTGTCTTTTTATCTATCGTTATTTATTCTCCTATACACAAAAACACAGGTAGAGTACCTGTGTTTTTGTGTATAGGAGGATAAATATGTATATGTTATTATTCTTTTGATCATTACGAGCTTGTCTTAATTAACCATTTAATCAAGCTCGTATCGATGAACTAGCTATCGATACGAAGTAAATTTATTTCGGAGGTAGCTATCAATGGAAAGAATTAGTTTTGAATTAGAAAATATTGAATTAACTTATTTAGATAAAGAAATTTTAAAAATTGACCGTTTAGCCATCCATCAATTTGATCGTATTGGTATTGTCGGAAAGAATGGATCGGGAAAAAGCAGCTTATTAAAGTTACTTGCTGGAAAAATCAAACCAAATAAAGGCATTGTGCACCAACACGCAAGTTATGCCTATTTCGAACAAATGGAAGCCCCTGATTTACATTTAACCGGAAATGAAGATCCTGCTTTGCTAGGAAAATTGCATGTTCCCTCTCAATTAGATTCCATAAGTGGAGGGGAGCAAACTCGTTTGAAATTAACACAACTTTTATCAGAGTATCGTGAAGCTTTATTTATTGATGAGCCAACGACGCATCTAGATCAAGACGGAGTGGCATTTATACAATCTGAACTGGAATATTATTATGGTGCACTAGTATTAGTAAGTCATGATCGTACTTTACTAGATCAATTAGTATCGACCATTTGGGAAATTCATGATGGCAGTGTTTTTGTTTATGCAGGTAATTATACGGAATACGAAAAACAGAAACAGCTTGAGTTCGAGCAACAACAAGAAGCTCATTATCAATATGTAAAGGAAAAGTCTCGTTTAGAAAAAGCTGCTGATCAAAAGCGTTCAAAGGCAACTAAAATGATGAAAGGTGATAAAGCAAATGTTCGGGCAAAAGAAGGGGTTAATCGGATGTTTGCAACAAAGTCAAAAGATGCTACGCAAAAAGCGATGCAAAAAAGTGCTAAAGCTATTGAAAAACGAATAGATCAATTAGAGGAAGTTAGAGCTCCTGAATCAAGCAACCCAATAAACTTCTATAAGTCAAAAGCACTGGACTTGCACAATAAATTTCCGATTATAGGTGACCAATTAACGTTACAAGCAGGAGATAAAGTCTTATTGGAAGAAGCAAGATTTCAATTTCCGCTTGGTGAAAATATAGCAATTACCGGTGGGAATGGAGTAGGAAAAAGTTCATTACTTCAGCACATTGTACAACGCGGGCATGCTTTGGACATTTCGCCTAAAGTTACATTTGGCTATTTTCAACAGCTAGGTTATCAGAGAGAGATTAATGAGACTGTGCTGGAATTTTTGCAAAAACGAACAGAATATGAGGAAGGATTTTTAAGAAGTGTACTTCATTCTATGTATTTCTCTGGAAATGACTTAAGAAAAAAGTTGAATCAACTAAGTGGAGGAGAATCAATACGACTCCAATTAAGCTATTTATTTCTAGGGAAATTTCATATTTTAATACTGGATGAACCAACAAATTTCTTAGATATTCCTACCATCCAGGCTCTTGAGAATTTCTTTCATGCATACCCTGGGACGATTGTATTTGTTTCGCATGACCAAACATTTATTAATCAGGTTGCAACTAAGCAATTTGTGATTCAAAACAAGAAGTTATATGAAGTATAATAGAAACTAAAATGCGATAGGTTGAAATTTATGAAAATTATACTCCAAAATAATTTTTCAACCAAGACAGAGCTTTATATGATGAAAATAGTTAACCGATTGTTGTTCAACAAGTGTGAATCGCTTAAACGTATCATTTATGAAATTGAACAAGATATAGAAGCAACAAATAACCGAAAAGTTTAAACGTACCCCACAAAGAGGCTGCGACATAACAAAAAATTTGGTCAAAAGACGGATGAAAGCCAGAATATGGCGTAAGAAATATACGGAGATTCTTTTGAAATTGTATATTTCTAAAAGCGAGTTTCAAAAGCAAATCATCCAGATTTATCTTTTGCATGAATAATTATGTTCCGGTCTCTTTGTGCTTTTGGTAATGGCTAGATTTAAGCTTTAAGGAGATAAAGGAAAACTGTCCTTCTCTGGGGAGGGCTACTCCTATGAGCTGAAAATGCCGTATGGAAGAGGAACAATAGAATGGGAATGGGATACGACATAAAAGAGAAAGCATAAGCGAATTTTTTGGATAAGTTAGCGCTGGGGGGTCGATTTAGTAAAGCAGTTTAAAGTAGAAAAACATTCTATTTAGTATCCACTTTTTGGATAGCCATGAAATTGGAAAACACAACAAGAATTACACCATGAGGAGAGAAGCATATGAAAAAATGGATAATCGGAATTATGATAGTGTTAACTATAGGGATTGTAATGGTTAAAGTGAATACTCCTGAGGCAACGTTTGCACACGTTTTACCGGACGGATTGAATGATTCAACAGAAATAAATGAAATTACGATTTATGAGATTAAACCCTCTGGAGAGCCACGTGAAATTGTTCTATCTGATAAACAAAATATTAATAAATTACTCCAGGCATCAAAAAATATGAAATTGAAAAAGACAGATGAATTTACCCATAGCGGTTATCTACTTCTATTAAGTGATGAAGATCAAACTTATACGATTACAGTAAATGATGAAGGAATCTTGGATATGGATACACATGATAATCATTATGCAATTAAAGGGGAAAATGACTTATTAAAAATAATTAACTCCTTTGACGATAAATGGAAGCCAGTACAAGAAGAAAAATTATAAAGTAAGTCAAAACGTAAATACTAACATCAATAGAGAGATTCTCTTTCGTAATCTTATTTATAACTGTTAAACTGCAGTCTATGCTATAGTTAAAATGAAATTTGAGATGGAAGCAATAGGAGAAAAAAATGCTATTAATTATAGATAACTACGATTCTTTTACATATAACCTTGTACATTATTTGGAGAAACTTTCGATTGAGTTAATGGTAATTAAAAATGACCAAATTACTATTAAGGAAATCGCTGAGTTAGATCCTGATTATATATTATTATCACCGGGACCGCATAATCCGGATCAAGCAGGGATTACCTTAGACGTGATTACGTTTTTTCATGATAAAATACCAATTTTAGGAGTTTGTCTTGGACATCAGGCAATTGGACAAGCATTTGGTGCGAATATTATAAAAACCACCCCAATGCATGGAAAACGGTCAACTATATCTCATGATGTTAAAACGGTATTTAAGGACATACCCTCTCCTTATTTAGTAACACGGTATCACTCATTAGTGATTGAACGAACTTCATTACCCGAAGAGTTAGTGATTACATCTGTATCAGAAGACGGAGAGATAATGGGAGTTCGACATACCACATTCCCAATAGAGGGTGTGCAATTTCATCCAGAGTCTATTTGGACAGAATATGGTGAAATATTACTTCATAATTTCCTTACTCATTATGCTAATTACAAGGAGCGCAGAAACGATGCAACAAGAAGGAAAATTGATATTTGATTTTGCATTTGATGAACAGAAAAAGAAAAGATTAGTTTTTTCAGATCCCGTTGATATGATTGTCGCTAATGCGAAATCTGAAGTAATCTTTGCTATGGAAAAAATCGAAGCCTATATACATCAAGGATATTATGCAGGTGGGTATATCTCTTATGAAGCAGGAGAAGGTTTTGATGCTAATCTGAAAACATCGGATGACTTTGAGCTTCCGTTAATTATGATGGGGATCTATAAAGAACCTTTAAATATAGTAGATGAACTGGAGTACCCGCGATTATCCCAGCGATTCGATTGGGAGATGTCTACTTCTAAAGAAAAATATCTAAAACAAGTATCATCTATCAAAAACTCTATAGCACAAGGTGATACATATCAAGTTAACTATACCGTACGTTTACATTCAGGTGATGAGGTTAGTGATCATGATATATATGAAAAATTAAGTAAAGCTCAACAAGCAAATTATTGCGCTCACTTACAGCTAGGTAGATATAGTATTGTATCAGCATCTCCAGAGTTGTTTTTTCAATTAAAGAATGGAAAGTTACTAACGAAACCAATGAAAGGTACAATGAAACGTGGCAAAACTGCTGAAGAGGATATTCGGAATAAGCAATTACTAACGGAATCGGTAAAAGATCAAGCTGAAAATTTAATGATTGTAGATTTATTACGAAACGATATCTCTAAAATTGCTAAAAAAGGTACTGTAACTGTACCAAAACTATTTAATATTGAGAGTTATCCTACTGTATTTCAAATGACATCTACAGTTACTGCAGAAATTGAAGAAAACATCCGGATAATAGATATATTTAAAGCATTATTTCCATGTGGGTCGATAACAGGTGCGCCAAAGCAAAGTACAATGCAAATTATTCAAAAACTTGAAAACACCCCGAGAGAAGTTTATTGCGGAAGTATTGGATATATTACACCGAATCAAGAGGCGCTTTTTAATGTAGCGATACGTACTGCAGTGATTGATACGGAACAAAACACAATTTCTTACGGTGTTGGTGGAGGTATTACTTGGGACTCTGTTCCAGAGGCTGAATATGAAGAGGCTTGGGCGAAGGCAGAAATACTCAAATCTTTAAATGAGACAGATATTGAGTTGCTAGAGACAATGAAATATGAGAATGGGAACTTTTATTTAATAAGTAATCACTTAAATCGATTAAAAAAATCCGCTGAATATTTTAACTACTCCCTATCTATAAAAGAAATAAAACAAAAATTATATGAGTATGCGGAAGAAAACTTTAATCAACATCAAGTGTATAGAGTTCGATTATTAGTCAATAAACGCGGAGAAATTAAAATTAATTCCACACCTATTTCATTGATAAATGAAAAAACAAATTACCGATTTCAACTTGCTGTAAGTCCAATAGATAAGAATAACCCATATTACTATCATAAGACGACCTTTCGTAAGATGTATGAAAAATTTCGAGAAGAATTAGGAAATGCGTTTGATATTTTACTCTGGAATGATAAAGAAGAGTTAACGGAATTTACAATGGGAAATCTTGTTGTAAAAGTGGAAGAAGAATATTGGACTCCTCCCGTAAAGTCTGGATTACTTGCTGGCACTTTTCGTCAACAACTAATTGAACAGAAGAAAATAAAGGAAAGAATCATATCTAAGTCGGAATTAGAAAGTGTTGACGAAGTTTGGTTTATAAATAGTGTACGAGGTTGGGTGCAGATGTTTCAACAGTAAAAATTCGGGTACACTACTCATAGGTCTTGAAGGATTACCTTTAATAATGAAAGGATGAGTTAAACATGAGTAAACACATTGCAGTATTAGTTACAGATATGGTGGAAGAAATCGAATTAACTGATCCAGTTAAAGCTTATAAAGAAGCAGGCCATACGGTAGACATTATTAGTAATGAAGGAAATAAAACGATTAATGGTAAAAATGGAGATAAAATTGAAGCAGACAAAGGTATTAACGATGTAGACCCATCTGCTTATGACGCATTATTAGTACCAGGTGGATTCTCTCCAGACTTACTTCGCATTGATCCGAAAAATGGAGAATTTGCAAAAGCATTTATGAAAGACAATAAACCAGTGTTCGCGATTTGTCACGGTCCTCAATTCTTAGTGGAAACGGACTTGCTCAAAGGTAAAACATTAACTAGCTTTGTTTCTGTGAGAAAAGACCTTGAAAACGCAGGTGCCACAGTTAAAGATGAAGA